>NZ_JCAXEW010000014.1:0-178860 GCF_059759275.1 Ferdinandcohnia sp. GQ5
CCAAACCTGGTGTTTAGACGCCCCGTAGCCCCCTGAGGTTGAATAGTATCGTGCATCTACTAAACTGCCATCTTCACCTAACATAATGATTCCCGCTGTTTCATCTACAGCCTGTGTTGTAGCAGCATTTTCTGGAGTATTGTTATAAACCTGACTCATGACACTATCTAATACAAAGAATCCATCCTTTGCAAAACGGTCGCTTAAGTAGTCGCCTAACGCATAGGTTCTAGCGGCAACTGCTTGTGCCTTTAGTGCATTTACTCCAAAGTAGGCTGGCATTTCACTCGGAACAACTTGATATAAGTATTGCTCGAAATCAACTTCATTGATTAAATTCAATTGATCTCCTGCTTGTGATGTTGTTATTTCAAAGAACCCACGGTAGGATGGGTCTCCACTTGCCCGTGTAATATTTTCAACCTTTATTTTACTTCCCTCTTCAGTAAAAGCATAAAGTCGATTCTGTGTTGTGTATAAAACCTCTCCAGTAGCATTCGTTAATGTGATTTCACTTTCAGAAGATGTAAAGGTTACTTTCTCATTTGCTGGAATTGTGAATGTTTCCTCTGCCACTTTATCCACAATTTCAAGTCCCGCTTGAGAACTTAACACAATTGTATCGTGGTCAATAGATGCGAAGTTTGTTGTCATGATTCCAACCCTCATTGTTTCAATCGGAGTCGGCCCATCGATAAAAATTTTCGTAATCTCGTTTTTGTGATTCACGCGAACAGTTACATTTTCCGCACCAACTCTTACATCAGCAAGAGATTTTTGGTACACTCTGTTTTCCCCTTTTAGGGTCACATCATAAATTTTCGCAAGCTTAAAGGTGCCCTGAAGCTCTAGCTCTACGGTTCCAACATCTTTATCCTTCGCCATAATTTTTTCTGTGTATTCTTTCCACGATCTGTTTTCTTCAGCTGCCGAAGCTTGTCCAACCTGCGAAAAAAGACTTGTTACAAGAACAATCATGACCATAACTCCCAAAAACTTACGTGCCTTTCTAATCAGCATATACTTCCCCACTCCCCTTTTGTTTTTAAACCTGCCCCTTTGTGCATTGAAAAGAAATTTTTGGTATAGACTCTATTTCTTTACATTATTAAAATTTACCTTCATACTTTTGTATCATTTTATGAAATTATATTTTAGTGCTTTTGTTTTAGTTATTAAAATTCTAAATTATTTCCCTATTCATTTAATTGATGTAAAATAATGTAATAGAGTTGTTTATTGCACATCAAAAAAGGAGGAGACAACTTTGAACAAAAACATCCAAACCTATCTAAAAGAAAACAGAGATTCTCATTTAGAGGAACTTTCCAAATTCCTTTCAATCCCTAGTATCAGTGCACTGCCTGATCACAAAGAAGATGTAAACGCAACTGCAGAATGGGTTGCTCAAAGCCTACGAAATATTGGTATAGACAATGTCAGCATTCATCCTACTGAAGGACATCCAGTCGTATATGGGGACTGGCTTCACGCAGAAGGAAAGCCAACTGTTTTAATTTATGGACACTATGATGTTCAACCAGTGGACCCACTTCATTTATGGGACAGCCCTCCGTTCGAGCCAGAAATTCGCGACGATAAAATCTTTGCACGTGGGGCTAGTGATGACAAAGGCCAAACGTTTATGCATTTTAAGGCTTTGGAAACGATTTTAAAAACGGAAGGAAACCTGCCACTAAACTTCAAGTTTCTTATTGAAGGTGAAGAGGAAATCGGTAGTCCGAGTCTTCCAGCATTTGTTGAGGAAAACAAAGAACTTCTTGCAGCAGATGTTATCGTAGTTTCTGATACTAGTATGAATGAACGCGGAAAACCGACCATTAGCTATGGAGTACGAGGACTTGCAGGCCTTCAAATTGATATAAAAGGTGCAAAAAGTGACCTACATTCTGGCCTCTATGGTGGTGGCGTACATAATCCGATTAATGCACTTGTGCAATTACTAGATTCTTTCCATAATGAAGACGGAAAAGTGACTGTTGAAGGGTTCTATGATGATGTTCTTCCAATAACTGAGGAGGAAAGACAAGCATTTAAAGATTTAAATTTCGATGAGGAGAAGCAACGTCAAGAGCTTGGTGTCCCTGCTCTTTTTGGAGAGAAGGGCTATAGTTATCTTGAGCGCACTTGGGTCCGACCAACTCTCGATATTAACGGAATCTACGGAGGGTTCCAAGGTGAGGGTATTAAAACAGTAATTCCTTCTGAGGCACATGCAAAAATCACATGTCGACTTGTTCCGAATCAAGATCCTGATGTAATCGTCGAACAACTTAAACAACATATTGAGAAAAATAAACCGGTTGGAATTGAAGTGAGCTTGCAGCTTTTTGACAAAGGTGCACCATATGTAACTCCATTTGACCACCCTGCCATTCAAGCAGCAAGTCGTGCTTATGAGCAAGTATATAAGGTGCCTACCTCATTTACACGCGGTGGCGGTACATTGCCAATTATCTCAACCCTAGATCAAGTCCTACATGCGCCAATTGTGTTAATGGGATTCGGACTACCAACTGAAAATTTCCATGCACCAAACGAGCATTTCCACCTCGAGAATTTTGACAAAGGGTTGGAAACGCTATGCACATATTGGTTTGAATTAGAAAAGTCATTGTAAGAGAAAAGGTGGATTCCCTCGTTGGGATCCACCTTTTTTTGGTTTGAACACACTACTATATCACAATTAAATGGCGGACTCTCAATTGATCCACCTCATTTTTTAGCTAAAAATGCCTGAACTTGCTCAAGTGTCGGCAATGCAGACATGGCTCCTTTTTGTGATACTGCAAGTGCACCGGATACACTAGCAAACGTAGCAATCTCCTTGATTTCGTCAAGCGAATATTCTACTATCTCTTTATCTCTACGGCTGAACTGGTACAACAATCCAGACACAAACGCATCTCCTGCACCTGTTGTATCCACGCTTTTTACCTTTCTCGCTTCCACAAAAATGGACTCTCCCTTAAAGAAAGCATGCACTCCATCCTTACCAAGCGTGATGAAAAATAGTGGAATATTGTATTGTGCTAGTTTTGTAACACCACGTTCAATATCTTTCTCACCTGTAATAAACTCTAACTCAACCTCTGATAATTTCACGACATCTGCCTCACGAAGCATAGAAGTGATTTTCTGTTTCGCTATGTCTAAATCCTTCCATAGCATTGGCCTTAGGTTTGGATCATAGGAAACGACTAAACCTTTTTCCTTCGCCAGCTGGAGCGCCCTCTTCGTCGCTGACTCCGCCGGGTCATCAATGAGAGAGATTGAACCAAAGTGGAACACATTATGCTCATCAAAAAGAGACACTGGAATCTCTTCAGGAGTTAAATAGCGGTCCGCGGTTTTTTCGATATAAAACGAAAACTCTCGCTCACCATCTTCTCCCAATGTAACAAACGTAATAGCTGTACGAACTTCATTTGAAAGGTACATCGTTTCCGTTTGAACATTATAATTCTCCAAAGTCACTTTTAAAAAATTGCCAAGAACATCATCCCCAACTTTCCCGATGAATGACGACTTTGCACCAAGTCTTGCTGCACCTACCGCAACATTCGCCGGTGCACCTCCAGGACTCTTGAGAAACTGCATATTGTCTTGGTCAAGTGGAATGAAATCGATTAATGCTTCACCTAAACAAATAACACCCTGTTTCATCGCATCACTTTCTTTCGTTTAAACTTATTTTTAGGGGCTAAAAGTACATGCTTAGGATTTTAGGTGTCGAGCATGTACCGCGAAACACTTCTTGCGGGACACGCTTGAGCCTTTTGACGTTGAGCATGTACGCGAGGCCCTTCTTGTGGGACACGCTTGAGCCTTTAGGCGTTGAGCATGTACCGCGAGGCCCTTCTTGCGGGACACGCTTGTGCCTTTTGACGTTGAGCATGTACGCGAGGCCCTTCTTGCAGGTCACGCTCGAGCCTTTAGGCGTTGAGCATGTACCGCGAAACCATTCTAAAGAACAAGCTCAAGTCTTTTAACTCCGAGCGTGTACCTTAGCCCAAATCCCATTTCTTCAAATCAAACTGTACCCTTCCAAGGGCTGAGAATGTTATGGTTTGATCCGCAACATCTGTATAATACCTTGCTGTAAACACTTCTTCTCCATCATTCACGAAAATCTCAATCGAAGAAGTATCTATAAACACGTGTAGTTTTTTCACCGCATCAATCTTACAATGGCGTGATTCTATGCTTCCATCCTTAAAGTTTTTGCGCTGGAGCCTCATTTTTCCTAGTTTCGAAGAATATTCGAACCTTGCTCCACCTCTAAAATTGATTTCAAAGGAGTCCCCTTCGTAAATTATTTCATCAAAAAGGAGTTCAAGCGCCTCTCCTTTTATCCCTTCAAGAGTAACATTAGATGTTATGATTTGAACCTCATTATAGGACACTTCATTTTTACGTAACAGCTGCAACTCTTCCACTGGCTGCTGCACAATTTTTTCCCCTTTACGTGTAAGAACACGTGGCAGGGTCATCGCATGGATCCAACCTTTTTCAATAGTCGGTTGATATTTTTCATTATCATCCGTAATTCCCATCCATGCAAAAAGGAGTCTTCTTCCTTTTTCATCAACGGTTGTTTGCGGAGCATAGAAGTCAAACCCGCGATCTAATTCAGTAAAAGAGCCATGCTGATAAGAAGCTTTTTGATAATCTAACTCGCCAACAAAATAACCTGCTTGGAATAAATTATGATATACGTCTCCCTCTGGCTCAAGCCCTTGAGGTGAAACAAGCAGAACATCCTTCCCGTCTAACTCGAACAAATCCGGGCATTCCCACATGTAACCGAATGGCCCAAGTTGATTCATCGCCGAGCCCGTTAGTGGACCGAGCAAATTCCAATTCATAAGGTCTGTAGAGGAATAAAGAACAACCTTCCCCTGCTTGTCTTCGTCTTGTGCTCCTAGCACCATATACCACGTATCTTCTTTTTTCCAAACCTTTGGGTCACGAAAATGAGCGGTATAGCCTTCTGGAAGATAAATGACGGGTCCCTTTTTCTCAAACGTAATTCCATCCTGTGAAACTGCCATACATTGATACGTCTCACGGTCCCCATTTTCATCCTTCACATTTCCTGTATAAAATAACACCATTTTTCCTTCATGCTCGATGGCACTTCCTGAATAACAGCCATTTTTCTCATACCATTCGCTTGGAGCTAGAGCAATTGGTTGGTGCTCCCAGTTTATGAAATCCTTTGAGGTATAATGTCCCCAAAACTTCGCACCGTGTGTTGTTTCAAAAGGGTTCCACTGATAAAACAAGTGGTATACCCCCTTAAATTGAATGAAGCCATTTGGATCATTTAA
Organism: Ferdinandcohnia sp. GQ5; assembly: GCF_059759275.1. Classification (NCBI taxonomy): domain Bacteria; kingdom Bacillati; phylum Bacillota; class Bacilli; order Caryophanales; family Bacillaceae; genus Ferdinandcohnia; species Ferdinandcohnia sp. GQ5. The sequence continues at coordinate 5,355 of NZ_JCAXEW010000014.1, forward strand.
CAAACCAACTGGGGGCATTAGGTGAAATCGCAAACGATACGGATCACTTTCTACCATTTCCCTATTTCGCTCAACTTCTTGATTTGCCTTTTCTATTAATTCATGTTGATTCATGATGAACTCCTTACGTAAAGAAGGCAAGTCATTACTTGCCTTCTAGCATTTTATCTGAATAACCGAACATCCAAGTTAGTATGAATGCTACCGCTACTGCGATTACGTTCACGAGAATATAGAGCAAAATTTGTCCATTTAGATAAAGCAGTGTTCCAGGAATTACGGTGATTGCCATCCCTGTTGCTTTTAGTCCAAAGATTGAGGCAAAGAAACCACCAACACCACCACCGATAATACCCATAATAAACGGTTTTCCATAACGAAGGTTAACCCCGAAAATAGCTGGTTCTGTTATTCCTAAAAATGCCGATAATGATGATGGTAGTGCTAAAGCTTTTAATTTTTTTGATTTTGTTTTTAATCCTACAGCTAAAGCAGCTCCACCTTGTGCTGCAGTTGCACAAGTAACAATCGCGTTATATGGATTATTGCCGAAGTTTTCAAGTAGTTGTATTTCTAATAAGTTAAAGACGTGATGGACACCTGTAATAACGATGATTTGGTTTAAGGCTCCAATGACAATACCCGCTAATCCAAATGGCCACTCAAGTACCGCTACTGTTGCGTCTAAAATCAGGTTTTCAACTGTGTGGAATACCGGTCCAATTGCAAAGAGTGCTAAAGCAATCATGATTAGTAATGTTAAAAACGGCGTTACAATTAGATCCAATGCTTCTGGTACACGTTTACGAATCCATTTTTCAAGCTTGGCACCAACAATACCTGTGATAAATGCTGGGATCACGGAACCTTGATAACCAACCACTGGGATAAATCCAAAGAATTTCAGTGGTTCAACATCACCGCCTGCAACTCCCCATGCATTTGGCAATGATGGACTAACTAACATTAATCCTAGTATGAGTCCGATAGTTGGGTTTCCTCCAAACACGCGGAAAGTTGACCATGCTACTAGGGCCGGTAAGAAAATAAAGGCTGTATCCGTTAAAATTTGTGTGAATAAAATGAAGTTTTCAGGGATACTAGCAGGAGTTAAGCCAAACCATGCAAGGATTTGTTCCTGCATCACTAAGCCTCGTACACCCATGAAAAGACCTGTTGCAACTAAAGCTGGAATGATTGGAACGAACACGTCACCGAATGCTCTGATAGCACGTTGAAAGGCATTTCCACTTTTCGCTGCCTCTTTTGATTGGTCGGCCTTCGTTGATGTTTCAATTCCAAGTTTCTCGACTTCTTCATAAATACGATTTACTGTTCCTGTACCAAGGATGACTTGGAATTGACCGGAGTTAAAGAATGCCCCCTTAACCTTATCTACATTCTCAATCTTTTCTAGGTTGATTTTTTCTTTATCTTGTACCATAATTCGTAATCTTGTCGCACAGTGTGCGGCAGAAAGGATGTTTTCTTTACCACCAACCGCTGCAATAATTTCTTCAGCAATTCGACGATTTTCTGACATTACTATCACCTCTATTAAATAGTGTTTGTGTGTAATCGATTACACATTCGTTAAAAATCAAATACGCCTTGAGGTATTTGCGCCCAGATTTTTTAGGCCCACACGATGAGGGTCACAAAGACGTTGCCACAGGAAGTGGCGTACTTAGTCTTTGATCTTAAGCTCGAAAAGTTTCCATTGAAAATCTGTGGCATCCGCCGGAGGCCTTAACATAATTCAGCAGTGTTTCTGCTGAATTATGTTAATAGGTAATCGATTACACATCACTCAAAAAAATTAATGTCCTGTGTGTAATCGATTACACATTCATTACAAAACCGATTATATACTATCTCTAATTATTAGTCTATAGTCGATTTGTTTTTTTTCTAAGGAAATCCCTTCCTGCAACATCTGTAATAATGTCTTGGCTGCTTCCGCTCCAGTATGCTCACTTAATAGATCAACTGTAGTTAATTTAGGGGTGATATATTTTGATAAATCGGACGCGCCCATACCTGTTAGAGCAATATCCTTTGGAACATGTAAACCTTGTTCTTTCAGGTATTCCATGGTGCCTATTGCTAAACGATCTGTAACCGCGACAATTGCAGTTGGTTTTTCAGAAGAAGATTCAATGATCTCTTTTGCCATCATATAGCCTGACTCAATCGTGAACTCCCCTTTTTGGATCCACTGATCTATAACCGGTAATTGGCTTTCCTTCAGCGCCGCTAAGTATCCCGCTTTACGCTTGAATCCTACCTCATAATCTGACTCGTCTACACCGATAAAAGCAATTTTAGTATGGCCTTTATTGATTAGGAGATTGGTGATGTCTTTTGCAGCCCCGTAGTTATTGTTAATAACAGAAGGTATCCCCTCAAATTCCTGTCCAGTCGCCACAAAAGGGATGCGAAGTTTTTCGATTTCCTTAAGTAGTGTCTCACTTCGGTTTGTGGCAAGAAGAATGATACCATCAACCTGTTTGCTTTTTAAAAGTTTTACATACTCGATTTCTTTTTTCGGATCAAGATTTGTATTGGTTAATAGTATTTGATAGCCGTGTTTGGCTAGTTCTTCACTGATTCCACTTACAATTCTACTAGCTGTCTCAGTACTTAATTTTGGTAAAATGACACCAATGACATTGGATTGCTTTGTCCGTAATGCCTTCGCATGCTCACTTGGTATATAACCAGTTTCATCAATGATTTTTAAAATCCGTTTGCGAACGTCATCACTCACATATCCTGAATTGTTCAGCACACGCGAAACAGTTGCACTAGAGACATTAGCCAGCTTCGCAATTTCTTTCATCGTAATCATGTCACTTTCCTCCATTACATTCATCCTCTTTATTTTACACAAAAGTTCCAGAGACTAAAGGAAATTTTACTCGATTTGGAGAATAATTGTTGTAACAGGATTCAAGAAGACACCTGAATCGATAAAAGGTCGTGAAGAAAATGATTATGAAGCTCGATGCTGTTAAGTTTAAAATTGTGAAACCACTCCTCACTGGATTAGAAAACCATCCAGTTATGCATGGAGTGATTGATGGTAATAATCTCGGTGAGATTTACGTAGATAACGAGAGAAATCCTAAAACCGCCTTTATTTGGGCAAAAAATGAGATGTTCTATCTTTGCGGTAGGATTGATAATGAGAAGTTTAACTCAGAACTTGAGGAATATATCGCATCTGAAATCCGCCTTGAGGCACTCCCAGAGGAGGATACTTTAAATCTCGAAATTTACCCAAACCATGAATGGAATGGATCTGTTGAATCCATTTTTACGAGAGTTTCCCTTTTGAAGGGGGAGCGTGTGCCGTTTGTTTTTCATAAAGAATGGTTTAATTCTAGTGATTCTAAAGATGTGCCTGAAGGATATGAGGTACAACCCATAAGTCAGGAGCTAATTGAAAGAGATAGAGATGATATTGTTAAAAACGAAATCATAAAATTTTGGGGAGAATCCCTTGGTCCATTTTTCCAAAAGGGCTTCGGCTACGCTGTTGTTCAAGGATCAAACGTGATTGGAACTTGTCTCTCTGTCTTTGTATCTGAAAATGAATATGAAATTGGAATTAATACATATGACACAAACCACCGGGGCAAAGGACTTGCTACCGCAATGGCCAGGGCATTTATCGAAGATTGTATAAGACGGGATGTAACCCCTCACTGGACAACGGAGTCGTTTCGCAAAGACTCGATTGCAATTGCAAAGAAACTAGGCTTTGAACAGCTTGAACATTACCCCGTTTATTACTTGCCGTTTGAGGAATTTATGATCAAATAAGGAGTTCACCATTTGGTGAACCCCTTATATACTTTCTTCTATAGTAAACTCTTGAATCGAACAGTTTCTTTCATCAATTCGTTCCTCAAAGTTTCCCGTCGTACATTTTGAAATGATATTTCTCCAAAACACCCGGGCACGTTCATTCTTTTCCGACTGTCGTACATGCCACCTTCCAGGAAACATTGAAAAGATTTCCTCGGCAACACGGGAGCCAATACCTTTGCCTTCATAACCTCTCATGATAAAAAATTCTTCTATTGAATTGGGTTCTTTCTCTGATTGACTTTGAAGTAACACAAATCCTGCAAGTAAACCATCCACTTTTACAAAATATGCATGATGATTACGCTCAGACCAATAGACATCCAGATTAAATCTATCAAAACAGCCATTTTCTTTTATCGTTATACTACTCATATACTTCGTAAATTCATAGATATAAAATTGCATGAGATTATGTAAAACGTCTTCTTCCTCTTTTGAAACGGCTTGAATTTGTATCTCCATATTTGCATAAAGCCCCTTTATAATTTCGTCCGCATATTCCACAACTCTGGGAAAAAGCGATGGTTAATTACCTGCTTTAAGTATTCAACTCCCGCCGAGCCACCAGTCCCTCTCTTATATCCGATAATTCTTTCAACCGTAATCATGTGGTTATAGCGCCATTTCTGCTGGTGAGATTCAATATCAACTAACTTCTCCGCGAGTTCGTAAAAATCCCAATACTTTTCTACGTTTTGATAGACTTCTAGCCAGGCCTGTTCAACACTATCATTTGCCTGATAATCCTCCGTCCAATCCCTTTTAAGGTACGATTCATCAATGTGAAAGCCTCTTTTTGAAAGAGCTAAGATAGCAGCATCATAGATACTTCTTTCTTGAAGCGCATTTTCAACCTGTTTGTAAATTTCAGGTTGATGCTTATATACCCCTAGCACATTGGGCTTCTTATGGCCCAGTGCAAACTCGATTAACCGATTTTGATAGGATTGGAAGCCTGATGACTTTCCAAGTTGCCCCCTAAATTCTATATACTCAGAAGGTGTTAATGTTGAAAGGACATCCCAGGATTGAATTAATTGCTGCTGAATTTTTGATACCCTTGATAGCATCTTAAAAGCAGGTTCGAGGTCGTTTTTTAAGATAGACGCTTTTGCAGCTTTAATTTCATGTAAAATAAGCTTCATCCAAAGCTCACTTGTTTGGTGGATAATAATAAAAAGCATTTCATCATGATGCTCGGAAAGGCGATGCTGGCTCGAGAGTAATGTATCTAATTGAAGATAGTCACCATATGTCATGTCCTTCGATAAATCATTATAAATGCCATCGTTTTTGCTCATAGACGTCTCCCTTCGGTTTGAGGCTGGTGTTTGTGTGACCAAATATTATACACCCTTACTTTCTATGAATATGCCGAGATTCCTTTATATTTCATGAACTTTTTATTCGGACCAAAGGCTCTAGCCATACACCTATCCAAAATAAAAAGCCTCCAGGAATATGATATTCCGGAAGCTTCAACTAAACTCTCTTCTTTCTCCTAAAAATCAACTGGTTTAGTACCTCGGATAAGACAAGTCCGAAGGCAATCGCGCCAGAAATCATAAATGCCCTTGCTGCTAGTGGGAGTGCTGTTGAATAGTCATTTTCAACAAAATTCCTCATTGCGTCGTATGAGATTCCACCAGGTACTAAGGGGATGATTCCAACGATGCTGTAGATAATCACTGGGTTTTTATAGACCTTTGCAAAGATATGGCTGATGACTGCAACTAAAAAAGAGGCAGCAAGTGTCGCATATACAGCATCAATCCCTTGTAGAAATAAAAAGATATATAACATCCAGCCAATCATTCCGACAAACCCACATTTAATAAGCGACTTTTTCGGAACGTTGAAGATGATTCCAAATGTACTTGAAGCAATTAAGCTTGTAATCAGATGGGAAAGCATTTTAAACTCCTTTCAACTTAGAAAATAGCGAGAACTACCGCTACTCCCGTTCCAATGGCAAAAGCAGTTAGAAATGCTTCCGCCCCCTTTGAAATCCCCGAAACAAGGTGTCCTGCAATTAAATCACGAACGGCATTTGTAATCAATAAACCAGGTACAAGTGGCATGACAGAACCGATAATAATTTTATCGAGTTCAGCCCCAAGTCCAGTTACAATAAACAGATAGGCAATCATTCCAATTAAAAATGACGCCATAAATTCCGCAAAGAACTTTATTCGAACCAGCTGATGAAGGAAGAAAAAAAAGGCAAAGCCCACTCCTCCCGCGATACAAGCTGGTAAAAAGTCGGTCCAACTCCCAAGGAACATAATCGTAAAGCAACCGCTAGCTATGGCTGCTGAAAGAACCTGAATCCAAATCGGAAAAGAAAGGTTCTTTTTTGAAAGCTCCTCTAACTCCCGCTTTGCTTCTTGAAGCGTTAATTCCCCGCTGCTAATTTTTCGCGAAATGTTATTTACTAGGGTTACTTTTTCTAAATCAGTAGACCTCTCATTTATTCGTACTATATTTGTAGGTTCTGTACCACTTGTCGAGAACATAATTCCCGTTGGTGTTACATAGCTTTGAGACGTTACGTTCCCAAAAGCGGCAGCCATACGATTCATTGTGTCCTCTACTCGATAGGTTTCTGCCCCACTCTCGAGCATAATCTTTCCCGCTAACAGGCAGATCTCAATAATTTCAATCTTATTTTCCATAAAACCTCGCTCCAATAAATTCAAATGCGCCTTGGCGTATTTGCGCCCAGATTTAGGCCCACAGGAAGTGGGTCATAAAGACGTTGCCACAGGAAGTGGCGCTTTTAGTCTTTGATCTTACTGATTGAAAAACTTCCTTTAAAAATCGCATGTCTCCGCCGGAGGCTTTAACTTTATTCAGTGGGGTTTAACCCCCACTGAATAAAGTTGATAATTTCAGATAAAGTAAAGCTTATATGAAAGACAGCCTAATAATCAACTTAATCTTTGGTAAACATGAGAATAATGGTAATTATTCTGGTTTTATGATATATTCATCCATTATAGACGATGTTCAAAAAGAAGCAATGCAATTAATAGTACCAAGACTTTTTGAGCGTCCAGTACAGGATAACGAAAGAGGTTATGGCCGTGGAAAATAATAATGTTTCAAATTTTATTAGAAATATCATAATCGACGATTTAGAAACTGGAAAGCGTGACCACGTTGTCACCCGCTTCCCACCAGAACCAAATGGGTATTTACACATCGGACATGCTAAATCAATCATTCTAAATTTTGACCTTGCAGATGAATTTAAAGGTAAAACGAACCTACGATTTGACGATACAAACCCTTTAAAAGAGGACATTGAGTTTGTGAACTCGATTAAAGAAGATGTGAAATGGCTTGGTTATGATTGGGACGGTTTATTTTTTGCATCGAATTACTTTGAGGAAATGTACGACCGTGCTGTTTTACTCATTAAAAAGGGCCTTGCTTATGTCGACGATTTAAGCGCAGATGAAATCCGTGAATATCGTGGAACCCTAACAGAACCTGGAAAAGAAAGCCCATATCGTGATCGTTCAATTGAAGAAAACCTTGAGTTGTTCGAAAACATGCGTGCTGGTAAGTACGGAAATGGTGAAAAAGTTTTACGTGCAAAAATTGATATGAAATCACCGAACATCAATTTGCGTGACCCTGTCATTTACCGAATTTCACATACAACTCACCACAATACTGGTGATAAATGGTGCATTTATCCGTTGTATGCTTTTGCTCATCCTATTGAGGATGCAATTGAAGGTGTGACTCATTCTATATGTACGATTGAGTTCGAAGATCAACGTCCTTTTTATAATTGGGTTGTTGAGCAATGTGAAATGGAAAGTAAGCCACAACAAATTGAATTTGGCCGTATCAATTTAACAAATACGGTGATGAGTAAGCGTAAGCTAAAGCTGCTTGTAGACGAAGGCTTTGTGGATGGATGGGATGACCCACGCATGCCAACCATTTCAGGGCTTAGAAGAAAAGGGTATACACCTGAAGCCATCCGTACATTCTTGCGTGAGCTAGGGGTTGCGAAAAACAACGGAACCGTTGATACACAAATGCTTGAGCATTTCGTTCGTGAAGATTTAAAGCTTAAAGCACCACGTACAATGGGGGTTATTAATCCTCTTAAGGTGGTCATCACCAACTATCCAGAAGGACAAGTGGAAATGCTGGATGCAGAAATTAACCCTGAAAATCCAGAAATGGGTACAAGACAAATTCCATTTTCTCGTGAAATTTACATCGAGCAAGAGGATTTCATGGAAAATCCGCCGAAAAAGTATTTCCGTCTCTTCCCTGGCAATGAGGTTCGTCTAAAGCACGCGTATTTCATTAAATGTGAAGAAGTCATTAAGGATGAGGAAGGAAATGTGGTGGAGCTTCATTGTACGTATGATCCTGAAACAAAGAGTGGTACAGGCTTTACAGGTCGCAAGGTAAAAGGTACCATTCACTGGGTTGAGGCAACACAAGCGATTCCTGCTGAATTCCGTTTGTATGAGCCACTTATTTTAGATGCTGAAGAAAAAGAGGAAGAAGAGGATAAAACATTCCTCGATTACGTCAATCCAAACTCTCTTGAGATATTAAATGGATTCGTAGAGCCGAACATGAAAGATGTGAAGCCGCATGACAAATTCCAATTCTTTAGACATGGTTACTTTAACGTGGATCCAACACACTCTACAACTAACAAACCGGTCTTTAACCGAACTGTTTCATTGAAAAGTTCATTTAAATTATAAGAAAAAGACTCGTGCCCATGCACGAGTCTTCTTTATTAGTATCTATCCTCTATGTCGATTCCTTGGTAATAATGCTTGAGGATTTCCTCAAAGGTTGCCCCTTTTTCAGCCATTCCGACTGCACCCGTTTGCGACAAGCCAACACCATGACCCCAGCCGCCACCGTATACTTTAAATCCAGTTACTTCTTTATTACTATCCTTCACAGGCTCAATATGGAACAACGTGCTTAGGAGGGAAGCTTGGTTACCGCTTGCATTAATATATTTTAAAGTTGTTCGAATGCGATCCTTGGTTTCATAAAATGTACCATTCTCCGTAACAAACTCAATTTCGAGCACACGACCTGAACTTGAGCGCTCTAAAACATTAATTTCATAAACCTTACCAACCTCAGTGTTAAAGGATGTACTCAATACATCGCTCATTTCTTCGGCTGTCCATTCAAAATTCCAGCGATGGTATTTAGACCAATCTGCCTCAAAATCTCCCTCACTTGCTGCACGCAGGGATTTGGAGTTGCTATTGTTTTTGAAGACCTCAAGAGAGGGTACGTGCTCAAACGCCTTACCTCTTTGTGCATCTGGAACTCCTCTTAAGTATGGAACAGGGTCTGAATTCCACACATCTTCATTATTGGCCGAAAAACCGCCACTAGTAGAATTAAAGACAGCCGTAATTAATTTTCCTTCGTAAGTTGCAACAATCCCTCGTGTACCATCAACTGCATCGTTCGAAATGGGGTGTTCAGCCTCAAAACCACCATACACTTGGTCAGACGTTGTTGGAAGAAGATCATACCCGTCATTACCTCTTTTACCCATATTTGATAAGGCATATGTTCTTGCAGCAATGGCTTGTGACTTTTGCGCCTCTAATTCCCCGTATGGTACAGGAGGTAATTCGCGTGGGACAACACCATATAAATACTCCTCTATTGGCAGTTCGTTGATTCCCGCAAGTGCCCCCGAACTATTAAAACCAACCTCAGCGATTCCACGATACTGATTCCCGTTAATCGTCACTAAATCCTCTGAAACAATCTGAATCGGATTTGTTGTGGTGATGGCTGTTTCCCCTTTTGAGACTTTGATTGTTGATTCGCCTTCAACAGTTGTAATTAATCTCCAGTAGGCATCACTAGCACCTAATCCTCTTGCCACAATTTCATCTTTAAAAGCAGTTCTTACCGCAAAAGATGCATCTGACGGAAATTCTCCGATTAATAAACGCCAACCATTATTGTATTCTTCAAGATAAGTTGAATATCCAAACGTTTCAGCACGCTGTAACCAATCCTGAATATAAGCATTGCTTGTGGAATATGCAACCTGTAATCGATAATTTGTTTTTACAACAGATGAGCCTGCAAGCTCAACTTGAACCTCCTCATTATCACCTGTTAAAAGGACCTCACCTGTTTCTTTGTTAATCACATCAAACTTACTTACCGCACCGACTGCCAAAGACTCTACAGAAGGCACAACCCCAATCCGAATATTTGGCTCCTCTCCCTCACTTGCCTCTGCCGGGTTGCCCCAGATTCCCTGGAGTGAAAAAATACTGACAAAGGTAAACACAAATAATAGCTTACACACCTTTTTCACGCACGATTCCCCCTACAATTTTTCGTCATACTCTTTAGTTCGTTAAGGAGAATAAAACATCCTTTCGTACAAATTTACCATTTTTTGAAATAAAATTTCACAAATAAATTTTACTTGTTCCCTACCATCCGATTGAAACTGACAAGATTCATTGTTCTTCTACCCTTTTCCGTGCGTTTGGCCGCCATCTATCTGAAATTTTTATATGACCTTTGGCCCAATTTGGCACAAAAAAATAACCAGGGTTTCCTGGTTATTATGATTGATATTGGACCTGATGTAGATTTGCGAAGATCCCGCCTTTTTCTAGTAGTTCATCATGTCCACCTTGTTCCGCAATACCTTCTTCTGTCACCACGATGATGCGATCTGCATTTCGGATTGTAGCCAAACGGTGTGCGATAACAAGTGTTGTGCGATTTTTTGAAAGCTCTGTTAAGGCTTTTTGGATAATCTGCTCTGTTTCCGTATCTAAAGCAGAAGTGGCTTCATCCAATATTAAGATTGGTGGATTCTTTAAAAACATTCGAGCGATGGCAATCCGTTGTTTTTGACCACCTGAAAGCTTAAGACCACGTTCTCCAACCTGTGTTTCATAGCCATCTGGTAGTCCAGCAATAAACTCCTCCAGGTGAGCACGCCTTGCAGCCTCTTCAATTTGTTCATCCGATGCCCCAAGCAATCCGTATGCAATATTTTCACGCAGCGTTCCTGTAAAAAGGAAAACATCCTGCTGAACAATTCCAATCTGGGAACGCAACGATTCCTTTGTCATTATTCGAATATCCATTCCGTCAATCGAAATGGAACCTCCATCAACATCGTAGAAACGAGGAATTAAAGAACAAATAGTCGTTTTCCCGGCTCCAGAAGGGCCGACAAAGGCCACTGTCTCTCCAGCATGAACCTTAAGATTTATATCTTTTAAGACCGGTCCCTGCTTTTCATCATAGCCAAAGGTTACTTGATCAAACGCAATATCTCCACGAAGGGATGGTACTGCAATTGCATCTTTCGCATTTTTCACTTCAGGCTCCATATCGAGTAGCTCTGTAAAACGTTTGAAACCAGCCATCCCTTTTGGGTACAGTTCCAATAGGGCACTAATTTTATCAATCGGTTTAAACAGGACATTGGCATATAAGACGAATCCAACTAATTCTCCGTAAGTAAGCTCCCCGCTAAAGCTTAACCACGCACCGACTACTAACACGATAAGGACAAACAGACGTGTCATGAGGTAGATACCAGCAGATGCTGATCCCATTACTTTATAAGCACTAAGCTTTGAACGACGAAACTTACGGTTATCAACTCTAAATCTAGAAATTTCAAATTCTTCATTTGTGAAGGATTGGACAACACGTGCCCCCGCCACACTATCTTCGACCCTAGCATTTACATCCGCAATATTGCTATACATCGCCTTCCATGCACGATTCATACGGACATTTGAAAATGCAATCAACCATACTAAAAATGGCACAACAATAATCGCAATTAGAGCAAGCTTCACATTGATCGTTAACATAATCCAAAATGCCCCAACAAATGTCATAATGGCAATGAACAAATCCTCAGGACCATGATGAGCAAGCTCACCAATATCAAACAAATCATTCGTAATGCGGCTCATAATATGACCTGTTTTCGTATTATCAAAAAAGCGAAAAGACTGCCGCTGCACATGTTGGAATAACTGCTGCCTCATATCTGTTTCAATGTTAATCCCAAGCTTATGGCCCCAATAGCCTACAATAAAGTGAAGACCTGTGCTAACTGAATATAATACTAACAATCCAATGCTCACCCATATGATTGCAGACCAGTTATTAGTTGGCAAAAGTTTATCAATAAACCACTGCACGGCTAGCGGAAAGGCCAGCTCTAGAATCGCAACAATCACCGCACAACTAAAATCTATTAAAAACAAAGTGCGATGGGGCTTATAATATGTAAAAAAACGTCGAATCATTTTGCTCTCTCCTTGTGATTTTCCTACTGCTATAACGAATTATAAGCCGTTACACCTAAATTTGACAAACTATTTTGTTACTCGAAGTTTTTTTGTTTGGCTTTTCTCACTTATGCACTTTCTTCTCCACTTGTACAAGGAACTCAATCTTGCGGGACACGCTCACTCTCTTTTTACTCCAGCTTGTATCGCAAAACCACTCTTGCGGGACACGCTCGCTCTCTTTTTACCCCAGCTTGTACTGAGAAACCCCAGTACACCCTTACTCTCCCTTCTCACTCCAGCTTGCATCGCGAACTCTCAATCAAAACACCCAATCTCCCGTTCCAACACATTTCTGTTACATACCTGAAATGAACGGCCACTAGAACCCTGAATAGGATATAAAAAAATGGGATGGTGAACAAAATGGATATACCGACAATTTTATCGGGGCCAATCCTACGCCGAGTTGAGCCTTCTCACATTTATATTTGGATTGCGTTAAGAAAAAGATACAGACTTGGTGCAAAGCTGTATCAAATTGAAAAAATAGATGATACCAATTTTGCGTACCATGAAATAGATTGTGATACTGAAACAACCACTTTCCGTGCTGGAAAACAACTTTATATTAGCCTAATCAAACTAACACCACCGTATCAAGCACAGTTCCCTGTAAACACACTCCTAGCCTATAATCTCCTTTTCCAAAAGAATTCTGACATTTATGACCTTCAAGACTTCGGACTCCTAGGAAAAGAGCAACCAAACTCCATCACATATGGAGACCTCGATTTTCCTAGCTTTTTTATTCGAGATCTAACTCAACAAAAAACCAATCTCCTATATGGCTCATGTCGAAAACTTCATGGAAAAGGTGAGGATGCCCTTAGCCAAGGAGACGAAACAATCAAAATGAACTTTTTAGACCTCGAAAAGCGCCCAGACGCTTTATTTTTATTAGGTGACCAAATTTATGCAGATGATGTGCCAGATCCAGTATTTCACATCATGACGGAAGCAGGTAAAAAACTAATTGGTAGAGGAGAAAACCTTACTGAAATAGAGCCTCGCCTAGAAAATAAACCTTTCAAAAAATCAATAAACCAAACCCGAGGAAGACAATTTATCATGGAGCATTTTTGCAAATTCACCTCCGCAAATGCCCGGAACCATGCAATGACATTTGGTGAATATGCCGCTCTATATTTACTAGCATGGTCACCAGAACTTTGGGGTGCTTACACAGATGATGGTGATTTTCCTTCATTTAAAGACCAAACTAGGAAAAACCAACTTTATTATATTTACAAAAAAGGGAAGAGAAAGAAGGAAAAGAAAGTATATGAAAAAGAGTATAACGAACAAGTGGAAGATGTGAAGGAAACCTACCAAACACTTACAAAGGTAAGAAGATTACTTGCTAACATTCCGACCTATATGATCTTTGATGACCATGATATTACAGATGATTGGAACATCAGTCACAATTGGAAAAATAGCGTCTATTCATCAAAACTTGGAAGACATGTCGTTGCCAATGGACTTATGGCGTATTGGCTGTTTCAAGGATGGGGTAATGACCCAGACCGATTTGACCCTGTATTTCTCCGTAAGATGTGGGGATATAGTAAAACTTATGATACTCGTTCACATTCACATGAAGCATGGGAAGAAATACTTTGGAAATTCAAGCAGTGGAATTTTGTTGCACCGACAAGCCCAGCATCCATTTTCCTTGATACAAGAACACAACGAAAGTACGATCACACCCCTCTCCCAGTTTCCCTTGGTCGTACGATCGAAGAAAAGGACCGTCCTCCGCAGCTCATTGGTGAACGCGGTTGGCGGAACTTAACAGATTGTTTAGATGGTAGTGGATGGAAAAGCGGTGAACCACTCCTTGTAATCTCCCCAGCACCGGTCTATGGAATTGGCTTAATTGAGTCCTTTCTCAATCAATATATGTATCCATTAAAAACAATTGGAGTTCCCGCAACAACAGCATTTGACTTTGAATCCTGGAAGTATAACGGAGAGGGCTTTAGTGAACTCCTTCACCAAATCAAAGAATGGAACCCGAGTCACTGCTTTATTTTATCAGGAGATGTTCATTACGCTTCTGCTGTTTCAACCAATATCGAATTTCCCGATGGAGAAGGTTTATGCATCTACCAATTTACGAGTAGTCCAATGAACAATATGAGTTTTTCAGGGATACAAGGCGGATTGATGAAGGCAATCGTTACAATAAATGCAGCGAAAAGAAGGAATAAAGAAATCAACAGATACTGTGATGCGACCTACGATATCATTAAACAAAAAGGAAATACCCCTTGTCCCACAAACTTTACGTGGAAAGAAAAGATCCGTTACCTGTCAATGGATCAAGGACCCATCATTGAAACTGGAAATAATCTTGGCCACCTTGTACTCACCTCGACTCAAGCAAACAATGCGCTACTTCAAAACAATAACACCATCACTTATAAACCCATTACATTATCATTAAAAATACCCCGTGCCTAAGTAGCACGGGGTAATACCCTTATTTTATCGGTTTTTTCAAGAACCCAACTAATAGCGCCGTTATTATTGTACCGATGATTATCGCAAGTACGTATAACGCCCAACTACCATTTACAAAAGGAATAACAAATATTCCTCCATGTGGAGCAGGTAAGCCAATACCAAACAACATGGTTAGTGCACCCGTAACTGCTGAACCAATGACCGCGGAAGGAATAACACGCCCAGGATCGGCAGCAGCAAATGGAATTGCACCTTCTGTAATAAACGATGCACCCATGAAATAAGCCGTTTTTCCAGCTTCACGCTCTTGCTTTGTAAATTTATTTTTAAAGAGGGTTGTTGCTAAAGCTAGTCCAAGCGGCGGTGTCATTCCACCCGCCATAATAGCTGCATGTGGTGCGTAATTTCCAGCATCAATCATGGCAATTCCAAAGGTAAATGCGGCCTTATTAATTGGGCCACCCATATCAATTGACATCATTCCCCCTAGAATTAAACCAAGTACAATCAAGTTCCCTGTACCTAGTCCTTCTAACCAACCGGTCAATCCGTCCATTACAAATTTTAACGGACCAACAAGTACATACATAATCGCACCTGTAATCAAAATTCCAAAGAACGGATAAATCAGCACTGGTTTTAGACCTTCAAATGATGATGGTAAACCTGAGAAGAATTTTTTCAATAATAAGACCACATATCCTGCAAGGAAACCAGCTATTAATCCGCCTAAAAAACCAGCTCCTCCTGTTGTCGCCATTAGACCACCAATCATACCTGGTGCTAATCCGGGACGGTCAGCAATACTCATGGCGATAAATCCCGCTAAAACAGGAATCATTAATTGAAACGCATTAGCACTTCCGATTGTCATCAACGCGCCAGCAATCGGACTATAGGATGGATCATTCGGGTCTGAAGCATTGATTCCAAAAATAAATGAAATGGCAATTAAGAGTCCGCCACCTACAACAAACGGAAGCATGTTAGAAACACCATTCATTAAATGCTTATAAAAACCGCTTCTTTCTCCGCCTTCTGTTTTTTTCTTTTCGTTTTTTTCAGCTTGGTAAATTGGGGCATCCTGATTAACTGCTCTTGTTAATAATTCCTCAGGTATGCGAATACCTTGAGCAACCGGCACCTGAATTACTTTTTTACCATTAAAACGAGTCATTTCTACTTGCTTGTCTGCAGCCACAATGATTGCGACTGCCTCATCAATGTCTGCTTGAGTCAGTTCATTTTTCACACCTGTTGAACCATTTGTTTCAACCTTTAAATCAATGTTCATTTCTTTTGCTTTTGCCTTTAATGAGTCTGCAGCCATATACGTATGTGCAATTCCAGTTGGACATGCCGTTACCGCAAGAACTTTTTGCTGTCCTTCTTTTTTCTCTACCGGCGCTTCTACTTCCTCTGATTCATTTTCCTTTTCATTAATAACATCGATTAACTCGTCTGGTGTTTTAACTTGCATAAGCTGTTCACGAAAACCAACGTCCATTAATAATGAAGATAATCTTGATAGGGTTTCAAGATGTGCATTATTTGCCCCTTCACTTGCCGCGATCATGAAAAATAAATGGCTTGGTTGTCCATCCAATGATTCATAATCTACTCCCTTTATGGAGCGTCCAAACGCAATCGCTGGTGTCTTCACCGCAGCTGTCTTCGCGTGTGGTATCGCTATACCTTCACCAATCCCTGTTGTACTTTGGCTTTCTCTTGTTAAGATTGCCTGTTTGTATTGTTCTTTGTCCTGTAGACGGCCAGCTTTATCAAGTTTTGAGACCAATTCATCAATGACCTCAAGTTTTGATGAAGAAACAAGGTCAATAATGACTGTATCTTTTTTCAACAGATCCGTAATTCTCATCCTGCATGTTCCTTTCTATATTTTTTTCACTTGTACTTGTGAAATCAATTCATTTATTTTCTCTTCCGTTGCTAATCCTTCAGAATAGGCTGTGGCACTGCCGGCTGCTGCTCCAAAATGAAATGCTTCTGTCGCTACCCGTTTTTTTGAATAAGATGCAATAAAGCCTGCCACGACTGAGTCCCCAGCGCCTACAGAGTTAACAAGTGTCCCTTTAGGAATGTTCGCAAAATAGACTTCATCATTCACAAATAGCAAACTACCTTTGTCCGCCATCGAAACAATAACATGCTGCGCTCCCATTTCGATGAGCTTTTTCCCATAAGGAATTGCTTCTTCGGCATTTTTAATCTCAACACCGAAAATTTCACCTAACTCATGATGGTTTGGTTTAATTAAAAACGGCTGATATGGAAGTACTTCGACTAATAAGTCTTTTGTAGCATCAACAACAACTTTAACATCCTTGTCTTGTAATGTCTCAGTGACTTGTTGATACAGTGTCGACGGTAACGATGCCGGGATACTCCCTGCAAGTACCACCATATCTCCTTTTTGCATTTGATCAAACTTCTCTAAAAGCTGTTCGAGCTCCGAAGATGTAATTTTCGGACCCGCTCCATTTATTTCAGTCTCCACATCAGAATGAAGTTTCACATTAATTCTTGTATCTCCTTCTACAGTTACAAAGTCTGTTTTGATATTCTTAGCTGTTAAGCTATCAATAAGGTATTTACCAGTAAAACCGCCTACAAACCCTAAGGCAACACTCTCTATTCCAACATTTTGTAAAACTGTAGAAACATTAATCCCTTTTCCCCCCGGGCTTTTTCGATCACTTTTAATACGATTCAGTTCACCAACCAAAAATTCATCCAAGTCGATAAAATAATCAATGGAGGGATTTAATGTAACTGTGTAAATCATGTTGTCACAACCTTTATGTTGATATGTTCTTGATAGGATGAAAGCTCACTCTTTGTTAATCCATTATCTGTTATTAAAGTGACATCCTTTAATGAGGAAATCTTTGAAAAAGAAACCTCATTAAACTTCGTGTGATCAGCCAATATATAAGTTTCCTTTGCTAAGCTCATTGCCGTTTGTTTGATCAGTGCTTCTTCAGGATCAGGAGTCGTAAAACCATACTTCAAATCAATTCCATTCACTCCTAAAAAGCACTTATCAAATCGGTAAAGGTTCAAACTTGATAATGCCCGACTTCCGATTAAGGCTTTTGTACTCGGTTTCAAAACACCACCTATTAGATATGTAGTAATCCCTTTTTCAAGTATGGGCTCAATCAAGTTTACTCCATTGGTCACCACTGTCAGTCCCTTGTGGTCAAGATATGGGATCAATTCCTGTGTTGTTGTCCCTGCATCCAAATAAATGGAGTCACCATCTTGAATAAGCTCAGATGCATATTTAGCAATTGCTTGTTTTTCTTTTATATTCTTAGCTGTTTTTTCTATATAACTCGGTTCCAATTGATTTCCGTGAACGAATGCCGCTCCACCATGGACCCTTCTTAATTTGTTTTCATTTTCAAGTTGTACTAAATCACGACGAATCGTTGATTCCGATGAATTTGTTCTTTCAATCAGCTCTTGAAGTTTCACAACCCCGTGTTCTTTTAGTAGCGATAAAATAAGCTGATGTCTTTCTGGAGTTAACATCATGTCACATCCTTCATGGATTGTACTCTCATTATAGTGAAATCATTTTTAGAAATCAATCAAAAACATCCACATTCATTCAAAAACACCCACAAGTAACTTTTCCCTCTTTCTTCAAAAAGGTTTCTATTGTATAATGAAAAAAGTTAAATAAAAAGGTTTTCTAGGGTTCCGTAGCCTTTGCTAGTCTGGTCCGAGAGAAAACTCATAGCAATAATGGATGTTCAAAAAGTCCGGTGAAAATGACACATCGAATTTCTGCGTACATCGCTCCGAGAGCACTGTGAATAACTTGGTTATGCGCTTGCGTCTACTAGTTTATTCATGAAGTCAATTCCTCAGCGCAAGGCTGCAAGGGAGTTAACTCAAGCCGTTGCCTCGCTCCGGTACTCAAAGCTAAACGGCCTCGAACTTTCGACGCACAGGATGTGCTAGTGTCGACAATACATGAGGACGTGGCGTTCTTGTCGACGTAGTCCTTTTCATCATTCTTTTTAAATATTTTCTAATTTTGCTATGCCACGGAGGGACAAAAGCCTGGGAGATTATACATTTGTTATAATCTCTCAGGCTTTTTCTTTTTAATCGAAACGATAAGGGGGAATTATAGATGAATTTAGAATGGATAAAAGTCTTTTTTGCGGCTTTTTTTGAAGTATTTTGGGTGATTGGATTAAAGCATGCAGATAGTTTTTGGACATGGACTGGAACTGTCATTGCAATCTATATCAGCTTTCATGCACTTATTGCAGCAGGAAAAAAATTACCGGTTGGTACGGCTTATGCTGTCTTTGTTGGACTAGGTACTGCCGGAACCGTTATATCAGAAATCCTGTTTTTTAATGAACCAGTTAAACTGGCAAAGCTTCTATTAATAGGAGTGCTTTTAGTTGGTGTAATTGGTCTGAAACTTGTTACAAAAGAGAAGGACACAGAAGGAGCTGAAGGTTAATGGCATGGTTCTCACTCATTATTGCAGGTGTTTTTGAAATGTTAGGGGTCGTGCTCATTAATCGACTTCATCAAAAGAAAAATTGGCAATCACTAGTCTTACTGCTTGCCTCTTTTGGCGGAAGCTTCCTATTTCTAAGCATAGCGATGGAAACTCTACCTATGGGCACTGCATATGCTGTTTGGACAGGAATTGGAGCATCTGGGGGAGCCATTCTTGGTATGATCCTATATGGAGAGCCAAAAGACTGGAAACGATTCTTGTTTATTGGGATCATCATTAGTGCTGCTGTAGGCTTGAAATTAGTAGGGTAATTGAAAGGGGAGCCTTCAAAAAACTCCCCTTTAATCGACAAAATCTGTCTATTTCCACGGAAATAGAACAAATCTTAATATTGAAATTTGTCTAAAAATGAAAAATAGTCCTTTAAAAAGTCATAAAAAAGCTGTTCAGTAGGAAGTAGTTTTCGCTCTTTTGGAATAATAACACCTACCGAACGGGTTACCTCAGGTTGGAGAACCGAAACTTTCACGGTAGAACGTGGAATATTTTCAATTAAAGTCACCTCAGGAATGATTGTTATTCCTAGTCCAGCTGAAACAAGACCTTTAATAGCGTCAATATCTTCTCCTTCAAAGGAAACCGTCGGCTGAAAGCCCAACTGATTACATGCCTTTACAATGATATCTCGTAAGATAAATCCATTCGGGAATAATACAAACTGTTCGTCTTTTAACTGACTAAGACTTAATGACTTATTCTCTGCCAATGGATGCGCGCGTGGTAAAAGAGCTACCATCTTATCCGTAAATAGAGTCGTGCCTGTAATCTTCTTTTCCTGATTTGGTACGGGTCCTAACAGCGCCATGTCGATTTCGCCTGTTTTTACTCGTTCAATTAGAGAATAATAATTGCCCTGTGACAATGAAAACTTAACTTGTGGATGACGTTCTCGAAATGCAGATATCATTGTTGGTAGGGTATAAGCAGCCAAACTGCTTGGAAATCCAATTCGAATCGTTCCTCGTTCCGGATCTAAATATTCTTCAATCTCACGTTTTGCATTATCTAATACATTTAATGCCTGCTCGACATGATCTAAAAAAACTCTTCCGATTGGCGTTAATTTCACATTTCGTCCATCTCGAATAAACAAGTCTACACCTAATTCGGATTCAAGGTTGAACAATTGCCTGCTAACTGCCGATTGAGCAATATGCATTGAATTCGCCGCTTCCGTTACATGTTCTCGTTTTGCAACCTCAATAAAATAAGTTAACTGTCTAAGTTCCACAAGGTGTCCTCCTTAATCCATCTCATTACGGCATTGCTTATATCTTTTATTAATATTGTTTAGATTAATTATTCATTATAAAATAGTAAATATCAAGAATTTACAGATAAAACGTCGGTTTTATTTTTTTTGACTAAAAAGGGAGTTCAAAAAAGATGATTAAAGGACCACGTCGACAAAAACACCAAGCCTCATGTCTTGTCGACACTAGCACATCCTGTGCGTCGAAATTTCAAGGCGGCGCAGCTTTGAGTACCGGATCGTATGCAGTTAATACGTGAGGAACGGAGAAGCAAGACAACGCAGAAATTCGATGCGTCATTTTCATCTAACTTTTTGAACATCCCCTAAAATATATAGCAAAGAAAGGGTGAATGTACACGATGGCTATGATCGAAAAGTCTATTCCTGTACCAGAGTTAAAACAAGCAACCGATTATATGAACAAAGTATATGAGGAGGTTAAGAAGAGAAATCCTCATGAACCAGAGTTCCACCAAGCAGTGAAAGAAATTTTCCTTTCTCTTGTACCTGTGTTTGCTAAAAATCCAAAATACATGAAACACGCGATTTTGGAAAGACTCGTTGAACCGGAAAGAATGATTACATTCCGAGTACCTTGGGTTGATGACCAAGGTCAAATCCATGTAAATCGTGGCTATCGTGTTCAGTTTAACAGTGCACTCGGCCCTTATAAAGGTGGTTTGCGTTTCCACCCTTCCGTTAACTCAAGTATTATTAAGTTCCTAGGTTTTGAACAAATCCTTAAAAACTCTTTAACCGGTCTTCCAATCGGTGGGGGTAAGGGTGGATCTGATTTTGATCCGAAAGGAAAATCAGACAACGAGGTTATGCGATTCACCCAAAGCTTTATGACAGAATTAGCTAGACATATTGGCCCTGATATCGATGTACCAGCTGGAGATATCGGCGTTGGAGCAAGAGAAGTCGGCTATATGTTTGGCCAATACAAAAGACTCCAAGGTAGCTTTGAAGCAGGCGTTCTTACTGGCAAAGGCCTTGGCTATGGCGGGAGCTTGGTTCGTACGGAAGCTACAGGCTATGGTACTGTCTACTTTGTTGAGGAAATGCTGAAGGAACAAGGTCTTTCTTTTGAAGGAAGCACAGTTGTCGTTTCAGGTTCCGGGAATGTTTCTATTTATGCGATTGAAAAAGCTCAACAGCTAGGTGCAAAAGTAGTTGCATGTAGTGATTCAAACGGCTATATCTATGATGAAAATGGGTTAGACCTTGAAACTATCAAACGTATCAAAGAAGTTGAACGTAAACGTATTAAAGAATATGTATTAGAACACCCAGAAGCAGAATATATTGAAGGCTGCTCAGGTATCTGGTCAATTCCTTGTGATATTGCATTACCTTGTGCAACCCAAAATGAAATTGACTGTGAATCAGCTCAAACACTTATTTCAAATGGTGTAAAGGCAATTGGTGAGGGTGCAAACATGCCTTCTACTTTAGAAGCAATTGATTTATTTATTGAAAGCAATGTCCTATTCGGGCCAGCGAAAGCAGTTAATGCGGGTGGTGTTGCCGTTTCTGCACTTGAAATGTCACAAAACAGCATGAGACTTTCATGGTCATTTGAAGAAGTCGACAGCAAGCTTCAGGACATCATGGCTTCAATTTATCGCAACAGCATGGATGCTGCTGAAGAATATGGCCATCCTGGAAACCTTGTATATGGAGCTAACATCGCCGGCTTCCTAAAAGTAGCTGACGCAATGATTGCTCACGGTGTCATTTAATAAGTCATTCAAAAGCTGTTTCCTCTTTAGGAAGCAGCTTTTTTTCAACACATAAACAACAAACATAAAAGGCACATGCTCCATTGTGAGAGCATGTGCCTTCTGATTCTATGTCTAGCTCCTGCGCCTAGCCTCTCTCAAAGTCTAGCCAATCCGTCAAGAAGGATAAAAGGCATCCTTCTCGCCGGATTCTCTTATGCTTGTCTGGGCTGGCAAGTCGCTTGCGCTTTTCTTACAATCAACCTTCTAATAATAGGTCTTCTGGATCTTCTAATAGTTCTTTTACTTTTACTAGGAATCCTACAGCGTCTCTACCATCGATGATTCTGTGGTCATAAGATAATGCCACATACATCATTGGGCGTACTTCCACCGTATCATTTTTATCAACTACAACAGGACGTCTTTGGATTTTGTGCATTCCTAAAATACCAACCTGTGGTGCGTTAATAATAGGTGTTGAGTTTAGAGAACCGAATGTTCCACCGTTAGTAATTGTGAAAGTTCCGCCTTGAAGGTCGCCTAAACCTAATTGGTTGTTTCTTGCTTTTTCAGCTAAGCGGCCGATTTCAGACTCAATTCCTGCAAAGCTTAGTGTATCTGCATTACGTACAACTGGTACAACTAAGCCTTCATCTGTAGATACGGCAACACCGATGTCATAGAAATTCTTAAGAAGGATTTCATTTCCTTGGATTTCAGCATTCACATATGGATATGCCTTTAATGCTCCAATAACCGCCTTTGTAAAAAATGACATGAAACCAAGTTTTACACCATGCTTTTTGAAGAACGCGTCTTTACGGCGATTTCTTACGTCCATAACAGCAGTCATATCAACTTCATTAAATGTTGTTAGCATTGCTGCTGTGTGCTGTGCTTCAACAAGACGTTTTGCAATTGTTTGACGACGTCTTGACATTTTAATGCGTTCTACGCGTGGGTCGTCATTTACCACTGGTGCTGCTGCAGGTTGTTTTGCAGCTGGTGCTGGAGTTGCAGCTGGTACTGTTTGAGCTTGCTTATAAGCCTCTACACCTTCAACACGAACACGTCCAAGTGGATCTTTAAATGGTACTTCATTTAAGTCAATCCCAAGTTCTCTTGCTCTTTTTCTCGCTGCAGGTGAAGCAATGGCTGGCTTGCCTTTTTCTTCAGTAGATGCTTCTGCAACTGGTTCTGTTTTAGCTTCTTCAGCTTGTGGTGCTGCTTCAGCTTTAGGTTCTTCAGCAGGTGCTGGTGCGCTTGACTCTGAACCATTTTCATCAAGCTTTGCAATCACTTGACCAACTTCTACATTATCACCTGGTTGGAATAAGAATTCCTTAATAACACCTGTATGTTCACTGTTGATTTCAACATTTACTTTATCTGTTTCAAGTTCAGCGATTGACTCACCTTTATTCACGAGTTCGCCTTCTTTTTTTAACCATTCAACAATTGTTCCTTCTGTAATGGACTCAGCTAATTCTGGTACTTTAATTTCGATCATTGCTGATTCCCTCCTTTGTCTGTAAGCAATGCATCTTGCATAATCCACGCTTGTTCTTGTTTGTGAATATCTGGGTCACCCGTAGCAGGACTTGAACGCTTCGGTCTACCAATATAATCTAGTTTAATTTCATCAGATAATATATCCATTAATACCGATTGTAGAGCTGGCCATGCGCCCATGTTTTTCGGTTCTTCTTGAACCCAAACAACCTCTTGTAGGTTCGGATACTGGCTAACTAGTTCTTCTAGCTCTTTCTTAGGGAATGGATACATTTGCTCCACCCTTGCAATATGCAGAGTATCTGCCGTTTCTGCCGGTAAATTCGCAGCTTCTGTTGCTAAATCAATCGCTACTTTACCTGTACATAAGATTAGGCGAGTTACTTTCTCTTTGTTCGTTCCCATTCCTGGTTGCTCCAGCAGTGGCTTAAAGCTTCCATTCGTTAGATCATCTAGTGATGACGCTGTTTGTGGGTGACGAAGAAGACTCTTAGGAGTCATCACAATCAATGGTCTTGCTTCATCAGTTGAAGTAAGCAATGATTGTCTTCTTAATAAATGGAAGTATTGAGAAGCGCTTGTTACGTTCGCAACAATCCAGTTATATTCCCCAGCTGCATTTAGGAAACGTTCCACTCTTCCACTTGAGTGCTCCGGACCTTGTCCTTCATAACCATGTGGTAATAGCATGACTAGACCTGATTTTTGACCCCATTTTGCATGACCTGAAGAAATGAATTGGTCAATAATTGGCTGTGCCACGTTCACAAAGTCCCCAAATTGCGCTTCCCAAAGGACAAGTGCATTTTCATCTTGAACACTATAACCATATTCAAATCCTAAAACAGCCGTTTCAGACAATGGACTGTTATAGATGGAGAAGGATGCCTTCGCCTCTTGAATATTGTGCAATGGGATATATTTTTCATTTGTTTCATAGTCATTTAAAGCAACATGACGATGAGCGAATGTTCCTCTTTCACTATCCTGACCTGTTAAACGAACTGTTTTTCCTTCTGCAAGAACTGATCCGAATGCAAGTGTTTCAGCTAATGCCCAATCCACTTTGTTTTCCTCATCTAAAGCTGTTTCACGTCGCTTTAAAATACGTTCAAGCTTCGGATAAACTGTAAGTGATTGAGGCCACTGTAATAGTCCTCTGTTGATACTCTTTAATAGGTCAGCAGGTACTGTTGTATCAAATTCTGGAATAGCAGACAAAGCTTTTGGCTTCTTCGGTTTCACGCGCTCTTCATTTTCCACAAAGTCATCAAAAATAGATTGTAAACTTTGCATGAATTCCTCACGTTTATTAGTTAGTTCTTCTGTTGTTATTACATTTTCAGCAACAAGCTGATTTCCGTACTTATCTGCAATAACAGGGTGATTCGCAACCTTCTTGTACAATAATGGTTGTGTTACGCTTGGATCATCCATTTCGTTGTGACCAAATCGTCTGTAACCAACTAAATCAATTAAGATATCTTTTTCAAAACGCTTACGATACTCATACGAAAAGTGAATTGCTGCAAGACAAGCTTCAGGGTCATCAGCATTTACACGTAAGATTGGAATCTCATACCCCTTCGCAAGGTCACTCGCAAAACGAGTTGAACGAGAGTCTGTATTATTTGTTGTAAAACCAACCATATTGTTTGCAATAATATGAACGGTTCCCCCAGTTTCGTAGCCTTTCAATCTACTTAAGTTTAGAGTTTCAGCTACTACTCCTTCACCAGGGAATGCCGCGTCACCATGAATTAGTACACTTATTGCACTTTGCTTATCCTGAACAGGATAACCAGCTTTACTAGTATTGTCCTGAGCCGCTCTAGTAATCCCTAACACTACAGGGTTTACAAACTCCAAGTGACTTGGGTTGTTCGCAAGATTAATACGAGTTACGTGCTCTTTAGGACCTTTAACGGCACGGTCAGCTCCTAAGTGATATTTCACATCACCGGACCAACCATAGTTAATCCCTCTTGAACCTTCCGAAGGAATTAAATCCTTGTTTGGTGCATGGTGGAATTCAGAGAAAATGAGTTCGTATGGCTTATGCAAAACATGTGCAAGCACATTCAAACGGCCACGGTGAGCCATACCGATCATAATATTGTCGGTACCGTCACTATTGCCTTCTTGAATTAAACGCTCAAGCATTGGAACGAGCATGTCTAATCCTTCGATTGAGAAACGCTTTTGCCCAACGAATGTTTTGTGTAAGAATTTTTCAAATCCATCGACATTCATTAGACGCTCTGCTAATTGTTTCTTTTCATCTGCAGTTAGCTTTAATTTAATTCCATTGATTTCAACTTGTTGTCGTAACCATTGTCTTTCATCTTCGGAATCAACATGTCCAAATTCATAAGCAATTGATTGTGTATAAACAGATTTTAAATGCTTATACGCATCCCAACCAGTTTGAACGGAAGGAGGTGCTTCCTCCCAAATATATGTCGCTGGAATATCCATTAAATCTTCTTTTGTAAGATTATAGTAACCAGGCTCTAAAAAGCTGGTATCTGGCATTGGTCTAGTGCGAATTGGGTAAATATCTGCCGCTATATGGCCGTACGCACGAATGCTCTTAATTAATTTACCTCCAGATGTGATCGTCTTGATTGTCTTCGGTGAGATACCCCCACTTACTAGCTCTGCTGTTGCTGCTTGCTCATCTGCCGGTGGTGGCCCAAGTTCTTCGAAAAGCGCTTTCACGGAAGGGTCTACTGAACTTGGATCATTCTTGTAATTTTCATACATGTCAAAGACATAACCCATGTTCGGGCCATAGAATGACTCCCACACATTTTTCCTTTGTTGATTATCCATTTGTGTTTAGCCTCCATATTACATTCACAGTAAATACTTGTAATAGATGTTTAAAAAGTGCGGTGAATATGACACTTCGAATTTCTGCGGTCTTTGCCCCGGAAAAAATCATGAACAACGAGGTTATGCGCTTGCGTCTTCTAGTTTATTCTAGGATGTTAATTCCTCAGCGCAAGGCTGCAAGGAAGTAAACTCAAGCAGTTGCCTCGTTCCGGTACTCAAAGCTGCACCGCCTTGAACTTCTTGGTCCTCTTCATCCTCCTTTTTAAACTTGCACTTGTAATACTTAATAGACAAAATTTGTATTTTATAGAAATATGACGTCTACACTTACTATACCCCATTTTCCACAGATTTCTAGTAAAATGCTTACATTGGAAAACTCCTGAAAAAAGCTGAAAAAACAGGCAAAATAGTGTCATTATATCGTCATAATTCATAATAAATATGTTATTCTTATCTTATAGTCGAAAACAGAAAGTTTCCTTGATATAAATCAAGTTTTACAAGTAATTTTTTAAAATAATAAGTTTTGGAATAACATAAAGTGAAACTCTATTGTAGTACATCAATCCTCTTGAAGTAAAGGGACCGAAAAAAGTAAGTTATACTCTTACACTTTCGAAACGATAAATCGTTTAGACTTCGGCAAGATAGGTAAACTATAGTACAACAAGAGTCCGCATTTTATGGGCATTTGAAAGGAGAAAAAGTGTTCTGTATGATTAGCAGTCCACATGATCCAAGCTCTATTCGACAGGTACCTATTTTTCATGGTTTAAATGAGCAAGAAATGAACCTTTTACAAAAGGTCACGCAAATTCGCGATTATCGAAAAGGGGAAGTGATTTTTAGAGAAGGTGACCCTTCCGATACCCTCTATATTATCGGTGAGGGGATCATTAAAATTACAAAAGTGGCTGAGGACGGAAAAGAACAAATCGTTCGTCTCTTATTCCCTGATGATTTTTTCGGCCAATCCGTGATGCTTCAATCAGAAAATCATTATGCCAACGCAGTAGCAATCAACGATACGGTTATTTATACGATTCAAAAACAGGATTTTGTTAATACGTTAGAACGAAATCACAAAATGGCTCTCCGCTTCATGCGGGCATTAAATGAGCGGATTTATCAAGCCGACGAGTGGATGAGTTTACTGAGCCTAATGGAGGTTGAACAACGATTAGCAAGTGTTCTCCTCTTGTTCAATGACAGGGTTCGCTCTAAGGATGGCCGCTTTAAGCTCCCTATTACTAAAAAGATTCTAGCGTCTCTCATTGGTACAACACCTGAAACCATTAGCCGGAAGTTTGTAAAATTTATTTCTGAAAACCTAATTGAGGTAAATGGACAAAGGGATATCCATATCCTCGATTTTGAAGGCTTAAAAAAGAAGGCAAAAACTTTATAAGCTGTTAAACCCACATGTGATGTGGGTTTTTGTTTTGTCGGAAAAAGGTGATGTCTTTTTTTCCAATAAAGTAAAAAAGCCCGACCATACTCGGTCGGGCGCGTTAATCCTTAAAAGGAAACATATTGACGTGGGTTCACTGCGTTTGAGTGTCCGCCACTGTATTGTGTTGGACTATATGGTCCGTTATAAATTTCAAAATGAAGGTGCGGACCAGTCGAGTCACCTGTAGTCCCCATATAGCCGATCAAATCGCCTTGTTCCACTCGGTCATATTGACCAACGAAACGTTCCTGTAAGTGTGCATATACGGTGGTCATTTGACGTCCATTGATATAGTGGGTGATCATGATGACATTACCGTAGCTACTTTCAAGACGTGAGCGCGTAACCGTACCGCCTGCAGCCGCGTAAATTGGAATATTTCCTGGTCGTCCACCTTTTCCAATATCAATCCCAAAGTGCATACTTCCCCAGCGCATTCCAAATTCGGATGTGACTCGGCCTGTTGTTGGTTTAATAAACCCACTATTGTTCACAACAGGTGGAGGTGCTGGTGGTAGTGGTGGCGGTGTAGTACCAGCCTCTTCGGCCTTTTTCCGTTCCTCTTCAGCTTTTTTCCGTTCTTCTTCAGCTTTTCTTTGTTGCTCTTCAAGTTCCTTTTGCCTTTGGTTCCATGCATTAATTTCCATTTGAATTGCCTTTTCCTGCGCAGCTAATAATTCTCCAACATCCTCTAGCGCATGGAGCTCTTTATGCATTTTCTGTTCTTGGGCCTCTAATTGCTTCATAACTTTATTTTGTTCTTGAATTTGTGATTGGAGCTGAACCTCTAACCGATCAAGTTCTTTTAATTGGTCTTCCTGCTGTGCAAGTAAGGTCTTTACCTCTGCTTTATTTTCCTCAAGTAATTTAATATCCGCTTCATGTTCTTTCATAATTTCGCGATCAGCATGTACAAATGTAGATACCGCACTTACCCGGTTGATAAAATCATTAAAGCTTTTTGCACCGAGTAACACATCTACATAACTAACAACTCCACCACTTTGTTGAAGACTACGCATCCGCTCCTTGATAAGCTCGTCCCGTTTTTGAATACGTTCCTCGAGCACTTTCATTTCCGCCTCAAGACGCGCAATTTCTTCTTTCGTTTCCTGAATCTTTGCTTTTATGCTCTCAATTTTACCTCTCGTTTCACTTACAGCAAAATCAAGCCTTTTAATCTCCTGCTCGACACTAACCTGTTGTTGTTTGACTTCATTTAGAGCTCCCTTCTTTTGGGAGATTTCAGACTCTACTTCTGTCTTTTTATCCAGAACTTCCTTCTTTTCATTTTCTAGCTCTTCATTCTTTTGAATCGCTAATACAGTATTAGGCATAGATGTCAATAAACTTCCAAGTCCTATTGATATACCCATTCCAATCATAAGAAGTTTTCTTTTCAACCGGCACATCTCCTTCTACCAAACTAGCAACCTATAAAAGGATGAAAAATATTTATTTTTCACCATAAGTATCATATTTTGCTATATATTCTCACGTTTTGTATTATAACATAAAAAATTGTAATAAAACGCCAAAGTAATATTACAATTATATTTCATAAACACTTGAAAATACTGGGTTTCCCAAAGATTATTCGACAAACTATAGGAACGACGAATCCCAAAAAATTCGACAAGCATCTTGAATTATACTATAAAAAAACTCACCCTTTTTAGGTGAGTTTAATTTCCAGTTTGATCTAACCGGTTCATTATCATTTTTTGGTGTAACAATCTTATTTCAATCGCTTGCCTGAACGTAAGATTGATCTTTCAACAAGTACATTCATCGCATCAATGCTGCTTTTAACAGCCTCATCACTTAATTTAATACAGGACAATTCTGTACAAGCCAATATCACAATTTTACAATGCTCTTTTTCAACAAGATGCCTGATTAGCTGCTCAAGTTCACTAGAATCAACATCGAGATCACTTTTTACATTGTTATATATAATATCCATGACCTTTTCTTGTAAGCTATCATTTGGGGCTAAGAGCTCAAGATTATATTTCTTACAAACATCTGCATAGATTCCGCTGCGAATCGTACCGTTTGTTGCAAGAATTCCGACCTTCGTTCCTTCACCATGCCGATGATGAATTTCTTTAATTGTTTCTTCGACCATGTTGATGATAGGGATATTCGTTAGCTTCTGAAGCTCATCGTAAAAATAATGAGATGTGTTACAAGGTATTGCAATATTAGCAACGCCCGCAGCTTCTAGCAACTTGAAATCATCTTTTACAGCATCTAAGAATGTCTCGCCTGTGTTTGTAAGGATTGCATTTGTTCGGTCTGGAAGGGTAGCATGATTTAGAATAATCATATTTAGATGGTCCTGGTCCTTATGTGCCTCTGTTTTATTAACAATTTTGTCAAAAAAAACAGAAGTAGCCTTCGGACCCATGCCACCGATAACACCTAATTTTTTTTGTTCCATGTTTAAACACCTAGTTTCATTTAAGAGGTTGTTTAAAAAGTGCGGTGAATATGACGCAGGACGTGGCATTTTTGTCGGCCCGTCATTTTCATCCTCCTTTTTGAAACATATATTTTATTTAACCGTCATTGCATGACTCCCTAAGTCAACATAGCTCGCAAAAAACGCATCTGCATCGTATGTGACTTGCCCTTGCAATGGATTCATGACATGCACCTTATCACCTATATAACCATTTAAAACCACGGCATGTAGGTTAGTAGGAGCATTAAACTTTGTTTTTGAGTCACGAATATTCCAAGAATAGTTGACCTTTTTCTTACTTAAGTCAAGAGTTACCCAAACTACCACAGGGTTCCCCTCTTCAAGCTCCATTATGATTTCCTCACGAGTGCTTCCAGTCAGGTCAACAGGTTCTAATTGAGCACCTTCTTTTCCTAAATATGCATTCGCTGCTTGTATAATTGGAGGCGCATAAGAGAAGAATCCGCTCCATTCCCTTGGGTTTCCTGCGTATGCCTTATTTGGATCTGGTCCGTATAAAACATTGTTGATTGTTGTAAAAGGCTCCTTCGGTAAATAATGATCAGCCATATCCACTTTTGAAACATTATAGCCATAAAAATTCAACACGGAAGTAAGTGATGTAATTTCACAGCCGTTTGGAAGCTCCGGTAATTGTAGAACCTTTTCGACTGGTATGAATACTTCTACTTTACCGTTTGATACTTCCCGATATGGGTTATTTTCCTGAGCGTACACAATTGTGAGCCCAGATGTAATCCCGTCTGCCCCTGAAATCAGATTTCTAGCAATGCCTTTAACCGTTTCAACATTCAGCAATAAATAAATGACACAAACGAAATTCAAAAATAATAGTCCTCTTACTATTTTTTTCACTTCTATCTGCCCCTTTACTCTGTAAGACAATCTTTAGACAATTACTAGAAACCATATATATGTGAAGAAAACAAACTTTATAACTCAATAAAGAATTTCTTGTACCAAACAAGGAATACATAGACCGTATAGATGTATCTTGCGTAGTTATGTCTTCCGTGGAAATGGTCATCAAGATATTTAACGAGTTCTTCTGTATGGAAGAATTCTTTCGCGATATCGGATTCAAACATTTCTTTTACAATGTTGTAGTATTTCTCTTCACGAAGCCAGTGTCTCATTGGAACTGGGAATCCAACTTTTTCTCGATTCGACCATTCTTCTGGTAACACCTTTTTCGATGCAGCACGAAGAGCATATTTTGTATCGATTTGATTCACACGCAAATTACTTGGGATATGTGACGCCATTGACATCACTTCTTTATCTAAGAACGGAACCCGTAATTCAATCGAGTGGGCCATACTCATTTTGTCTGCTTTTAAAAGAATATCCCCTGGTAACCAAAGTTTGAGGTCAAGATACTGCATTTTCGTAACATCGTCTTTTCCCTTTACATCATCATACACTTTTTTCGTAATACTTTGAATAGACGGGCCAGTTTGGTATTCCTCTTTCAAGACTTTACGAGCATCTTCTTCCTCGAATACTTTTGCTTGGCCGATGAACTTTTCCTCAACAGGTTGTCCACCTTTCACAAGGAAGTTTGTGATTGTATTTTTCGGAAATGCACCACTAATTGCAGATATCGCGCGACGAATCCCAAATGGAATCTTTTCGTATTTTTCTAGCTTCGCAGACTTCTGGTACCAGACATAGCCTCCGAAAATCTCATCTGCGCCTTCACCAGAAAGGACAACTGTAACATGCTCACTGGCTAATTTTGATAAAAAGTATAACGGAACAGAGGATAAATTTGATTGAGGTTCATCCATGTGATACTGGATTGTCGGTAGCATTTCAAATGCCTGATCTGCCGTCATCAATTCTTTATAGTTTTCTATTTCAAGTATGTCAGATAAATCCTTAGCCAAATTGGTTTCATTGAAGATTCCTTCATAATCCTGGAATCCAACAGAAAATGTTTTGTTTGGCATTAATAACGCCGTAATATAACTAGAGTCAACCCCGCCGGATAAGAAAGAACCTACTTTTACATCACTGATTTTGTGGTAGTTAACCGATTCTTTTAATGTATTATTAATTTCTTCTATATAGTGTTCAAGACCTTTATTATCTGCATCAAAATTAACGTCCCAATATGGCTTAATTTCAAGATTTCCTTTTTTATAAATCATGTAGTGACCAGGCTTTAATTTATAGACACCTTTGAAGAAAGTCTCATCAAGCACTGAATATTGGAAAGTTAAATATGGTTTTAACGCGTCTTTATTTAACTCTTTCTTAAATGCCGGCTGCTTTAAAAATGCTTTGATTTCAGAGCCGAAAATAAGTGAGTTGTCTGCTGTATTTTGTGTATAGTATAAAGGCTTAATTCCAAAGAAGTCACGCGCTAAAAACATGGATTCATTGTTTTTATCCCAAATGGCAAATGCAAACATCCCGCGTACTTTTTGTAAAAGGTCTACTCCATATTCCTCATAAGCATGGATAACGACTTCGCTATCTGCGTCACATTTGAAAATATGGCCTTTTTGGATTAGGTCCTCACGAAGTTCTTGATAGTTGTAGATTTCGCCATTGAAGACTAAAACGCAGCTTCCGTCTTCATTGAACATTGGCTGACTTCCTTCTTCAGATAAGTCAATGATACTTAGGCGACGAAAGCCTAATGTTGCATGTTCGTCCGAATAGTGATTACCACTATCTGGACCTCTATGAATTATTGTATCCATCATTTCATTTATTACTTGTACTTTATCTATTTCAAGCTTTGAATCAGCAAAACCAACGAAGCCACACATAGTTTAATCACCTTTACATCTTAGATTTTTACAGTTCGCTTTCCTCTGTTGTTTTACCCGTCACTACGTCCTAACATTTGGCGTTGTTCCTTTGTTAGTCCGGCCACACGGTTGCGTAATGGGAAAAATAATTTCTCACGCGATACATTAGGTCTCGTTTTTGCGATTTGCTGTAGGGCAACACCTGCACCGTAGTCCATGCCTTGTGCACCTGCAAGGATTACAACATCCCCCGGCTCGGCATGAGTTAAGGCTTGCGCAATGGCGTCATCCAGCTCATCATAAAGAGAAACCTGAACTCCCGCTTCTGCCATGACTTCCTTGAACACAGCTGTTTCTTCATCTGTTACATAGTCCTTTGAAGTGACATGGGAGACACTCTTTGTCGCAATAATTTCATTGAACCCTAGCGTTTTTGCCCACTTGACGATCGCCTCTGCATTTTCACGGTTAACCGTCGGACCACGCTCTCCTCGAATCGCATAGACTAAATGCAAATCCTTATATTCCATATATTTCAATGTCTGAAGAGTCACATCAATATTCCCAGCATTCGCAAAGTGGTCATCGATGATTTTAATGTCATCTTCAAAAATAAACTCAAAGCGACGTTCCACTCCACCAAAGTTTTTTAATCCCTTTTGAATGGAGGATACCGGCACTCCGCAAAGAAGACCAATTGTAATTGCCACCATCGCATTATACACAGAGTGCAAACCAGGAACTGATAGTTCAATCTCAAATTCACCTGGCTCAATCTTGTTTTCATAGCGAGAGAAAGGCTTTAAAATCTCAATTGTAAACTTCGCTCTACCCGTGGTCAAATCCAAATTTTTGCAAGCAATATGCCCCTCTTTGCTGTCTAAGCCAAATGTGATGACCTGTGCCTTCGTTTGTTCAATTAAGGAAGTCGAATACTCATCATCCAGATTTAAAATGGCAAAGCTTTTTTCACTTGCATGGCGGATTAAACCTGATTTCACTTCAAAATATCTTTCAAACGAGCCATGGGAATCAATATGCTCACGACTGATATTATTTAAAGTGACAATATCATAGTCTACTGCTTCAACACGATGTGTTTCTAATGCGTTTGATGAAACCTCCATTGTCACATGGGATACATCTTTATCTACCATTTGCCCCAAGTAAAACTGTAAATCAAGGGATTCAGGAGTTGTAAGCTCAGAAGGAATCGCAAAATCGTCAATCTTAATGGATACTGTACCAATAAGACCTGTTCTGTACCCTTCTTCCTCTAGAATTGCATTCGTCATAAACGATGTTGTGGTTTTCCCATTCGTAGCTGTAATCCCAATCATATTCATTTTTTCAGATGGCTTCCCATAAAATTCTGCTGCAAGTCGCGCTAGTGCAATACGGCTGTTTTTTACCACGATTTGAGGAATCTCTAATCCTTCTTGCACATCCTCAACAACACAAGCCACTGCACCATTTGAAATTGCCTGCGATAAGTATTTATGGCCATCCGTTTTATAGCCTTTTATACATACAAAAAGATGTCCGTCCTTCACCTTTCCAGAATGATATGATAGCCCACTAATTTCAATATCCTTATCATCAATGGTTTTTTGAACCTCAATTGCTGTTAGAAGCTCATGTAATTTAACCATTTTGTTCCCTCTTTTCTTAACGTTTCTTTTAGATTTGATGTTTTGGAAGTGCGATAAACAACATTAATTACGTTTCTTCCCCGAAATCATTTTTACAAATGAGAAAAACGGCTTTGGATCATTCCAGTCCCAAATTGCGTAGGCCTTTGGTTTAAAATAAGAACGAATGACCTCGCCAAGTGAAAGCTGACCTGTTTTTAAATATCCCTTCACGGCATAAAAATCCTCATAGGCATACCAAAATACTTGATTCGTATCATGCTTAAGGCCCTTTGGAGGAAGTGGGTTACCCGTAAGCTCTCGATATGTAATGTATGGGAAGTTAAAACCAACCTTATTTAATAACACATTAAAATTGGTAATCCTCACATTTAATTCAATTAAATAATATTGTCCAGTTTCGGCATCCTTTTTAAACTCAATTTCTACAAACCCTTTATAGCCAATCGCTTCTAAAAAGCGTGAGCCTATTTCAAAGAGCTCAGGAACATAGCGTTGCCCCGTATACACAGAAGCCCCAAAATTGATCGGATATTGGCGAAACTTTTGAGCAGTCACCCAATGAGTAACCTTCGCGTCCTGATTTAAATATGCATCAAAGGTATACATATGATCATCAAATCCTGGAATGATTCGCTGAACAATTACCTCTTGTTTTGCTTCTTTTGCCTTTTTGAGCGCTTCGTCTAACTCCTCGCGATTGTTGACGATAAATAATTTTTTACGAAAGATCGAAACAAAGGTTGGTGAATCGGTTGGCTTCACCACACAAGGATATTTTAACGTCTCCTCAATTTTTTCATAGAAATTTTCTTCATTTACACGAACTGTCTCAGGAACAAGCATTCCATGTTCAGTTGCTAACTGATGAAGGAGTTGTTTATCCATTGTTTTCGTATAAAGACCCTGCTCCGTTTGCGGGATTAGATAATACTCTTTTAATTCATTTAAATATTGGTCAATGACTTCCACATAGTTGTCATGACAAGGAATAAGAACAGGCTTTGCTGTTTGCTTTCTTGCATATTCTTTTAAAAAGGAAATAAAGCCTTCTGTGTCTTTTCGGTAATG
Organism: Ferdinandcohnia sp. GQ5; assembly: GCF_059759275.1. Taxonomy (NCBI): domain Bacteria; kingdom Bacillati; phylum Bacillota; class Bacilli; order Caryophanales; family Bacillaceae; genus Ferdinandcohnia; species Ferdinandcohnia sp. GQ5. Next base: position 41,409 of record NZ_JCAXEW010000014.1, read on the forward strand.
TGGTGCAATAATATGCTCCGTACAATATTTTGAATCTGCACCATACGTATTTTCATATGAATAATCGACTGCAACCGTATGTATACCTTGCCTGCCTAAACACCTTATTGTGCTTAACCCTATATAGTAATTGCAACCTAAAATGACTGCTTTATTAGTATTCATTTAATATCGATCTCCCTAGTATCTATATCACATTACATTTTATTAGCAAAAATTGTTTGAAAAAGTTTTTTCGACAATTATCCCATTCTCCATATTGACACAGAATAATGGGTCTTTCAAGATGAAAAACACCTTTATCCCGCTTGTTATCGAGCTGTAACATAAATGAAAAAAAGAAACAAAAAATAGAGTACAATATATATGATTTCGTACTCTTTACCCATTTTTCGACTTTTTTCCCCATTCTTTATTTTTAATAGATTTATCATCTTTGTTCTATTATATACGATTGGCTAAATGAACTTTGTTATGACTTAATCGGAAAGCGAAATTCTCGGTCGCTCTGTCCCGAACTATCGTGAACCCGCTCAACATATTGAATTTCTGTATCCGACATTAATAATACGGTTGAACTTCTTGTCCCATACCCATTTGTTTGAATAAATAATGAAGAAAGAATCCGTTCCCACTCAAGGGACACCCCAGTTTTGGGTAGAAGGTTGTCGTTAAGCCGGTCTGTGTTCTGAAGGAGCTGGAATAGATTTTCCACTAAATCTTCTCCCATAATAATCTTTGAAAGTTCCTCTTTCCCTTTTTGTACTTTTGGCCAATTTGTATCAAGCAAATGGTTGCTAAGCCCGTGGATACCTGGTTGTACCTTTTCCAATCTTTTTCCGGCATTTGAGTAATAATATAAATGCTGTGGGTCACCTGCTAAAAGATTATAACCAGGATACTGAGAGTTCGTCTCTTCCAACTGCTTCATATACTCGGCAATATCGCCTTTATGGAGGAGAGCCTCTTTTACGATTGCTCCTCTAGACCTTTTACCTACTGAAACTTCACTTGGATCTCGATAATTCGTGATGGCTGCGAAACGCCCGGTTTTGGTGACCCCCATCCAGGTTCCCATTTTTTCAAGATCTCTTCCAGCCAACAGAGCAGGCTCATCCTCCCAAAAATGAATCGGAGCCGTTGGCCGTTGAAGAAACTCATCTCGGTTGGCCGCAACAATTAATTTATAAATCGGATGCGCCTGATAGGCAAACAAAATTAAACACAATTTACCCACCGCCCTTTTTCACAAATTATAACATTTATGTGGTCACCTTGTGCGATATCAGACTTTTATTCACAAAAAATGTTTCTACCTTTGTTTGACTGTTATCGTATAGGAAAGCGTAAGACTGAAGGGTAAATTGACATTTTCTTTACACTCAATTCTTTGGATAAAACGCAATTTGAACTTATAGCTCAAATAAAAGTATCGGTGTGTTCGAATGATGGAGTGTTTCGGGCTCGGATGACTGTCACAACCTCTTGCGAATCGCTATCAACTGGGATTTCGGACTCGGATGACTGGAACCGGTCGCCCTTGTGTCCGAATGTATGGGGGATTCGGACTCTCACGACAGAAACCTTTAACCTCGTGTCCGAATATATAGCTGATTCAGACTCAACCAACTGAAACCGGTGGACCTGTGTCAGAATGTACGCGAGATTCGGACTCTCACAACCGAAACCTTCAACCTTTGTGTCCAAATGTATACCTGATTCTGAACTATATCTTTCCTTGTATAAAGAAAACAGCGTGAGTACAATCTCACGCTGTTTTCTCTAATATACCTCTATAACTATAACGTCTTACCTTACTACTTCCTTTTCAACTTCTCGTGCTTTTAGCTCTCTTCTTAAAATTTTTCCGCTAATCTTTGTTTTCGGCAGTTCATCCAATACTTCAATTTCCCTTGGAGCGGAATGTGCTGCAAGATGTTGTTTAACAAACACGCGAATATCCTCTAGTAAGTCTTTCGTTGGGCTGTAACCGTTTTTTAGAACGATAAAGGCCTTTACGATTTCCCCTCTTATTGGGTCTGGCTTTCCGATGACACCTGCCTCAGCAACCGCTTGATGTTCAATTAGCTTACTTTCGACTTCAAAAGGTCCGATTCGCTCTCCAGAAGAATTAATCATATCATCGCTTCGCCCTTGGAAAAACACATAGCCATCCTCATCTAAAATAGCCAAGTCACCTGATACATACCAACCATTTACAAAATATGAATGATACTTTTCTTCATTTTTCCAAACTTCTCTCATGATTGATGGCCAAGATGCCTTAATGCCAAGATGACCTACCTGACCATTTGGGAGCGGATTTCCGTCATCATCGATTATGGCAACTTTGATACCTGGAAAAGGTCTCCCCATTGAGCCCGGTTTTATAACCTCTGATGGAAGATTGACGATCAATTGTCCGCCCGTTTCTGTCATCCACCAAGTATCATGGATTCTTTTTCCCAAAGCTTCAATCCCCCAGGTAATAACCTCAGGATTTAACGGCTCTCCCACACTTAAAATATGCCGTAAAGAGCGTAAATCGTATTCGTTTAATACTTCATTTCCTTCTGCCTTTAACATCCTGAATGCTGTAGGTGCACTATACCAAACCGTTACTCCTGTTTTTTCAATTGTTGAATACCAGGAATCTGCATTAAATCTCCCACCGTTAACGACAATTGTGGCACGATTTAGCCAAGGAGCAAAGATTCCGTACACCGTTCCTGTTACCCAGCCGGGGTGTGCGGTACACCAATAAATATCGTCCTCTTTCAAATCAAGGACCCATTTTCCCGTTTGGTACTGTTGAATCATCGCGCGATGTGCATGCACAATTCCCTTTGGTTTCCCGGTTGACCCACTTGTATAGTGAATATTGAGGCGATCTTCAAGCTCCAACCATTCAATCACTCTATTCTCACTTTTCGTTTCAGCTAATGCCTCTACAAGTGAGATTTCATCTTCCTTACACTTTTCTGATCCCTCCGTAATAAACACGGTTTCGAGTGAAGGCAATTCTTGTTTTGGGACCCTTTTTACCAACTCCGAGTCAGTGATTAAAAAACGACCCTCACAGTCTGAAATGCGATCCCTTACCGCATCCTCCATAAATGCTTCAAAAAGCGGTCCTGCAACAGCTCCGATTTTAACTGCTGCAATCATCGCAATATACATTTCCGGGTTTTTCGGCAAAAAGATAAAGACAATATCGCCCTTTTTAACCCCGTATTTTCTTAACACCGACGCTAAGTGGTCCGATTTTTCTTTGATATCTTTAAATGTAAAAATTTGTTCTTCTGCTTCATTAATGTAGTGAAGGGCAACTTTGTCTCCATACCCATCGTCGACATGCCGGTCAATACATTCATACGCCATATTGACTTGCCCTGTTTGATACCAACTAAACTCCTTTTCAACTTCCTCCCATGAAAAGTCTTGGTATACCTGATCATAGTTTTGTAGATTATAGGTACCTTCAAAAGGTCTTATCGCACCTAATTGTGTGGTTGTCAATTCCACTCTCTCCTTTCTTTAACTTAGTAGAGACAATATTTCCGCCTTCAATTGTGCCAACTTTATATCACCACGAGATCTTGGCTTTGGATCATCAATTTGAATCGTTTGATAGATTTCACCCGGCTGCCCTTTTAAAATAACAATTCGGTCACATAAATAAAGTGCTTCATCGATATCGTGAGTAACGACGAGCATCGTTGATTTGTATTTCTCCCATATTGTCAGCAGCAAATCTTGCAACTGCATTTTCGTAAATGCATCAAGCGCACTAAATGGCTCATCTAATAGCAAAACTCGAGGTGCTGTGATAAGTGCACGAGCAATCGATACTCTTTGTGCCATCCCACCGGAGATATCCTTTGGATAATGATTTTCAAATCCTTGCAATCCTACTAACTTTACATATTCCTGGGCTTTTTCACTTTTCTTACTATCATTCTTTAAACCAAACGAGATATTTTCTAATACTGTCAACCATGGCATTAAACGTGATTCTTGAAAAATAACGCCCACCTTTTCATGAACGGACTTAATGATGTCCCCGCTTATTTTCACCGTACCTGTATAATCCGAATCTAATCCAGATAAGACACGTAATAAGGTGCTCTTTCCACACCCACTCGTACCTAGTACTCCCACAATTTCACCTTGTTTTGTTTCAAGATTTATATTTTTAAACCCTGTCGTACCATTCGAAAAGGTTCTAGAGACATTTTGAACTGCCAGCATCTAATTCATCCTTTCAGGTCTACTTCACAAAGCTATCCTGCCAGTGAAGAGTTTTTTCCTCTGTTTTCTTCAAAATGGAGTCTGTTATTTTACCTAAAATCGCAAATAGTACGATGCTTGCGATGACCGTCTCAGGAGAATAGGAGTTTTGGCCAACAACAAGCAAATATCCAATCCCCTGACTAGCACCCATTAATTCAGCTGCAACGACAAACATCCAACCTAGCCCAAGCCCACTTCGGATTCCAACTAGAAAAGAAGGAAGGGATGCAGGCAATATTACCTTTCTAATTAACTCAAACGATGAAAAATTATAGATTTTCCCTACCTCAATCAACTTTCGGTCAACACCCTGTATGCCTGACACGATGTTTAAATAAACCGGAAAAAATACCCCAACCGCAATTAGTGTAATTTTTGATGGTTCTGCAATCCCCATCCACAAGATAAAAAGAGGTACCCAAGCAAGGGACGGAATCGAACGGAAAGCCTGAATCATCGGGTCTAGTAACTGTTCAGCAATTCTAAAATAGCCGACCAATGAACCAAATATAACAGCAGCAACTACCCCAATGAGAAACCCAAAAAAGATGCGATATAACGTAATCCCAATATGGCCCCACAGACTTCCATCTCCAGCAAATTCAATTATTTTCGCAAGGATAACCGTTGGTGCCGGCATAAGATGACCTTCAAGTACACCAATGTGGCTTAAATATTGCCAAACCACGATTAAAATAGCCGGGATGATACTCCCAAGTAGAACTACTTTTAGACTTCCTGATAATACAAACTCACGCTTCGATTTCACCTTAATTTGTCTAGTCAACGCTCCGCCTTTTGTGCTCATTTTACCGTCTCCTATCACGAGGAAGTGCCGTTTTGAAAGAGGCACAATCCCTATTGTTTAATTACGTTTTCGGCAAACGTAGGATTAATCAATTCCTGAACCAGTTGATCCAATTTAACATCTTTTCCGATGATTTCCTGTGCTTGAAGCACCTTACCTGCTTCGGTTAATGCCTCAATTTGTATTTCACCAGGAACAGGATTAGAAAAATCATTTCGTTCATTTAATTGTTTATTAGCAACTTCAATATCAATATTTGCGGACTTTGCCAAAATTTCCGCTGTTTCCTCTGGATTTTCTAAAACCCATTTACGAGCCTTTTCGTAGACCTCAATGACTTCTTCTACGTAATTGGGATATTTTTCCGCAAACTCAGAACGCACATTTAAGGTTCCATACGTATTAAAATCTGCATTGCGGTAAAAAAGGTTCGCATCCGTTTCTAATTCAACTCTTGCCATATGAGGATCTAACCCCGACCATGCATCCACCTGACCAGAAGATAACGCGGCCGCTCCATCTCCATGCTGGAGGTTAACGATTTCAACATCTGATGGACTTAACCCTTCCTCATTAAGGGCGCGTAATAGGAAAATATATGGGTCTGTTCCGATAGTTGCAGCAACCTTTTTTCCTTTTAAATCACTTATACTTTGAATCTTTGAATCTTTATTTGCGACCAACGCTGTCCACTCTGGCTTTGAGTAAATATACACCGATTCAATTGGAGCACCCTTTGCTTTTGCCATTAGAGCCGCTGCGCCTGCAGATGAACTGAAATCTGCACTTCCACTATTTAAAAATTCCAATGCTTTATTACTTCCTTGACTTAGAACAAATTCAACCTTAATTCCCTCTTCTTTGAATGCTTCTTCAGCCCACCCAAACTCTTTTAACACAAGACTCGTAGGTGAATAAAAAGCATAATCTAATGTGATTTTTTTAGGTTTTTCACTTCCTTGGCTCGCTTTACTTGTGCTATTCGAACAACCTGCAATTCCAATCAACAGTAATACAGCAATAAAAATAACGCTTATTTTCTTCATGTCTGTACCTCCAGTATTTTTATAGGAAAACTAGGAATAGTACTAATACAACTTCTAACTTGCATATCCTAACGATGAAAAAAGCCCCCTTCTAGTAAGAAGAGGGCTTTTTTCCTCCTCTTATCTTTCAGGTAATTTTACCTGATGGAATTAGCACCTTTTCAAGAATAATCTTGAAGGTTGCCGGGTTTCGTAGGGCCATGTCCCTCCACCGCTCTGGATAAGAGTCCTTTATTAAATTAATACGTTCTAGTTTTACTTTATAAATGGATTATAGAGTGTAAAATACCCAAAGTCAAACACTTTTTGAAAAATTTTCCCTTATTAAAATTTTCGGTGATTATAATCATTCCCTATACAAAACGTTAAATTTGAGACTATAAATACAATCAAAAAACATTTGTGTCATATTTGTGAAGCCCATTGCTTTAATTGAAAATCCATAGTATATTAAGGGTGTAGAAAGTTAGTGAAAGACTTCACAAACTAACTACCCAAGCTGGCAGCTAAAACGATCATATTTTTTTATAACAACTTGTGAATAACTTCACAATATAAAATAAAAGGGGAGATTAAGATGAGAACATTCTTAAAAGGACCTAAAATGGCAGTTATTTGGACAGTATTACGTGTATGGTTAGGTATTCAATGGCTAGAAGCTGGTTTTCATAAATTGACTGGAGGATTTGACGCAGGCGGATTCCTCCAAGGAGCACTTGCAAAGGCTGGTGGCGAACACCCAGCAGTAGCAGGTTGGTATGCAACATTCCTAGAAGGCTTTGCCGTTCCAAACGTTGATATAATTAACGTACTCATTCCATGGGGAGAAGTTCTAGTTGGACTTGGATTAATCTTAGGTGCTGCAACAATCCCAGCATTAATTGCAGGGGCATTCATGAACCTAAACTTCTTACTTGCTGGAACAGTTAGCACAAACCCAGTACTTTACACATTAGCAGTTATTCTCTTATTTGCAGGCGCTGCAACATACTACTACGGTGTAGATAGATTTGCAGTACCATTCTTAACAAAACGAATTCATACGAAAAAAGATACTAAAACAGCAACAACCACTGCATAACTAAAAAAAGGAGTTCTACCCGATTTTGGGAGAACTCCTTTTATATTCTACTCATCATCAATCTCGCCGTCACCGATTTCATCTTCCTCTTCAATCTCTTCAATTTCCTCGCCTTCCTCAGGTCTTTCGTCATCCCCACAACCCATTAAGAAAAACATCGGAAATGCTAATAATAACAGCATGAATAAGCGTTTTATTTGGTTCATTACTTAACCTCCTTTTATCTATACTTTCCAATCAATAGCGAAATATGTAAACTAGAAATGGGTAACAGTAATAATATTCCTATATTAAAACTTGGAGGTTTAACACAATGCGAAAAATAAAACTCGGCACTAGTTCACTAGAGGTTCCTGTTATAGCAGTAGGGTGTATGAGAATCAACTCATTAGAAAAGCCTGAGGCGGAAGCGTTTATACAAACGGCATTAGAAAACGGAGCAAACTTTTTTGACCATGCCGATATTTACGGAAGTGGCACTTGTGAAGAAATCTTTGCAGATGCGATACATATGAACGATGACGTGAGGGAGAAAATCATTCTTCAATCCAAATGTGGCATTCGAAAAGGAATGTTTGACTTTTCAAAAGAACATATACTTAATTCCGTAGATGGAATCTTAAAACGTCTTAAAACGGACTATCTTGATGTTTTACTTTTACATCGTCCAGATGCCCTTGTTGAGCCTGAAGAGGTTGCAGAGGCATTTGATGTGTTGGAATCATCAGGGAAGGTTCGTCATTTTGGAGTCTCTAACCAAAAGCCGATGCAAATACAGTTATTAAAAAAATATGTAAAGCAGCCAATTGTTGCAAATCAGCTACAATTAAGTATCCCCAATGCCCATATGATTGCAAGTGGTGTTACAACTAATATGCAAATTGATCAATCCATTAACCGTGATGGAGATGTCCTTGATTTTTGCCGATTGAATGACATTACCATTCAACCATGGTCACCTTTTCAATATGGTTATTTTGAAGGACCTTTTCTCGGTAATGAAAAATGTCCAGAATTAAATCAAAAAATTGATGAAATTGCTGAAAAATACGGCGTATCCAATACAACTATTGCAATTGCGTGGCTATTACGTCATCCAGCCAACATGCAGCCGGTAATTGGAACCATGAATATCGAGCGATTAAAGGATTCCGTGAAAGCAAGTGAAGTCCAGTTATCCCGCGAAGATTGGTACAGCATTTTTCAAGCGGCTGGTTATCTACTTCCGTAAATAACAAAGCTTCGCTCACGCCCGTATATTGGCGATAAGCATAAGATTAGCGCTGACAGAAGGCGTCCTTTGCTTTCAAAGGTGATTGGCTTGTGACCTAGAGCCGATGGTGCCTGAGAGCTAGACAAAGCAGGCAAGGGTAAAATTTTTTCGGTTGTGTCTGAGGTTTAGGTAGCTTTGGACTTGCAATAGCAAATTTTGAGGGGGTGTGTCCGAAAGTATGTGTGTCTTCAGACTAGCTAAGGTAAAATCTACTCGGTTGTGTCCGAAGTTCAGGTGACTTCGGACAGGCATAGGTAAAATCTGCGCGGTTGTGTCTGAAGTTTAGGTAGCTTCGGACTGGCTAAAGTAAAATTTACTCGGTTGTGTCTGAAGTTCAGGTTTCTTCAGACATACAAAGGCAAAATCTACTCTGTTGTGTCCGAAGTTCAGGTATCTTCAGACTTATAATGGCAAAACCTACTCGGTTGAGAACGAAGTTGAGGTATCTTCGGACAGGCAATAGCAAAACTTGCCCGGTTGTTGTCCGAAGTCCAGGTATCTTCGGACAGGTAATGGCAAAACTTGCCCGGTCGTGTCCGAAGTTCAGGTATCTTCGGACATACAAAAGCAAATTCTGCGCGGTTGTGTCCGAAGTTGAAGTAGCTTCGGACTTGCGATGGCAAAACCTACTCAGTTGTGTCCGAAGTCGAAGTAGCTTCGGACTTGCAATAGCAAAATCTACTCGGTTGTATCCGAAGTTCACGTAGCTTCGGACATACAATGGCAAAATCTACTCGATTGTGTCCGAAGTCCAGGTATCTTCGGACATACAATGGCAAAACCTACTCGGTTGTGTCCGAAGTCGAGGTAGCTTCAGACTTACAATGCCAAAACCTGCTCAGTTGTGTCCGAAGTCGAGGTAGCTTCGGACTTGCAATAGCAAAATCTACTCGGTTGTGTCCGAAGTCCAGCTAGCTTCGGACATACAATGGCAAAATCTACTCGATTGTGCCGAAGTCCAGGTATCTTCGGACATACAATGGCAAAACCTACTCAGTTGTGTCCGAAGTCGAGGTAGCTTCGGACTTGCAATAGCAAAATCTACTCGGTTGTTTCCGAAGTCCAGCTATCTTCGGACATACAATGGCAAAACCTACTCGGTTGTGTCCGAAGTTCACGTAGCTTCGGACTTACAATGGCAAAATCTACTCGGTTGTGTCCGAAGTCGAGGTAGCTTCAGACATACAAAAACAATATCTGCACGATTGTTAATTTTAAACAATCAACCAAAATGAAAGCGTGAATTCATATGTGAATTCACGCTAAAAATTTATTATTATTTACTACTTTTCACCTGAAAACCAGTTACGCTAAAAGGATGCCTCTTCTTTTTAATTTTCAGTAAATCCTGTTGCAATGACCGTCACAATAATTTCATCTTTCAAGTTGTCATTAATGACTGATCCAAAGATCATGTTTAGATCTTCGTGTGTTGCTGATGAAATCACGTCGGCCGCTTCTTGTATTTCGAATAGACTTAAATTTCGTCCGCCTGTAATATTTAAAATGACACCACGTGCACCACTTATGGATGTTTCAAGAAGTGGACTATTGATTGCTTTATTAGCCGCTTCAACTGCACGCCCGTCCCCTTTCGCCATACCGATTCCCATCAAAGCTGTTCCTCTGTGTGACATGACTGTTTTTACATCCGCGAAATCCAGATTAATTAATCCTGGGACCGCAATTAAATCGGAAATCCCTTGTACCCCTCGGAGTAGAACATTGTCTGCTTCGCGGAAGGCTTCAATCATCGGTGTACGCTTATCGACAATCTCCAATAGTTTCTCATTAGGAATGATAATTAAGGTGTCAACCGCTTCCTTCATTGCATCGATTCCTGCATCTGCATTAACAGCACGCTTACGACCTTCAAATCGGAATGGTCTTGTTACAACACCTATTGTTAATGAGCCCAGCTTCTTAGCAATTCTTGCAATTTCCGGTGCTGCTCCAGTACCAGTGCCACCGCCCATTCCAGCGGTGACAAAGACCATGTCCGCTCCTCTTAAAGCGTCCTCAATCTCTTTCTTGCTTTCTTCAACGGCTCTCATCCCTATTTCGGGATTGGCACCCGCACCAAGCCCTCGCGTTAAAGATGCACCAATTTGAATGGTGATTTCTGCTTTTGATTGATTAAGTGCTTGTCCATCTGTGTTTACTGCTATGAATTCAACACCTTCTACCCCTGCTTCAATCATTCGATTCACGGCATTATTTCCACCACCGCCAACACCTATTACTTTTATTCTTGCAAATTGATCTATGTATGGTTCAAACTCTAGCATGACTTTTTCCTCCTTGCCGCCCATTGCCTTCTTCCTAAGTGAAGACGGTTTTATACTATATACTTCGTAGTACTACTTCGCTTTCTGTCATGAATTTCCTCTAAAAATTAAAAAGAACCTACAAATACCTAAGAAGCATAATATTAGATTTCTTTTACAAACTAATACTAACATGTTATGAAAGGAACGAGCCATGAAAAACAGGATAGCATTTGTATTTGGAGCCTTTTTCTTTATTTTTATCGCATTCCTTCCTACAGATGTAGGAGCAAATAGTACTGAAAACACGTATGTTGTCCAAGCAGGTGATACATTACCTGGGATTGCGAAAAAATTTGAAACCTCTGTAGAAGAATTAAAAATCACCAATGGGATTCAATCAGATTTATTAGTTGTCGGACAGAAGCTATGGGTACCTACATCCTATGAAGTTGTAGCCGGAGATACATTGCAGAATATTTCTTCCAAGTTCCATACATCCCCTGAGCAGATTAAAACGACAAACAAACTTTCAGCTGAAAAAGTCATTCCAGGACAGATTCTCAAAATTGCCCCAAGAAGGATGAATATGCAAGGGGAACACATTTTAATGACAAAAGAAGAATTTAAAGATTGGCTTTTCAACCAGAAGATCAAACGAAAAATAAGCCTTATCCAGCAGCACCACACTTGGGTCCCAGACTATGGTCGGTTTAATGGCTCAAACCATTTTGGGCTATTAACAGGTATGGAAAATTTTCATAAAAATAATATGGGTTGGAAACATATCGCCCAAAATATTACGACTTTTCCTGATGGGAAAGTCGCTGTCTCAAGGCCATTACATATTGTCCCAGAAGGCACAATTGGTAGTAAAGCAAACTCTGTCGGTATTGCAATTGAACACCTTGGAAATTTTGATCTAGGTCATGATGTGATGACGAAGGAACAAAGCGACACAATTATCTATGTCAATGCCGCTCTCAGCCTTAAATTTGGATTAACCCCCTCCATTGACAGTATTACCTACCATCATTGGTGGGATTTGCGAAACGGTGAAAGAGTGCTGGATAAAGGGCCCGACTATAATGTGAAAACCTGTCCGGGAACCGGTTTTTTTGGTGGCAACTCAACAACAAGTGCCAAAAAATATTTTTATCCCTTGATTATCAGTAAAATGGAAGAGCTTCGAAAAGAAATGGAATAAAACAAACCCACTCAACCATATGGACGAGTGGGTTTGTGCAAATTCTATTAAAATAATTAGGAAATAGCCTTAAATCATTATACTTTCTTTCTTAAAATATTCAGGTTGTTCCTTCATAAATTCATACAAATGAGAAATCCCTTTTGTAATATGCTTATTTACAACATCCTCTGCTACAGCAACATCCTTACATTTAAGAGCATTAAAAATAGCTCTGTGTTCATCCAAAACAGTCTCCCAATCCTCAGCCTTTGTATTGATAAGTCGGAGCATCCGAACCCGTTTATATTGTCCGTTCATTTGGTCGATTCCCTTCCAGATACGGTCCATCCCTAATCCTTTATAAATGAGTTCATGAAATTCATCATCATAGGCTAAAAAGTCTTTTTCGTTTTCTTCCCGTAAGGCAATTTCCTGCATTGTTAAGCATTTTTCTAATTTATATAATGAGTCAGGAGTTAGTTTTTCCGTCGCTTCTCGAATTACAGCAAGCTCCACAGCTTTCCTCATAAATCGTGACTCTTCAATATGTTTCGGATCAATTAAAGACACAAAAGTCCCAATCTGTGGCTTTATTTCTATTAATCCTTCCTTTGCAAGCTGCATCAGAGCTTCCCTAATCGGTGTTCTACTAACACTCAACTGAGCACCAATTTCAGATTCAGAAATTGGGGATCCCGGACATAAAGAAAAATCCATAATTTTTTCACTCAAATAGGAGTAGACATATTCTCTTCTTGTACCGCCATCACGTCGTCTAACTTGATTGTATTCCATAACCCAACTCCCCTAAACAAGCTTCATCCGTAAGTATTTACTTACCTAGATAATATAAACTATTATTCTATTATAATCATTTTATACTAAAACGCTTACATAGGGTAGCCCCGAATTACAAAAAAAGGAACCTGGTGCTTTTTCCAGGCCCTCCTCTATATTTTTTAAGCATGTAAAAACTTCACGCAAACTGGATATGGTACCGTTATATCTGAGTCAATTTGTGTTAATTTTCCTGTTTGTTCATCCCTCGCATATAACACAAGGTTACTTGATTCCTGGTTGGAACCCACAATGAACTTTTCTGTTGGATCAAATACAAAGTCACGTGGCCAATCTCCTTTTGACGAAACCCTTTCGACTAATGTTAACTTCCCTGTTGCCTCATTCACTTCGAAGACAGCAATACTGTTATGTCCACGGTTAGCCGCATATACGAACTTCCCATCCTTTGAAATATGTATAGCACTACCTTGACTGTTTTCAGTGAAATCTTCAGGAATGGTTGAAATATATTGAAGTTCCGTAAAGTTTCCATTGCTACTGTCATATGCTAAAGCAACCACTTCATTGCTTATCTCTGTCATTAGATATGCATGTTTCCCATTAGGATGAAAGGCAATATGTCTTGGCCCGCTTCCTGGTCTTACCGATAAAGTACTTACTTCATGTAATGACCCATTCTCTACTGCATAAGTGATAAGCTTATCAATGCCTAAATCAACTGCCACCACATACTTTTCATCTGGAGTAAATCCTGAAAAATGGGTATGTGGTTTTTCTTGTCTTTCATGTGGTCCGTTACCTTCATGTGCAACAACCGATTGGGAAGTTTCAATTCCTCCTGTTTGACTGTTAACTGAATACAGTTCGATTGTCCCTTTATGATAATTCGCGGAAACAACTTGGTTATTCTCCTTGTTTACACTGATATGACAAGGTGATGCCCCTTCTGAAACATGGTTATTTACTGGCATTAAATCCCCTGTTTGACTATCGATAGAGTATGCCGCGACTCCACCCGTTTCTCCATCTTTTATTACCGAGTATAGAAAACGATTATCCTGACTCACTGTTACATATGTTGGATTTCCCAATGTTGCCGCAAGCTTTACATCCTCTATTTTTTGTACGTCCGTATCTAAAGTAAACGTATAGACTCCCTTGCTGTCCCCTTTTGTATAAGTACCAACATATCCGATAAACTTGCCCATTGTTGAACCCCTCTCATCATTTATTTATTTGCGTTCATGTGTATCAATTCTTTTACAATCTACATGATCACAGGTTTTTATGTCGATTTGTGACTCGATGAATATGTACGGTTAAATAAACTTCTTCTTCTTTAGAAATCTTCCAACCAAACTCTGTCTTTAAAAACTTCGAAACTTTCTTCGTACATTTATAAGCATCTGAATACTTAAGTTTGATCTGCTTATGGAAAAAATCTTCAACGGAATCAGATAATTTTTCCTTGCGCATATACCTCATTCCAAAAAAGCGAAGATGGGTTACAAATCGTTCATAGTTCACAGAAGTCTCATCAAGCTCCATTTCAAAATGGTCTTTTACTATGTTTAGTATATCATTTACCATCTGTGCAATCTGAATCGCTGCCCCCATATTATCTCCTGAAAGTTGCCCATTGACCAAATGTAGAGCAATTGAAGCCGCTTCGTCTTCATCAAGTCTAATACCGGTCTCTTTTTCAATAATATCCAAAGCTTTTAATGCAATTTGGAATTCTGGTCTATAATATTTTCGAATTTCCCATAGTAGGGCATTCTTCAATTGTATTCCTTGGTTATGCCGACTAATGGCAAAACTAAGATGATCTGTTAAAGCCACATATAGGTAATCATCTAGTTTATTAGGTAATTGAGTTTTTGCATATTCTAAAATTTTGAAGGAAATGCTTAAATACAACTCTGATGTATCTTCGAGTAACTTGGCAAGTTTTTCTGTAATCCCATGCTTTTGTAAAATAAAAGTTTTCTCAATTTGCGAAGCATCAATTATATCTCCAGACTTACGTTGAAAAGCTAAGCCTTTGCCCATGACCACTATTTCTTGATCGAGTTCGTTTCTACACATCACAACATTGTTATTTAAAACCTTTTCGATTTTCATGCATCCACCCCGTTCCTAAATCGATACCCTACATATGCGTGTAAATTTCAACTATAATACTCTTTTAGCATTTCTTCTATTGCGAAAGCTACCCCATCTTCTTCATTTGTTTTTGTATGAAAGTTACAGATGTCTACTATTTCTTTATCAGCATTTCCCATGGCAACACCACGACCTGCCATTTCGAGCATACTTTTGTCATTTAGGTTATCTCCCATCGACATGACATCCTTCATTTCAATCCCCATACTTTTAGCTAATTCTGCAAGAGCTAAGCCCTTGATCGCTTCTGGATGGTTAAACTCCAGATTTAAGTAACCTGAAGAAGTGATGACTACCCCAGTCTTATCTTTTAGCTCATTATACACCTGCTGATGTCTTTCCTCATCGTCCGCAAAGCTTAAAAGTTTATAAATTTTTAGATCATCCATGGCCTCTAATTGTTCATAATCCTCGATAAATTGAACACTTTCATTCTGGAAACGAAGCTCAATTTTCTGATTAATTTCCTCATCTGTAAAATTTGGATTGACAGTTTTCCACCAACTAGTCATTCGTTCGATAAATCTATTTCTTCCAAAAGAAAACAGTCCCTTGTTGGTAAAAAACTCCGTATACATTTCGCCGTTATGACAAGCTGTGTATACCTTCTTACAAACCGATTTATCCATTGGAATATCACGTAATACGTTACCATCTATATCAAATGAACTAGCACCGTTCAAGGTAATAATGGGACATTTAATTCCTACTTCCTTAAGAGGCATATTCGCAGCATCATAGGACCTTCCTGTTACAACAACAAATTTTACCCCTTTATCCATTGCCTTTTGTATAGCATGTGCATTAGCCGCACTAACCTTACTATTTTCATTTAATAGAGTTCCATCTAAATCTGAAGCAATCAGTTTCATCCCAAATCCCTCTTTCGTATAAAATGAAAAAACCTAAATAAACTGTCTCCTAAAACAGAAACACCTTACTTAGGTTTTGCCTGCTTTACCAGTTACAATCCTACAGTCTATTATAACAAGATATATATTTAACACAAAGCTAACGCTACTCACATAAAAAAAGGCTACTTACAACTTTATGCTATAAGTAGCCTTCCTTCTTATTCTTTAATTGGCTCTGGGTTAAGAGCACCATGTTTAATGATACTAATTAAATAGCCAATTACACCACCGACTATTGCTGGTACAATCCAGCCTAATCCAACTGAATATAATGGAAGAACTGATGCTAAGAAGTCATTTAAAGCAGCAATTTTAACACCTGCTGCATTTAATCCATCATTAATGCTTAGGATCAATGTAACTAAAATACTAACTTGATATACTTCCTTACGTCCCTTGAATAGAGGGTGTAAGAATGTTAATGCCATCAAGCAAATCGCTAATGGATATAAAGCAACCAAAACTGGTATAGAAAAACTAATAATTGTACTTAAACCGAAGTTTGAAATCACAGCACTAAATAATGTAAAGACAACTGCCCACTTCTTATAAGAAAGAGCAGGAATTAATTTTGTGAAATAAGAAGCACAAGATGTAATAAGTCCAATACTTGTTGTTAAACATGCTGCGATAACAATTACTGCAAGAATAACTTTCCCATACCATCCAAAGAAATGTTGAGAAGCAGCTGCTAATATTGCTCCACCATTATCTAACATTCCAAGACCTTCTACACTTGTTGCACCTAAGAATGCAAGTGAAGAATAAATAACTGCTAGTAGAACACCTGCTACTAATGCAACTTTACCTGTTGAAAGCATGATTTGTTTTTTAGAAGTTGCTCCACGTTGCTTCATAATGTTAATAATGATAATTCCAAATACAAACGCTGCAAGTGCATCCATTGTGTTATACCCTTCTTGGAAACCTTTAAAGAAGCTATTTGACATATAGGTTTCTGTAGGCTCTTGAATCGCACCAATCGGATTCACGAATGCCGCTATAATAAGAATAGCAATTACGATTAATAGTATCGGTGTTAACATTTTCCCGACAATATCAACAATCTTACTAGACTTTAAAGAAAAGAATAGTGTTACCCCAAAGAACACAATTGTAAATAGGAATAACGGAAGATAGCTGCTTTGATTTTCTAGGAATGGAACAATCCCAATTTCATAAGCAACTGTATTCGTTCTTGGAATTGCAAAGAAAGGACCAATTGTTAAATATAATGCAACAGTAAAGAAAATACCATAAATAGGATTAACTCGTCCCGCTAAAGATTCCAAATCACTTTTACCTGAGAATGCTAATGATAGTATACAAAGAACAGGTAATCCTACTCCTGTAATGATGAAACCAAGATTGGCTGTAAAAACATTATCTCCAGCTAACTGACCTAATTGTACAGGGAAAATTAAATTCCCTGCTCCAAAGAATAATGCAAACAACATAAATCCGACTGCAATTACATTGCTAAATGAATCTCTCGCTGACATATCTATTCCTCCTAAAACACTCTAGACACCTAATTATCCGATAACTTCTAGAGCATAAAAAATTATACTAGTAAACTCACTTGCTTACAAATCTAATCTTGATAGGAACTAATATATCACACAAAAAATTCAAAAGCAACACTTTTCAGAAAATAAAATTATATCAAAATACTTTTAATAATAAATGTAAGTACTGGTATTTAGTTCCACTGTACTAGCATAATCTATCATTTTAACGATATTTTCTTCATAAAACGATTACTTGTAATAATGGCTACTTTATAACGATTCAGTACTTGTTTTATCGAATAAGAACCTTTTACTTAGAACAAATTAATAAAAACTTATTACCAGAAGGGTTGTTATCGATGTTAAAAAACGGCATCAGGCTTTTTATTGTTTTATGCTCGGTAGTAGCTGCAGTGCTACTTCCAAAGAAATCGTATATAAAATACTTACCTGTTTCCTTATTCTCATCTAGTATTATTATGTTTGAAATCTTCTATTTTACCGTACACAAGCTCTGGAAAGTAAAAGGTAGTGTTGGGGCAATGGTTTGTGACACCTGTATATTAATTATAGGCCCTTATCTTTTTGCGAATTAATGGGTGTTTAATCTTTCAAAAGGAAAGTTTCTGCCATATACCTTCATCAATCTTGTCGCTGATTGGATTTACGCATACCCAATTATTTCATTACTAAGACAGCTAAAATTTTTCAAATTAAAAATTAGTTCTGCTAAGTTCTTTACCTTAATTTTTTCTAATGCTTTAATGAACTATATCTTCCACAAATTTTATGAAAAATGCATTGCACCAAAGCAATCGAAAAATCACCTAGAATTTGGCGAAGCCGACTTTTACTAATAAATCCACACAAAAAAGGGACCATTTAATTCACTGAATTAAATGGTCCCTTTTTAATAATACACTTAAAAATAATACATTTTAACGTGTTACTTCACTACAGTATCGGCCCCACCTTCGCCAAATACCACGATGACCACACATGTCATCCACCTGACTTTATTATAGTTGATAGCGCTTTCATTTTCAATCAAAACCTTTCCCTAAGATTCGACAAAATCGTTGGAATCATCTACCTGCATCAACCCGTTTGTAGCTTCTTGTTTTTGATGGCTTGTCTATCCTTGTACCACTGAAAGGTCCATATTGAAAATCCAAGCCATGTAGCACTTGCAAAATATCCACCGATAATATCGGTTGGATAATGGACTCCTAAATATATTCGACTGATCCCAATCCCCACTATCATTATTCCACTAGATATGAGTAGTACCATTCTCCCCCACACGACTGGAATATGGCGCCATAACAGGAATGTGAAGATACCGTAAAATGTGAAAGCATTCATCGCATGACCACTCGGAAAGCTATAACCCGAGATTTCAATTAATCTGCGGAATTCTGGTCTTGCCCTTTCAAATAGTTCTTTTAGTAAGATGTTTAAGAGTGGCGAACCAACCATCACGCCTATAAACAAAACCAACTCATGACGATGCTTCAATACTTTATAGAGGAAATACAAAATAAGAAGGGATAAAACAACGACGACTGGTGCAGACCCGATTAATGAAAGGAACTTCATCAGCGCGGTAAGTCTGGCTGATTCCATCCCCTGAACTAAATCAATCACACGCCTATCAATAAGGAGCACATCATGGACATGAACAAAGTAGGCCAAAGTCCCAAACACAATAATTGATGAAAAACAAAAAATAACGGCAACTGATAGCGGTTTTCTTATGTTCATTAGCGTCACACTCTCTCTAGTTTGATCACTTGCTTTTAGGAATTTATTTACTTTAAAAAAATTTGCAAAATGGGTATTCCTCACTATGACGTAGGGTGTGCTAAAATAGAAGAACCTATTATAGTAAAAGGTTGTGTGTGGATGAGACGAATGCTTGCGATAAGTGATATTCATGGTGATTTAGATAAATTTGAACGGCTTTTAGAACTAGTAAAATACAATGATCAGGCAGACCAACTTTTGTTGTTGGGAGACTATGTTGATCGAGGACCACACTCAAGGGCTGTTTTAGATAGAGTAATTGAGTTACGGGACAAAGGAGCTATTGCGTTGATAGGCAATCATGAAAAGATGATGATGGAGGCTTTCCGCGCTGATTCAATGAGTGTCAAACGATGGTTTTACAATGGCGGGATAAAAACTTTACAAAACTACGGCTATCACATTGAAAAGGATGATGCGAAGTATTGGTACACCACGGAGGAAATGCCTAATCTTCTTCAAATAAACAAAGAAATTCAGCAGCATTTAGAAATTTTAAAGGAATTTCCATATTATTATCAAACAGATACTCATATTTTTGTTCATGCAGGGGTTCATCCTGAAACACCACTAGAATCAACTGACCCCCATTTATTAGTCTGGATTCGCGAGGAATTTCACAATGGCTACATGGGACATAAGACTGTTGTTTTTGGTCATACACCTACCAAATATCTACATAAGAGTAATGAAGTTTATTTCGGAAAAAATAACATCATTGGTATTGATGGTGGCTGTGCATACGGAGGGAGACTTTACTGCCTTGATGCTACCAATTCGCAGATTTATTATGTCGAATGAATACATAGGGGCAATCTACAGTTTAAGAAATTAGAACCCCCCAAAACTAGCCTTATGCTTCTTTACTAATCAACGCTTAGCAACAATTTTTTAGAAAAGAGCCTTTTAAAAGAGTAACCTGTCTTTCTAGTAAAAGTACACTGGTTACTCAGTTTTGATTTTTATTTATCTCTTAAAAATTATGACATGGAATAGATATACACCCTCATCCTTCCTTCTTAACGATTTCAACAAACTTTGTTGATGCTGGTGATAGTGGTACATTTTTAACGTAACAGATTCCAATGCTCCGTTTTGGGATCTGTTCTGTAAGCTTTACCTCATGTAGGATGCCACTTTTTAAATATTCTTGGGAAAATTCTCTCGTGACACAGGCAATACCAAGATTTATTTTAGCAAACTCCAATAATAAATCATGAGAGCCCAGTTCAAACTCTGGCGATATCCTCAGTCCCTTTGACAATAGATATTCCTCAACATAATTTCGTGAAATGGATTTCGGTTCTAAAAATATTAATGGATATTCTATAAGATCGGACACATTGACTGACTTATATAGAAGCTCATTATAATTTTTCCCGCACACAAATATATCATGAATATCCATGCATGGAATTTGTGCTAGGGTAGCGTCATTTACCGGGAAGTTACAAATGGCGAGGTCAACCTCTCCTAACTTCAATAAAGAAATAAGTTCCTGGGTTGTCCCATTTTCAATCTTAAACTTTATATTGGGATATTCCGTATGAAAAATTTCTAAATAGGCGAGCAAAAAGTATTTCGATATCGTATCACCCACACCTATTCTTAGTTCCCCTTTTGTTAGATTCTTAAATTCCATAATCATTTCCTCACCAACATTGATGAGATTCATAGCCGAATGAACATATTCATATAAAAGATTTCCCTCATCGGTCAACGAAACCCCTTTAGGTGTACGGTTAAATAGTCTTGTATCCAATTCTCTTTCTAGTTGCATCATCGCTTGACTAACTGCAGGCTGTGTCATAAATATGTCCTTGGCCGCCTTGGAAAAGCTCCCATTCTTAGCGACTACACTAAAAACTTTATATAAATCTAATTTACCTATCATATTAATACTCCTTATACCCATTATTAGATATATTAATTTTACTTATATCCCATGGTAGATGTATAGTACTAGTAGATAATATTTACATAAAAACTTATCAGCATGTAGGAGTGATTGTTTTGGAAAGAGTAGTTGGAACAGTTGTAAGAGGTTTACGTGGACCAATCATCAATACAGGTGACAGCATTGAGCAAATCGTTGTTGATACTGTATTAACCGCTTCTGAGGTGGAAGGTTTTACAATTCAAGATAAAGATATCATAACGATTACAGAATCTATTGTTGCTCGTGCTCAAGGTAACTATGCGACAATCGACCATATCGCAAAGGATGTACAATCTAAATTTGGAGACGACACAATCGGTGTTATTTTTCCAATCCTAAGCCGTAACCGTTTTGCGATTAATCTTCGTGGAATTGCAAAAGGCGCAAAGAAAATCGTCCTTATGTTAAGCTATCCATCAGATGAAGTAGGTAATCACCTTGTGGACCTTGATTTACTTGATGAAAAAGGCGTAAATCCTTGGACGGATGTGTTAACAGAGCAACAATTCCGCGAATTTTTCGGACATAATAAACACACTTTTACAGGTGTAGATTACATTGATTACTACAAATCGTTAGTTGAAGAATACGGAGTAGAATGTGAAGTAATCTTCTCAAATAACCCAAGAACGATTCTAGACTATACTAAGAGCGTGCTAACTTGTGACATTCACACAAGATTCCGTACAAAGAAAATTTTAAAGGCAAACGGCGGAGAAAAAATTTATAGCCTTGATAATATTCTTTCAGAATCAATCGACGGCAGCGGCTATAACGAAAACTATGGCTTACTTGGTTCTAACAAAGCAACTGAGGAAAGCGTGAAGCTCTTCCCTCGTAATTGCCAACCAGTTGTAGATCAAATCCAGGAAGTCCTCAAAGAGAAAACTGGTAAAATGGTAGAGGTTATGATTTACGGTGACGGCGCATTTAAAGACCCTGTCGGAAAGATTTGGGAACTTGCTGATCCGGTTGTTTCACCTGCCTACACAGCAGGCCTTGAAGGAACGCCGAATGAGGTTAAATTAAAATATCTTGCTGATAATAATTTTGCAGATTTAAAGGGCGAAGAACTTAAAAAGGCAATCTCTGAGTTTATTAAAAATAAAGAAAACGACCTTGTTGGACAAATGGAAGCACAAGGTACAACACCTAGAAGACTAACTGACCTGATTGGCTCTCTATCTGATTTAACTTCAGGAAGTGGGGACAAAGGTACCCCGTTCATCTATATCCAAGGGTACTTTGATAACTATACAAAATAAAGAATGCCAATTCCTCTGTGATCTCACAGGGGATTTTTTCTTAGAAACATGTTTCCTTTTTTACGATTTGTGGTATTCTCTTACTAATCAAAAATGAATTGGAAACAAAGGAAGGATGATATGTTTGTTTGATTTACTTGATATCAATTGGGAGGCTCTGCTCCTACATACAGGAATTATCATTTTAAAACTAATCGGAATCTTTATCGCCTTTATTATTGTAAAAAAGATTGGAAACAAAGTGATTGACCGAACCTTTACGAAATTACAGGATAAACAAAACATTACTTTAGGGCGAGCTCATACGCTTCAAAGGCTAATGGAAAATATTTTATCATATGCCTTGATTTTTATGCTAATTGCGTCCATTTTTGGCATATTTAATATTCCTGTTGCAAGTCTGATTGCCGGTGCCGGAATTGTTGGACTGGCTGTTGGTTTTGGAGCACAAGGACTCGTAAGTGATGTTGTAACAGGCTTTTTCTTGTTATTAGAAAAACAAATTGATGTTAATGATTATGTTACCATTGGAGCTATTGATGGTGTAGTAGAGGCAGTAGGTTTACGAACCACTCAACTTCGCGGCTTTGATGGAACCTTACATTATATTCCGAATCGCGACATTACAAGTGTAAGTAACCATTCCCGCGGAAATATGCGTGCCCTTGTAGATATCGGGATTGCCTATGGAGAAGACATTGATAAAGCCATAACCGTAATGCAAGAAGTATGTGAACATGTTGCTGCAGAGAATCCAGTAATTGTTGAAGGACCAAATGTCATTGGGGTTCAAGCACTTGGAGCATCAGATGTTGTTCTACGTGTTATAGCCAAAACAGAAAATGGGGAACATTGGGGTGTTGAGCGTCAACTTCGAAAAGCGATTAAAGAGGCCTTTGACAAAAATGGAATTGAAATACCATTCCCTCATCAAGTCACCATTCATAAGAATGATGAAAGTCCACAAAGAATGGGACAAGCATAAGACGAGCGCTGTCATAAGGTGCTTTGACATCCAAAGCGATTTGGCTTAGACCAGCGAGCCGATAGCACCTGGAGCTAAACGTGAAAACCAGGTAAACAGTTTATACTCTCCTATCTTATAAAAAAAGGGCATCCTATTGTGGATGCCCGTTCTCTATTCATCGATTAAAATCAACTGCTTCTGTTTGGTCTAATGAAATCATTGTTTCACTTGGCTTTGTTTCTGCGATGATTTTTCCATTTCTAAATGAATAGCGGACTTTTGCTTGTTTACGGATTGTTTCATATTCATTTTCTGCTGACATGACAACGAAGTTTGCCGGCTTTCCTTCTTCAATTCCGTAGCGTTCTTCGATGTGTAGTGTCTTAGCGCTGTTTGTCGTAATCAAATCAATGGAATTCACAATTTGCTCATAACCCATCAATTGTGAAGCGTGGATTCCCATATGAAGTACCTGTAGCATATTACCCGTTCCTAGTGGATACCACGGGTCAAAAATATCATCATGTCCAAAGCTTACGTTTAGTCCCGCTTCTAATAGTTCTTTAACACGCGTTAGTCCTCTGCGTTTTGGGTACGTATCAAAGCGACCTTGTAGGTGAATATTCACCAGTGGATTTGACACAAAATTAATATTTGAAAGCTTTAGTAAACGGAAAAGCTTGTACGTATACGCATCATTGTATGAACCCATCGCTGTAGTGTGGCTTGCTGTTGTACGAGTACCAAGTCCGCGCTCATAGGCTTCCTTTGCCACAACCTCAACAAATCTTGATTGCTCATCATCAATTTCGTCACAATGGATATCAACTAACCGATCATATTTTTCTGCTAAATCAAAGGCAATCTTCATTGACTCGACACCATATTCACGAGTAAATTCAAAATGAGGAATACCTCCAACGACATCAGCACCCATTTTGACTGCTTCTTCAAGCAATTCTACTCCATTCGGATAGGATAATATTCCTTCCTGAGGAAAGGCAACAAGCTGAATATCTACATAATCTTTCATTTCCTCTTTCACTTCAAGCATTGCCTTTAGTGCTGTTAAGTTAGGGTCAGTAACATCGACATGGGTACGAACGTGCCCTATCCCTTGAGCAATTTGCCATTTTAGTGCTGTTTTGGAACGTGTTTTTACATCCTCAAGGGTTAAGGATTCTTTACGCTGTGACCAGCGCTGGATCCCCTCAAATAAAGTACCGCTTTGATTCCACTCCGGTTCGCCTGCCGTCAAAGTCGTATCCAAATGAATATGTGGCTCAATGAAAGGTGGCAATACTAGGGAGCCATCTACATCGATTACTTCCTCATTTGCCTCTGTTTCAACTAGTTGTTCTTTCGTAATTTTTTCAAACTGACCTTCTTTAATAACAAGATGCCAGAGACCTTCTTTTCCTCGTAAAGTTGCATTTTTAATAATCAACTGAAATCACCTTTGCTTCTTTAAGTTTTTTTGCTTCTGCTACTTTCATGAATACGAAGTAAATTACCGCTGTTCCTAGTAGTGCATTTAGTGGTGTAATCCCAGGTGCTACTTGCGCAATAGCTACACCTACACCCCACGCCGCAATTGAAACCCAGTTTACTGATTTAAAAGTCATTTCTTCAAAAGCTTTATATTCTCTGCGCTTTACAAAGAAGTAGTCTGTAATGATGATGGCACCGATAGAAGGGATCGCAGCACCAAGAAGTGTTAGGAATCCTACAAAGTTGTTGTACATCCACATTGCTAGTATGGTTCCAACTAGTCCATTTACCACTACAAATACCTTTTTAGGAATCTTCGTGATGTTTGCAAATCCTAAGCCTGAAGCATACAGTGCATTGTCATTTGTTGTCCAAATATTTAACCCGAGTACAATAATAGCTGGAATCATTAATCCCTGTAGAAACATTACTTCTGAAATATCTGCTAAGCCATAAGACATCGATCCGATTGCTCCGAAAAGGAACATTAATGAGTTTCCTAAGAAAAAGGCGATCACTGTTGCAACTACTGCTGAACGTGATGTTTTTGCAAAACGCGCAAAGTCTGGTGTTAACGTTCCTGCACTGATGAATGATCCGACGCAAATCGTAAGGGCTGCTGAAAGTGTGATGGATACGTTTGGTTTGTAATCCATCAGAGCTTCTATTCCACCTAAGGACTCAGTTGCCTCAACTGCTGAGTAGCTACCAAGAATTCCAATTGCTGGCACCGCTACGAATCCTAAAACAACCAGTGCTTTCATTCCAAAAATTGAAGTTGCTGTCATTGCAAGTCCAAAGATGAATATTAAGGCGTACACATTCCAGTCCATTGCATTTGCAACTGGAACTGCAAACATCGCTACACCTACTCCGAACCAACCAACTTGTGTAAATCCTAGTAAAAAGGATGGAAGATAGGATCCTTTATCACCAAATGCATACTTTGCCAAAAGATGTGTTGATAGTCCTGTCTTCGATGCGATATAAGCTAAGGTTCCTGTAAAAATTCCTAAAGCTAGATTCCCTGCTAACACGATTATGATAAACTCTGAAAATGTTAAGCCCATCCCAATTTCTCCACCAGCTAGCATACTTGCTGAGAAAAACGTAAGGCCTAGCATTACGGATAATGTCTTCCAAAAACCGTTTCGACTAGATTGTGGAACTGCTTGCCATGAGAACTCTGAATCCACTTTTTTCATAAATGATTCCTCCTGTATGATCATTTCTGATACCAGAAGCAAGCAGAAAAAAAAGAGGCTAATTACCAGGTATCCTGACAATTAGCCCCTTCATCTATTAAAAGGAACAGGGAAAGTTTATACACGTATCCCCACGTCTTTTAATAAAATCCGCCGTCCTTGTCAGCCTCTCTGGACTGAATTAAAGGTACCAGTTATTAAATTAATGTTATTATTGCACAAAAATCTCCAAATCGTCAACAACTATATTTAAAATGTTTGACTAGAATACTATTTCCCCGAAAATAAAAAAGCCCAGCACCAGTAAGGTGATGGGCAATATGATTATTGAGCTGTATAGCCGCCGTCAACAATTAAGCTGTTTCCTGTCATGAATGTAGAATCATCACTAGCAAGGAATAATACAGCTTTAGCCATTTCTTTAGCTTGTCCTAGGCGCTTCATTGGAGTCATAGAACGTAATACTTCTTTGCTTTCTTCAGGAATAATTGGAGTGTCAATGAAACCTGGGCAAAGAGCATTTACACGAATATTTTGCTCTGCATATTCAAGTGCTAATGAACGAGTTAAGTTCACTACGCCACCTTTTGCTGCATTATAGGCTGCTGAACCTGGTGATCCCACCCAACCATACATTGATGCAGTGTTTACGATTACTCCACCATCAGCTTTTAAGAATTCACGGATCGCTTCACGTGCCACTAAGAAAACACCATCTAAGTCAACATTAACCGTATTTCTCCACTCAGAATAGTCTAATTCATGTGATGGTTGAACTCGACCAATACCAGCATTATTGAAAACAATATCGACTTTACCGAATGCTTCAATTGTTTGTTTATAGATATTTGCTACTTCTTCTTCACTCGTAATGTTTGCTTTTACAAATAAAGCCTCTGCATTTAGCGCTTTCAATTCTTCCTCAAAAGCTTTTCCCTTTTCTTCATTTAAATCAACAAGAACAACCTTTGCTCCTTCTTCAACAAATAAACGAGCTGTTGCTGCTCCAATTCCTGAAGCTCCCCCAGTTATAATAGCAACTTTATCTTGTAGTTTTCCCATTATATAATCCCCCTTATTGTATAATATGGATAGCATTAACCTATAGTAGAGTAATATTTACTCCAATAGGCTTTGTCACCATTTGGTCACAATTCTATTTTACTACCTTGACTAGACTTAACAATCATCAAAGAAATTCAAAGTGTCTAAATAATAGACATTTCCAATAAAATTGTCTATTTTACGGAGGTTTTTTTATGAATGATGAATTGGATCTCACATCTAAACGACGAAATCGAACCCAAGAACACTTAAAGCATGCCCTTATTGACCTTATTAAAGAAAAGGGTTACCATTCCGTTTCTGTAAAAGACATTGTAGATAAGGCTACCTATAATCGCAGTACCTTTTATATTCACTACCATGACAAAATTGATTTAGCTGAAGACTTGCTAAATTCCATGATGGTAGGATTATGGAACTCGGTTGGAAAACACCATCCTCCAGGACAAAAAGTGTATACATCTAAGATAGGCAAGCCTTCTTTTAATATCGTGTCTTATATTTATGAGCATCGACACTTTTTTGAACTCATTAAATATGACGACACATTACCAGGGTTACATACAAGCTTCCCTCAAACCATCTTAAAAATTTATCAAGAAAAATTTATATTTGAAACAATCAACAATATTCCAGTCAATATGGACTATTTTAAACGCTATACAGCGTATGGCTTTTACGGGCTTATCCAAAATTGGATTACAAGCGGATTTAAAGAGTCCCAAGAGGAATTTATTGAGGAAGTCATTGAATTAACAAAAACGCATATCTATTCGTTTAAGTATATAAGTCATTAAAAAGGACAGGTTCAGCATAGTGGACCCGTCCCTTTTTTATATATGCTTCCGAAGTTCCGATTCTACTAACTTCATATCCTCCAATAGTTGTGGATACAAGTTTGGCCTTCTTCTGGCCGCGAGTGGATGATACGCAACAGTCGTTTGATATCCATTCATTTGATAGAAATTGCCCCTAAGCCCTTTGACTTCAAGCTCTGGATTCTGAAAAAAAGATTGCACTGCTACATTGCCTAGACAAACAATAAGTTTAGGTTTTTGTTCCTCCAGTTGCGTATACAAATGGTTTATACAAATCTCGCGTGTCTTTTCCTTATCATAGGCGCGTTTCGGTTGTCGTTTTAAAATGTAAGTAACATATATTTGCTCTTTATCTAATCCCGCTTCATATACTGCCTTTTGCAAGGTTTGCCTCGTTCCACAAACCATTGGATTACCTTCACGATCTTCACGAGCACCAGGATTATCCAAAATAATCATGATCGGTGCTTTCGGATTGCCCTCACCCCAAATCATTCGCGCTCCTTGTTGATACAACCCACAATCTTCACAATTCTTCACATCTTCGGGTACAGGATCCTCATTCCACATCACCGGACAGAACGAATTCATTTTACTCACACTCCTTATGATTATGATAACCAGAACTAGAAAAAACCAAAAAAATCTGGACTATTTAATGAGTCCAGATTTTTATTTAAAGAACATTCTCGGTTACAATTTGAAAAATAAGTAGTACTGTTACAATTCTTAAAATTGGCTTTACATATTGAGGCTTTAACTTTTGCGCAATACGCACCCCGATTTGAGCCCCTGTAAAAGAACCAAGTAACAAGGCAATGGCAACCGGCCAAATGATCTTACCAGTAGCAATATAGGTCATCGCAGCTCCAAAACAACTTGAAAATGTAGCAAGGCGGACCAATCCGACGGCACGAATGTATGCAATATTTAAATGATTATATAGATAAAGCATTAAAGTGCCTTGACCAGGCCCAAATAGTCCATCATAAATGCCAATACTATATAGCCCGGGTGCACTAATTTTATTGAACTTCAATGGCTCATTTCCGGTAAAATCTCCTTTTCCCACAAAAGAAACAATGAAAGCGAATAGTAGCAGGACAATTGCTACAATATACATGTTTTCTGATGAAATCCGTGAAGCGATGAGGCCCCCACTTATCCCGCCAGAAAGGCTAACCGGTATAATCCAAACCGATTCTTTTAAAGAGAGCTCCTTTTTACGCAACAAGTAGAAGAAACTCGAGAACGAACTTATTGTATTGGAAACCTTATTCGCTCCAATTGCCGAATGAACAGGTACACCTAAAAGTAACATCGACGGCAAACTGATTAATCCCCCACCACCAGCAAGCGTCCCCAAAGTCGTCGCACAAACCCCAATAAAAAACAGGATAATATACTCCATTTATTACCACCCCTTGTACCTTAAGTATAGTAGCAAAAGAGTGATTAAGAAATTTAATCTTTATTATAGAAATGGATAAGTATTTCCTATGGAACACTGGACACAAAAAGTTAAAGGAATTTTCACATTTAACAGGTTGAATTTCTATTAAAATAGGAATGAATAAATAGAAAGGAAGTGGACGTTTGTTACTTAAAGTGCGAACTGAATCAGAGGAATTGTTAGCTCTTCGTTCGTTAGATATTCGAATGGAGTTAACTGCAAAGGAGAAATTTCTCTACCAAAACCTTGAAAGAGGCTATGAAGGAGAGGTGAAATTTGATTCCATGCTACATGATCTTCGTGAAGAAAGATATATAATCAATGACCTTTTATTAGAAGTAAACAACTCCTTTTTCCAAATTGATACATTGCTTATTTCAAGGGGCATAATTAATGTTTTAGATATAAAAAACTTTCAAGGGGATTGTTACCTTAAATCTGACAATCTTTTTTCTGTTACAACTGGCCGTGAATATAAAAACCCCATAACTCAAATAAACAGAAGCGCCTCTTTATTCCGCCAATTACTCCAAAATCTCAATCAACATTACCTAGTGGATGCCTCCATTATTTTTATCAATCCCGAGTTTACATTATACCAAGCACCTCTTGAACAGCCATTTATTTTACCAACTCAAGTAAATCGATTTTTGAGAGATTTAAATAAGGGATCTTCTCCGTTAACTGACGGAGATAGAAAAATTGCTCAAAAACTATTAGAATTGCATCAGCCGAAGAACCCCTTCACCAAGTTGCCATCCTATACTTATGAAAAAGTTAAAAAAGGGATCTTTTGTAAGAACTGTAAGTCCTTTCAGATTACAATAAATCACCATAACCTAGTTTGTGATAACTGTGGAGGAGTGGAAAAAATAGACCAAGCTATTTTGCGAAATGTGAAAGAATTCAATTTGCTTTTTCCTAATCAAAAAATTACAACTCAAGCCATTTATGAATGGTGCAAACTTGACCTATGCAAACGCACATATTCGAGAGTCCTAAAAGCAAACTTTAATACTATTGGTAACACAAAAAATACATACTACGAATAAAAGTTAGTACTGTAAAAAATAAAACCTCATCTAACTATTTCGATGGGGTTTTTTGTTGTTGGTGTATTTTATTTTGGGTGGTCCTCCATGTGGCTCTTTAATTTTTTGCAATGAGGGCTTGTATTCTGACTCTATTAATTTCGTTTTCGCGTTCTTTGTCCGAATCACACCTTCTTTCCGACTCATTCCTGCATCCTTGTCTATCTTTCTGTCCGAATCAAGCTCGTTTTCTGACTCTACTAATCTCGTTTTCGCGTTCTTTGTCTCAATCACACCTTCTTTCCGACTCATTCCTGCATCCTTATCTATCTTTCTGTCCGAATCAAGCTCGTTTTCTGACTCTACTAATCTCGTTTTTGCATTCTTTGTCTCAATCACACCTTAATTCCGACTCATCCCTGCATCCTTATCTATCTTTCTGTCCGAATCAAGCTCGCTTTCTGACTCTACTAATCTCGTTTTCGCATTCTTTGTCCAAATCACACCTTCTTTCCGACTCATTTCTTCACCTTTGTCTATCCTTCTGTCCGAATCAAGCTCGTTTTCTGACTCTACTAATCTCGTTTTCGCATTCTTTGTCCAAATCACACCTTCTTTCCGACTCATTTCTTCACCTTTGTCTATCCTTCTGTCCGAATCAACACCGCTTTCTGACTCTGTTTCCCCCTTTTCCTCATTCCTTGTCCGAATGAAGCATTGATTCCGTCTCACTCTGGTTTCACTACCCTCCACTTGTCCTACAACAAGTACCTTTCTCTAATTTAAAACACAGAAAACAGCCTAGCTTCACCTGCTAGGCTGTTTTCGAATTTGCACCCTACCTTATAACCAGTATCTCATATCTCCTGTAGGTTAAATTGACTGTCATACATGTCAAAGTAGAAGCCTTTTTTCTTTAAAAGCTCTTGATGTGTGCCTGATTCAATAATTTCTCCTTGATGAATAACGAGGATGCGATCGGCGTTTTCAATGGTCTTCAAACGGTGAGCAATCATAAAACTTGTCCGCCCTTCTGTTAATTTATTGATGCCCTTTTGTATTTCAATTTCAGTATTGGTATCAATACTAGAAGTTGCCTCATCAAGAATAAGAATATCTGAATCTGCTAAAATCGCCCTTGCAATCGCTAATAATTGACGCTGCCCCTGGCTTAAATTTTCACCACCAGATGTAATTTGAGTAAGGTAAGCTTCAGGTAAATGTTGAATAAATTGATGTGCTGATGCCATTTTTGCTGCATTTATTACTTCTTCCTCTGTTGCTTCCAAACACCCGTATCTGATATTCTCCATGATCGTACCCGAAAATAAGAAAGTATCTTGAAGGACGACACCGATTTTTTTTCGTAAACTGCTTATTTGATAGTCCTGTATATTTCGACCATCTACTTTTAGCTCACCCGCTGTTACGTCATAAAACCGCGATAATAGATTAATAATGGTCGTCTTACCTGAACCAGTCGGGCCAACAAGCGCGACTTTCTCACCCGCTTTGACAGAAAAATGAACATTCTTTAAGATTGGCTGACCATCCTCATAACCTAAAGTCACATGAGAAAATTCAACATCACCCTTCAAGGAATCAACCACAATCGCATTCTCTTTATCTACAATATCCGGAGTCTCATCCATAATTTCAAAGACACGTTCCGCACCAGCTATAGCTGATTGGAACATATTGATTAGATTTGAAAGCTGATTGATTGGTCTAAAAAATTGACGAGAATAGAGAACGAATGCACCGATAATCCCAACAGTCGCTAGATTATGCACTGCAAGTACGGCGCCTATCGCAATCACAAGACCGAGTCCTAGATTATTAATAAAATTATTAACTGGACCTAGAAATCCCGAAACAGTGTCAGCGGCCATAGCAGATCTGCGCAACCGCTCATTGATACCCGAAAATTGCTCGTTTATCTTTTCTTCTTTTCCAAAGAGCCTAATGACCTCACTTCCAGAGATGGATTCTTCAATTACACCATTTAACTCACCCAGATCGCGTTGTCTTTTTATAAAATAGCTACTGCTATATGTAATGATTTTTTTCGTTGTTAAAATCATCAGCGGGATGACTAAAAGGGTAACAATAGCGAGCACCCAATTAAGTGAAAACATTGCAATCGCTACTCCCGAAATCATTAAAATTGATGACAAGATTTGAATAACGCTTTGGCTTAATGCGTTATTTAAGGTATCAATATCATTTGTTACCCTACTCATTAAGTCTCCGTGTGTACGTTTATCAAAGAATTTTAAGGATAGAGTGTGGAGCTTATTAAATAAATCTTGACGTAAATTTCGAATGGTTTCCAAGGATACCCGAACCATCATGAAGGTTTGAAGCCATGTAAACAAAGCGGTTGCCACATATATAGCGGTAAGTATTCCTAAAAACTTTATTGTCCCAGTTATGTCTTTTGGAATGATATATTCATCAATAATGATACCGATCAAATATGGTCCAGCGAGCCCTAGCAAAGTAGATAGGATAACAAAGATAATTGAAAAAACTAATGCCATCTTTTGCTTCTCCATCTGCTTCCAGATACGGTGAATCGTCCCCTTCCAATCCTTTGCCTTTTCTACGGGTCCCCCAAATCCTCTTGGCCCACGCGCTCGGGCTAACATATTAGCATTCGGTTGTGATGTGGCTTTACTCATCCGAACTCAACCTCCCTCCCAGTTTGTGTAGCAACGATTTTTCGATACACTTCACTCTTTCTGAGTAACTCATCATGTCTGCCGCTAGCCTCAATTTCGCCATCGTTCATCACAAGAATTTGATCTGCATCGATAATGGATGAAATCTTTGATGAAATGATGAACACGGTTGAATCAGCATAATCTTCTCGTAATGCCTGTTGAACTAAGCCTTCCGATAAAGCATCAATTGCAGAGGTTGAATCATCAAGCACTAAAATACTCGGCTTGCGGATAAAAGCTCGCGCCATCGATAAACGCTGCTTTTGACCACCTGATAGATTCGTTGCACCTTGCAACAATGAGTGTGAAAACTTATCTTCTAATCTCATAATAAATTCACTTGCTGCAGCAGATTCCGTAGCTTGATCCAACTCACGTTCTGATGCTAATTCTTTTCCGAAACGCAAATTCTCCTCAATCGTTCCTGAAAACAAGGTAGCCTTTTGAGGAACAAAACCGATACTATTTCGTAAGTTTTCAAGTGGTATATCTTTTACATTAACCCCATCGATAAGAATTTCACCAGAATCAGGGTTATATAGACGCGGAATAAGCTTCACTAATGTCGACTTTCCGCTTCCTGTTGAACCAATAATGCCGATTGTTTGCCCCGCCTTAGCTTTAAAAGAAATATCCTGGAGCACATTATTTCCGTTTTTACTATAACTAAAATTTACCTTCCGAAATTCCACTTCGCCTTTTAAATCATATATAGTGCGAGGCTGAACCGGCTCTGTAATATCAATTTTTGTTTCAAGCGTATGAACAATCCTCTCAGCAGAAGGAAAAGAACGTGCAATTTGCATCAAGACATGACTGCTACTAATTAACCCGTTCATCATGATATTTAAATAGTTTAGAAAGGCTAAAATAACCCCCACCTGAAGTGTACCTTCGTTTACCTTGATGACTCCTAACCAAAGCCCAGCTATTATTCCAAGATTAACAACAAACATCATAATGGGCATTAGGGTTAAAACAAACTGTTCTGCGGTCATCAGACGATTCGTTAACAAATTATTAACCTTTTTAAAGTGGGCCTTTTCGTAATTTTGGCGATCAAACGCCTTGATGACCCGAATCCCAGCTAACGTTTCTTGCAACTTTGTATTCACCTTATCCATTGCCTTCTGTACTTGAGAAAAAAGTTTCCCTGATTTTACAGAAAAGAAATAAATAAAAGCAATTAGAACCGGGATGGCGACTAATAAAATGGGAAACAGTTCCCTCGCAGTAAACCAAACAATCACGACCGAACCAATAAATAAGAGTGGGCCTCGTACAAAAATACGTAATATCATAATAACAGCCTGCTGCACTGTCGTAATATCGTTTGTCGTAATCGTAATCAATTTTCCAGTCCCAAACGAATCAATATTCTGATTCGAAAATCGGCCTGTTTTTTTAAACACATCATGGCGAATATCAGTTGCAAAATTTACAGCAGCCTTGGCTGAAAAAACAATACAGCCGATTCCACCTATCAATCCAATGATTGCACATAGCAGCATAACGAGTCCAAATTTAATGACATATTCATTATCCTGATTGGCAATTCCTGTATCAATCATCTTCTGCATGATTGTTGGTTGTAAAAGATCCATCACCACCTCAATACACATAAAAAGAGGTGCTAAAATGGCAAATAACAGATATGGCTTTATATACTTAACTAGTTTTTTCATGGCTTTCATGAAAGTTTCCCCTTACTTCCCACTATTCTTTTTTAATTGTTCAGTCATTTCTTCAATGAACGAAATTAATTCAAGTACCCCTCGGGAATTCCCACGTGTTTGTTTTACAGCATGTCGAAATTCCTTTTCCCAGCGCTCCATCGCTGTCCTTAGTTGAATAAACTCCCCCGAGTTCTTCCAGGCCATTCTCTCTTTCCACTCAACCCAAAAATCACCCTCGACATGCTTTGCTTCATCTAGCCGTTTTTGACCATTTTTATGAATTGAATAAACCTTTTTTTGTGTATCAGCATCTCGTTCAATCAGGCCCTGGTCCTCCAACTCCTGAAGTGCTGGATATACAGTCCCAGCACTTGCAGAGTAAGCACCATTTGATCGCTCTTCTAATTCCTTCATAATCTGATAGCCATGCATTGGTTCTTCCTTTAACAAATGCAAAATAGCTATTTGAACAAACCCTCTTTTTCTCCTCATTGCATGCTGCCTCCTTAATTATATCGATAATTATAATCGATATATCGGAGTGTTACAATCGTAACCCTTTAAATGATCAAAATACCGAAAACCCGAACTTTTAATGCCACATTCTTTTATACTATCCATCCAATGATATAATACGCACATTTCCAAGCATTTCAGATATATTATTCGGTATTTGTGGATAATCCTAAGAAAAACCCGGATTATGTAACCTAGACATGCTGTAAATAGGTTTTATCACGGAATATGCTGGTTTATCGCGTTTGATGCAACGTTATCTTTAGTGATATAGTTATTCTAGTTAAGCGAACTGTGCACTTATATTTATTTCACAAGAAATGTTTTTGTGAAATTATTCACAAAAAGGGAGTTGATAAAATGGGATCTAATATCCAACCGGAGCAAAATCGCAACGAAGCGTTGAGTGATGACTATTCCTTGGATAGAGTACCTCTTAACAAAAGAAACATGAGTTGGTTAAGTATAACGAATATTACATTCGGAATTGCAACGGCTATTTTTTATTTTCAAATGGGAAGTGTAATGGCACTTCAATTTGGCGCAATTAACGCCATCATTTCCGCGATATATGCGATTATCGTTGCCGGTATTCTTGGAACTTTCATTGCGTACCTATCTGCAAAGTCAGGTATGAACGTAAATTTATTATCAAGGGGTGGCGGGTTCGGCTATATTGGCGCTTCATTAACCTCCATAATTTATGCCACAAATTTCATCATGTATTGTGCACTTGAAGGTTTAATCTTAGTTTCCGCAGTCCACGAATTCTTACCTATTATTCCAGAATGGGCTTTAATTCTTTTCTTCGGTACCATTGTCATTCCACTAAACTGGTTTGGAATTAAGCAGTTGGATAAATTACAAAAATGGTCATTGCCATTGTTCGGTGTATTTTTAGTTGGAGCAATCGTAGTGGCAGCAATCAAGCCATCTGTTTATGATGGAACTTTCTGGTCCTATATGCCAGAAAATGTTCAGGTTGGAGGAACCGCTCTCTTGCTTTGTATTGGAATGCAACACGGAATTATGGGATTAACTCCACTACTCGCATCCGATTATGCTCGATTCCTTAAACCTAAGGACACGAAAATTGGAGTATTTGCAATTGGGTTTGTCCCGCAGATCTTCTGTTTTGGTGTAATGGGAGGCTTAGGTATTTGGTTTGGTGTTCGTCTAGGTGAACCAAATCCTGGTGTGTATATCGTAATGCTTCTAGGAATGTGGGGAGCGTTGTTTACGATGATTACCCAAGTGAGAATCAATGTCACAAATATATATAGTGGTTCACTTTCTCTTTCAAATTTCTTCGAAAACATTTTTAACTTTAAACCTGGAAGACGCTTTTGGGTAGTTGTAACAGGAGTATCTGCCATCTTCTTAATGCTCACCGATATTGTCAATCATCTTGGCACTGTCTTGACCTTCCAAGGAGTCTTCTTATTATCTTGGGCAGCTATTTTAGTTACTGATGCTGTCTTTGTTAAGAAATTATTAAAAATTGGCCCTGGATATTACGAGGCAAGACAAGAGAACTTATATAAATGGAATCCCGTCGGTGTTGCTGCTTTATTAATTTCAAGTGCCCTCGGTACTGTAGCAGCACTTGGATTTATGGGAACCTTCTTACAAAGTACGGCCGCATTTTTTGCAGCAATCCTTGCATCGATCCTAACAATAATCTTAGCCATTGCTACAAAAGGAAAATATTATATAAAAAAAGAAGCAACAGATATCAAAAAAGAAGAGTACGTCGCTTAACCTATTAACCCTCTACTTACTTAGAAGATGTAGAGGGGCTTTTTTTACCTTAGAAGAGTAACTGGGCATGGGCGATGCCCTCACTTGGCACCGGCAGTAAATTCCTGGGTACCTAACCGTAATAATATATCTAATCAGGGGCATCGCCAAGACCTCATCCATCTTGGCAAGGCACATTAGAAATTGAAAACCAAGTTCAACTCAAATTGGGGTTCTCAAGCTTTGAACCTCCCCTTTATTTATCGCCATTAGAGGTCGTCAACTCATTATCAATCCTACTCATGAATTCCTCTGCCGCATTGTAACCTTGTTGTTTTAAATACCAGTTGTTTGCGGCTGCTTCAATTAGCCCTGCGACATCTCGCCCAGGCTGAAGCTGAATCTCAATTGAAGGAATCTTAACACCCATAAATTCCATCGTGTTGATTTCTTGTTCTAGATCATTATACAAAGCATCTTTTTCCCACTTCGTCAAATGAATATCAAGGGAGATGCGGGTTTCATCTTGAAATGTTTTTCTTCCATACATCCGAACTACATTTAAAAGCCCGATACTACGAAGGGCTAAGAACTCCTTTGTTTTTTCATCATGTGTACCTAGAATCGTTTGTGGACTTAGCTTTTTTAAGACGACGATATCATCTGCTACGAGCCGATGTCCCCTGCGAATCAAGGTATGCGCAGTCTCACTTTTTCCTACACCAGAATTCCCCCGGATCAGAATACCAATCCCCGACACATTCATACAAACACCGTGTACAGCAATTTCTTCCGCTAATTCCTTAATTAAATAGGCGTCCAATCTTACAATATAATCAGAAGTAATCTCAGGCTGATTTGTAACCAGCAATGGAATGCCTTGTTCCACACAATGCTGTTTTAAATAGGTTAGCCCCTCTTCCCCACATGTTACGATAAAACAAGGAGGATGGTATTTAACAATATTTCCAATCCGAATTCTACGTTCCTCTTTTGTAAGTTTATGTAAATACGTGACTTCCTTTTCTCCTAAAATTTGAACTCGCTCTGTTGGAAAAAAGTCAAAGTGACCAACGAACTCAAGACCCGGTCGATGTACCCGGGATTGCGTAATTGTATTCTGTAATTGGTCTTCACCAGCCAATACCTTCAATGAAAACCTACGGACCAAGTCTGCCACGGTTATCCTTTTCACTGTACCCTCACCGTCCAAATAATGTTTAAGTGTATTATACTTTATTGAGGGGGTAAACGTCATCAGTATGTTAATGAAAAAGAGCCTCCCTTTCAGAAAGGCACTTATCTCTCATTCCCTTTTGCAACCGGATTGTCTTCATAAGAAACCCAATCACTATAACTACCTGCATATAGTCTGACATTCTTAAATCCTGCCATTTTCAAAGCAATATAATTAGGAGTAGCTGTTACACCAGACCCACAATAAACAATGATTGGTTCGTCTTTTTTAAGGTCTGCAAATCTCTTTTTCTGTTCTTCACTATCTTTAAAGGTCCCTTGTTCCATCCCTTCTATCCAACATCTATTTATTGCGCGGGGAATATGTCCTGCAATACGATCGATAGGCTCAAATTCCCCTTTATAGCGGCTTTCATCTCTCGAATCTATTAAAATGGGAGAATCCATTTTCTGATCAACGATTTCCTTAACCTCTTCATAAGAGGCTAACATGTCTTCACGTATATTTATGTTAAATGAAGCTGATTCTAGTTCTGGTATTTCATTTGTTGTAGGATAACCTGCTTCAGTCCAACCTTTAAAGCCTTCGTTTAATACATAAACCTTCTCATGTCCAAGATAGGTCAGTAACCACCAAAAACGAGATGCAAACTGACCTTCACCCCCATCATAAGCAACTACTGTTTTTGAATGATCGATTCCAGCTTTTTCAACCCCACG
Organism: Ferdinandcohnia sp. GQ5; assembly: GCF_059759275.1. Taxonomy (NCBI): domain Bacteria; kingdom Bacillati; phylum Bacillota; class Bacilli; order Caryophanales; family Bacillaceae; genus Ferdinandcohnia; species Ferdinandcohnia sp. GQ5. Next base: position 80,373 of record NZ_JCAXEW010000014.1, read on the forward strand.
TTTAAACTGCTCTATATCCGGCAGTGGATGCCTTCCCCCATGCTCCGATACAGGAGCTGATAGCTGCTTTTCTAAATCAAAATAAAAAGCACCAGGTAAATGACTTTCCTGATAGAGCTTTTCTCCTTGGGTTGGATTTCCTAAAGCAAACCGGCAATCCACAATCTTTATATCCTTGTTATGTAGTTGTTCAACAAGCCATTCCTTATTTACTACGAAATCCATCTCATTCGCCTCCATCTTCCTAGCCATTTAGCTTTTTGATAAATACTACTTTTAGATAGTTACCTTCCTTAAATTGCGAAATTGTTTGAAAGTCTGAAGGTAATGTGAATTCCTCTTTAATTTTGTATTTGCAATTACTTTCCTTAAACGCCGCATCAATAAAGCTCTTAAATTTTTTCATATCAAAGGATGCACTATTTGTTGAAGCAACAATTATTCCATTATTTTCTGTAATTACAATTGCTTCCTTCAATAGATTTTTATAGTCCTTTTCAGCACTAAATGTCATTTTCTTCGACCTTGCAAAACTAGGCGGATCAAGAATTACCACGTCAAATTTTAAGTTCTTTTTACCTGCGTACTTAAAATAATGAAAAACGTCTTCAACAATAATGTCATGGGCCTCATAATCAATTCCGTTTACACTAAACTGCTCAATCGTTTTTGGCAGACTACGATTCGCTAAATCCACACTCGTTGTCTTTGCAGCTCCACCCATTGCTGCAAACACAGAAAAGGCCCCTGTATATGAAAAGGTATTTAATACAGTCTTCCCATTTGCATACTTATCGCGAATTGTTCTTCTTACATCCCGCTGATCGAGAAACACCCCGACCATGGCTTCTTCATTAAAATAAACGGCAAAATTAACCCCATTTTCTTTAACAATAATCGGAAATTGGCCACGTTCACCTTCAACAAACCCATCTTCTTCAATAAACTTCCCGTCTTCACGAAATCGTTTTTTCTGATAAATTGCTTTATACTGGACTAGATTTTTAAGTGAGGTTAACACATGATTGAAATATGTATAGATGCCTTTACTGTACCAATTAATTAAATAATACCCATCAAAATAATCAATGGTGAAGCCCCCAATTCCGTCTCCTTCTCCATTAAATACACGGAAGGCATTCGTTTCCTTGTCATTAAAAAATGACTTTCTTTTGTCTAAGGCAGCTTTCATCTTTCTTTCAAAAAAGGACTGATCAATCTTTTCATCCATGTTCCTCGTTAGGATCCAGCCATATCCTTTATTTTGCTTGCCATAATAGCCCCTCCCAATAAATGAATGTCTTTCGTCAACAAGGTTAATTTGGGCTCCCTCTTCTAAATGGCTTGTATTATTCATCACTTGCTTTGTAATAAGCGGATAACCCCCTTTGTACTTATTAGCGAGTTTTGAATTTACTTGTATATTCAATTCCGTTTCCATGATCTCCATCCTCATCCTATGGTTTTCTTTCTACTATCATACATTTCTCTTCTTTCATTTAAAAGGGACAGTACCACGTCACCATAATGTAACAAGTACTGTCCCTTCATTTTACTTATTCATCGCAGAAAGAAAATCCCCCAAAAGACTGTCTAAATCAGCGTTCTCTGCATCATTATCTTCTTCTTTTGGTTCATCTTGCTTGGCAGCTTCCCAGTTAAAATTATCTAAGTCATCCTCAAGGTTGGTCGCATCCTTAGCTACAGCGACTTCGTCAACCGAATGTACATGACCTTCCTCGGTGATTGGCTTAGCCTTATGTTGCTCCACAGACAATTCCTCTTGAAGATATAAGGCTTCATCTAAATCTACTGATTTGCTGTTTAACGAAGCTAGTAGTGCAGTCGCACGAACTGGGTCAGATAAAAGGTGGTAAATAATACTTCCTAGTAATGCTTCAGAATGCTCATGCTTAAGCCAATTTCGCTGTGATTTACTTAATTTATGAGGGAGTGGAACGGTGATGACTTCCCGCTCCCTTGAATAAGTCTGGCCGACTCCCTGCATGACAAACTCAGCTATTTTACTAGAAAAATTCCTTCGCTCTGTTTCCTTCAGTTTTTGTAGATGCTTTAATAAATGATCAGGTGTATCAGATGGTACTCGAAACGAAATCGCTTGGCCCCTCTTTACCTCAGGTGAGGTTGTTTTCATAGGATCACCTTATCTTATTTTTTTGAAGATGTTCAAAAAAGTCGGATAAAAATGACACTTCGAATTTCTGCGCACTGCACCAAGTACATCGTGAATCACTTGGTTATGCGCTTGCGTCTACTAGCTTATTCTCGAAGTCAATTCCTCAGCGCAAGGCTGCATGGAGGCTAACTCAAGCAGTTGCCTCGCTCCGGTACTCAAAGCTGCACCGCCTTGAACTTCTTGGTCCTTTTTGTCCTCATTTTTGAACCCTTATTTTTTAAATTCTTATTTTTTTACTGGCTCTTGTGGTACCTTTTGCTTCTCATTTTTTCTTATAAAGTCAGTAATAAGCTTATAATAGGCATTTGCCATCATCCAAATGCTCTCTTTTTCATCTTCAAAGAATTCAATATTATAACCATCAAGGTTGTTATTTAATGTTTTAATATAATCTTTAAGCACATTTGATCCACCACCGACGAAATAGCAGATTTCCGTTTGAGAGTTTTTCAGCCAAACATTGCGTAGTAATCGATATTGCTTTTTCGCCAATTCAAGCAAGATTCGATCTGTAATATCATGAACGCTTGTCCGACTTCCTTTTACCATAATATGATTTCGGTTATTTTTTCTCGTAATAATATCTACTACATCTCGGCGACTATCTAACTCTATTCCGTGCTTAGAGCGAATTTCTTCTCTAATGGCTTCCAATGATTCGGATACCCCGAGATTAAAGCCTTGGGCCTTATCATCATCAACAGTTCGGTTACGAATCACCGCAATATCCGTGGAAAGACCACCAATATCTTGAATTAAAATCTGCTTATCAATTAGATCCTTATTGATTACTTTCAAATTATTATCCATTACAAGATTAATATAAGCCGCAAAACCTTCTGGATAGATTTTCACTTCATTGAATTTAATGTTGACCTTTAATCCTTGATATCTCGGTGTTACAAGAAATTCGACTTGATGAACTGATCCTGTTAACTTTGATCGATATCCAGCATCTTTTCCTTCTTTTACTTCTCGAAGTGGCAATCCTGTTCCTAATGTGTAATTTGCATCAATTACATTTTTTGACCTCGGAAAGGAAGTTGTGTTTCCCTCACGTACTGCATCCAATGCCAATGTAGCAAAAAGCATAATCAATGTCTGATCCTCTTCTGATTTGCTGCTCCCCGGGTCTAATTCTGATGCACTGTTACTCTTGGTTGCCAAGTGCCCTACACGATAAATGACATTATTCTCTTTTAGGGCAGGGGAGTGAACCTTAATATGAATTCCTTCCAACGGATCCTTACTATTTAATTCTTCTATACCAATTACCGGACGGTCCTCGGTGTCTCTTGCAATAATATTAGGAATATTTAATTCATACTCTAGTTCTCCGAAGATTGCCTTAATAGAATCATTTCCAACATCAACTGCTGCAATTCTGGACATAGTCATTCAAACATCATCCCTTTTCAATTTAGTTAGATTTGTTGCTATGTAGGTCTGTTGAACTTATTCACTTAATAAAAGGGTATAAGAGATTACTAGATTCCACAATGACTCTCAGCAAAAAGAAACAAAACTGTAAACCTGTAAACACTCTGTAAACATGTCGGTTTTTGTATACATTTCTGTAAACAACGAATACAAACCCGTATACATGTTGTTATCTCGGGATGTATACAGATTTGTAAACATGTAAACAGGTTTGTATACATCTTGTTTACTTTTTGTGTACGTGTAAACATTTTTGTAAACAGCAAAAAAATAAAAAGGGATGTTCCCAAGATTGTTGGAAACATCCCTTATATTTCGTATTCAATTTTACTTAATTTGCCCATTTCCTCGAATTGTATATTTTGTGGAGGTTAAGGCCTGTAGCCCCATCGGTCCACGTGCATGTAGTTTTTGAGTACTAATTCCAATTTCTGCACCAAATCCAAATTCAAATCCATCTGTGAATCTGGTAGATGCATTATGGTAAACAGCTGCTGCATCCACTTCTGTAAAAAATTTCTCTACATTTTCAACGGTTGAAGAGATAATGGCTTCGGAATGCTTTGTTCCATATTGATTAATATGGGTAATCGCCTCTTCTACACCCTCCACCACTTTTAAAGCGACTTCTAGCCCTAAAAATTCAGTACCCCAGTCTTCCAAGCTCGCAGGAATGATTTCCTTCCCTGCTTTTTGGACCTTTTCATCTCCATGTATTTGAACATCTTTTTCCTGTAAGGCTGTTATTAACTCTTGTAAATGTTCTGATGCCCAATCCTTTTGGACAAGAACATTCTCAATTGCATTACATACCGATGGACGCTGTGTTTTCGCATTAATCGCAATTTCAATCGCCATGTTTGGATCAGCTGTTTCATCTATATATACATGACAATTTCCTGCTCCTGTTTCTAATACAGGAACTGTCGAATTTTGTACGACTGTCTGAATTAATTTTGCACCACCACGCGGAATCAACACATCTAGATACTCATTTAACTTGAACATTTCTGATGCTGTTTCTCGGCTAGTATCCTCTAATAGTTGAACACCATCAACTGGTAGATTAATTAACTCAAGTGCATGTTGAATAACCTTCACAAGGGCTTTATTTGAATGAATTGCTGTAGAGCTACCACGAAGGAGTACTGCATTTCCCGTTTTTAAACATAAACTTGATGCATCAACGGTTACATTTGGTCTTGCCTCATATATCATTCCGATGACCCCTAGAGGAACTCGAACTTGAGCAATTTTAAGTCCGTTTGGACGCTCCCATTCTTCTATTAATTGTCCAATTGGGTCCTCTAGTTTCGTTAATTGAACAATGGCATCTGCCATATCTTGAATCCGCTGTTCATTTAACTTTAAGCGATCAAGTAAAGACTCACTCATTCCCTTTTCTTTTCCTGCTTGCAAATCCTTGTTGTTTTCTTCCAAAATAAACGTTTGTTCTTTGATAAGTTGCTCAGAAATTGTCGAAAGAGCCTTGTTCTTTTGTTCTGTGGTTGCCTTTGCTAAAAGTGATGCTGCTATTTTTGCCTTTTTCCCTTTTAGAATTAACTCACTCATACGTAACTCTCCTCTCTTTTTGACTTACCCAATTATCTCTATGAATGACAACACGTTGATCACTGTTTACCTTAACCATTGCCTTAGTGCTTGATAATCCTTTAATCTCTACTAATTGGTCAGAAGAAAAGTTTACCTTTCCTTTTCCGATTGTATCTCCCTTAAGATTTACAACCTCAACAACATCATTTATGTCAAAATTACCGATAATATTAGTGACACCTGCAGGTAGAAGGCTTTTTCCATGCCTTAGTATAGCCGCTGCAGCACCCTGATCGACTTCAATTTTCCCGCTTGGAATTGAGTGCAAGGCTAGCCACTGCTTTGATGTATTCATACTAGGTCGTGAGGAGTCTCCAATATATGTTCCATCCCCTTTTCCTGCAAGAATATCGACAAACTTCTCATCTCCAGAACCAGATCCAATAAACACTTTTACTCCTAAACCGACAGCTGTCTTTGCTGCCTCAATTTTTGACTTCATTCCTCCAGTGCCTACCTTTGACCCCGAACCAGAAGCTCCCCTTACTAATTCGTCATTAATCTCATTGAGGAAATTGTACCTCTTTGCATTTGGATGTGTTTGTGGATTTTGATCATAGATTCCATTGACATCTGTTATGATAATCAAAAAGTTAGCATGTACAAGCCCGCTTACTAATGCCGATAACATGTCATTATCTCCAAAGTTTAATTCTTCTAATGATACGGAATCATTCTCATTAATAATTGGTACAACATTTCGTTTTAGAAGTTCCGATAGAGTAGCATTAGCATTGTTGTATTGATCCTTGTATAAAAAATTTTGCCTTGTTAACAGTAATTGCGCGGCAACAATACCATGCTTTTTAAATTCTTCCGTATACCCCCTTAAAAGAAGGCCTTGGCCCACCGCTGCAGCTGCTTGTTTGCCAGCGACAGTTTTAGGGCGGGAAGAATAGCCAAGATCCATAAATCCAGCTGCAACAGCCCCAGATGAAATGAGAATGACTTCATGCCCAAGTTCCTTTAAACGAGCTATCGCATCCACATGTTCTTTAAGCTTATCGTTACTAAGTCCGCCATTTTGATTGGTTAAAGAACTGCTCCCTATTTTGACAACAATTCGCTTCTTCTTCATTTCATTCACCACCCATTAAATTCTATAAAAAAAGGCCCTTCCATCCCTATAAAAAAGGACGAAAAGACCATGTCTTTCGTGGTACCACCTTTATTGATACTAAGAAACGCTCTAGTATCCACTCAAAACCTTTAACGCAGGCAACGGTTAGGTTTTCCTAACAGTTCAAAGGACAGGTTCAATAGCATTGCAGGTTATAAAATCTTTCAGCCCATGGATTTTACTCTCTTTTACCTGAGGACTACTTACTAGTTCCCTTTCATCACTTCTTATTATTAAAATAGTTCGTACATTGCTTTTGAATTATAGATTAGGAATATTATGAATCAAATTTACATTTGTGTCAATGGAAGTCAGCATTAATCAAGAATTACCATTTATAAAGGTACCTTCTAATACAAAATCTAATAATTGATATTTGAATATAATTTTCATAGCATTTTAATTGACATAAATAATAACATCTATATAATAATTATTATAAACAAGTATTAATTATAGATTTATTAGTCAATAATGCTAATAATCTATATTAAATATAATTAATTGGAGGAATTTATTATGTCACTTATTGGAAAACAAGTAGAACCATTCACATTACAAGCTTATAGAAATGGTGATTTCATCGAGGTTACAGAGGAAGATTTAAAAGGTCATTGGAGTATTGTTTGCTTCTACCCTGCTGACTTCACTTTCGTATGTCCTACTGAATTAGAAGACTTACAAGAGCAATACCCAGCATTACAAGATCTTGGTGTTGAAGTATTCTCTGCTTCTAGAGATTCTCATTTCACTCACAAAGCATGGCATGATTCTTCTGAAGCAATTGGTAAAATTACTTATACAATGATCGGTGACCCTGCTCACGTACTTTCTCGTCAATTTGATGTATTAGTTGAAGAACTTGGACAAGCTGACCGTGGTACTTTCATCATTGATCCAGATGGTGTAATCCAAGCTGTTGAAATCAATGCAGACGGTATTGGCCGTGATGCAAGCACACTTATTAATAAAATTAAAGCTGCACAATATGTACGTAACAACCCTGGTGAGGTTTGCCCTGCTAAGTGGAAAGAAGGAGAAGCAACACTTAAGCCAAGCCTAGACCTAGTAGGAAAAATCTAAGGAGTGCTTTAAATGATACTAGATGCTGATATAAAGCAACAATTATCTCAATATCTTCAACTTTTAGAAAGTGACGTCCTACTCAAAGTAAGCGTGGGATCTGATAATGTCTCAAAAGATATGCAGGCTCTTGTTGATGAGTTGGCAGAGATGTCTTCTAAAATTAAGGTTGAGTATGTTCAGTTAGAAAGAACACCTAGCTTTAGCATCAATCGTATCGGCGAGGATTCTGGTATAACATTCGCTGGAATCCCTCTTGGACATGAATTTACTTCATTTGTGTTGGCTCTTTTACAAGTAAGCGGAAGAGCTCCGAAGGTTGATCAGAAGCTAATTGACCAAATAAAAGCAATTAAAGGTGAATACCACTTTGAAACTTACGTAAGCTTAAGTTGCCACAACTGCCCTGATGTTGTACAAGCTCTTAACGTGATGAGTGTTCTCAACCCTGGCATCACACATACAATGATTGATGGTGCTGCCTTTAAGGAAGAAGTTGAAAGTAAGGATATCATGGCTGTTCCAACTGCTTTCCTCAATGGAGAAGTATTTGGTAATGGACGTATGTCATTAGAAGAAATTCTTTCAAAAGTTGGAAGCGCACCTGATGCATCAGAATTTGCTAATAAAGATTCGTTTGATGTTCTTGTTATTGGTGGCGGGCCAGCAGGTAGCAGTGCAGCTGTATATGCAGCGCGTAAAGGTATTCGCACAGGTATTGTTGCTGAACGCTTTGGCGGACAAATTATGGATACACTTGGCATTGAGAACTTTATTAGTGTTAAGTACACAGAAGGCCCTAAGCTTGCAGCAAGTCTCGAAGAACATGTAAAAGAATATAATGTTGATATAATGAACCTACAGCGTGCGAAACGCATTGAAAAGAAAGACTTAGTTGAGATTGAATTGGAAAACGGTGCTGTTTTAAAAAGTAAAACCGTTATTCTTTCAACTGGTGCTCGTTGGCGTAATGTTAATGTACCAGGGGAAGCTGAGTTCAAAAACAAAGGTGTAGCATACTGTCCACATTGTGATGGTCCATTATTTGCCGGCAAAGACGTAGCCGTTATTGGTGGCGGTAACTCTGGAGTTGAAGCTGCAATTGATCTTGCTGGTATTGTTAAGCATGTAACAGTTGTTGAATTTAATCCTGAACTCAAAGCCGACACCGTGCTTCAAGATCGTCTTTTCAGTCTTCCAAACGTAACGGTTATCAAGAACGCACAAACTAAAGAAATTACGGGTACTGACAAAGTAAATGGTCTTACTTATGTTGACCGTGAATCTGGTGAAGAAAAGCATATTGAATTACAAGGTGTATTTGTTCAAATTGGTCTTGTACCAAACACTGATTGGCTTGGTAACACAATCGAACGTAACCGAATGGGTGAGATTGTTGTTGATAACCACGGTGCAACAAATATCCCTGGTGTCTTTGCTGCTGGTGACTGTACAAACAGCCCTTATAAGCAAATCATCATTTCAATGGGCTCAGGTGCAACTGCATCATTAAGTGCATTTGACTACCTAATCCGAAACAATTGGGATACAACTACTGATGATTCTGGTCAAAAGACCCTTGTTCACCAGTAATCCTTTTCAATAGTAAAAGTCGCTATTAACCTAACTGGTTAATAGCGACTTTTTTACTTTATATCTTCTTAACAAATTCTGACTTTAATTTCATCGCACCAAATCCATCAATTTTGCAATCAATATCATGGTCTCCTTCGACTAAGCGAATGTTTTTTACTTTTGTCCCCTGTTTTAGTACAGAAGAGCTCCCTTTTACCTTCAAATCTTTAATAACGGTAACAGTATCTCCATCCACCAATACATTCCCGTTTGCATCTTTGATGACTCTTTCACCTTCATTGTTATCCTCTTCTTGATTCAATGGCCATTCATAAGCACATTCTGGGCATACTAGTAACGCTCCATCCTCATACGTATACTCTGAATTACATTTTGGACAATTAGGCAAATTACTCATTTTTTCCTCCTATTAAGGTTTATTATTTGAAATTACTTATCTTGATTATATCCTTAAAAAACAATTATGTTTTTCTATATCTTTAATGATGACCCTGATGTTCTCCACTCGTACCATTATTAGGAAGCGTTGTTGGCACCTCCGATTCAGTACCGGGTTCGACTAATAAGAATTGCCCCATCATGCCGTCATCTTCATGTCGCAATAAATGGCAGTGATACATGAACGGGAAATTTGGGTCAGCGTGTTTACCAAATTCCACAACAATTCTCACCTTTGAACCATTAGGGATAAAAACAGTATCTTTTCTTCCTCGCTCATACTCTGAAGGTGGCTTATCATTGATGTCTAGGACTCGAAATGCAGCATTATGAATATGAAAATTATGCGACCATCCAAAGTTGTTGATCTCCCATATTTCTGTTGCTCCTGCTGGAACAACCTCGTCAATACGATACATATCCATTAACTTGTCATTAATCTTATTCTCCATTGTAAGTTTGAACTGACGAACTCTAGCATCTTTTGGTGCCTCTATTGGTGGTACGCTTGAAAGTTGCCCAGTAACTGGAGCTGACTCTTCTAATTCAGAGGCTGCTACTATCTTTACCAAATCAAATTCACCATTATCTAAACCAGTATTCCCACTAAAACTATGGAGAACCGTCTCCTCACCCGGCTCAAATTCTACAACGATTTCTGCACGTTCACCAGGACTTAACATAAATCGCTCCAGGGTCACTGGCTCTTCTAAGAGGCCAGCATCGTTCCCTACAAGTTTGAAAGCTCTCCCATCGCTAAAGCCAAAATTATAGGCTCTTGCATTCGAACCATTGAGCAATCGAAAACGAACCTGACTCGTTTTAACTTCAAGATAGGGGTCATACGTTCCATTCACAAGTATTTCATCACCAAGGGTGCCAAATACTCCCTCTTCGTCCTCAGTTAATTGTCCCTCATTCGTAAACAACTTATCTTGGATAATGAGTGGAATATCATCTACTCCATATTCCGAAGGGAGTTTTTTTGAATCCTCATCATCGATGATGAACATGCCTGCAAGTCCTTTATATACATGCTGGGCTGTCTTCCCATGTAAGTGAGGATGGTACCACGTGGTAGCAGATGGTTGATCAATCGTCCAATGGGGAGTCCAAGTTTCCCCAGCATCAACCATTTGGTGTGGACCTCCGTCCATTTTGGCTGGCAATCTCATTCCATGCCAGTGTAGAGTTGATGGCTCGTTCAAACTATTTACAACATTAAAAGAAACCTTGTCCCCACGAGAAACTCTAATCGTTGGACCTAAATAGGCACCATTAATCCCCCAAGTATCCGCAATCTTACCTGGCAACAATTCTGTCTCTCCCGATTGCATGGTCAATGTAAAGTTTTTTGTACCATCGGATTCTATTGTAGGCTCAATAAGCGGTGGAAGTTTTAATGGCTGATCAAAGTCTAGTTTTCCCACATTTGTAACAATATCTTCCTTACCACAACCAGCTAAACTAATCATAAGTAACATACTAAAAAGTAAAAAAAATCTATTATGTGTTCTCAATTTTTCCCCTAACTTTCTCTCTTACCCATACGGTAGTTTAATATATACCTTGTTTCTAGCCTATTTTACTATCGTTTTTTCTTTATCCATGGTGAATCATGGTTTTGTCATAAAATTGACATATTTATTCCCCGCATTTTATAATTCACCAAACGAACCCTATCTTTTTATCAAGATAATGGAAGCCTCCATTAGGCATCTAGTTTCCCCTTTTATGATACAATAGTTTAATAGTATTTAGCTTCATGGAGGTTTCATAATGAAAGTAAATAAGGGCATATTGTTTGTATTATTGGGTGCTGGATGTTATGGCTTTACACCCGTTTTTGCGAAATTAGGGTTTAGCTACGGCTATTCGCTAGGCCAAATCAATATTGTTCAAATGCTGATTTCCTCGTTTTTATTATGGACTATCACTCTAATTAAACGACCTAGCTTTAAAGGACTTACGAAGAACAATCTTCCTTTAATCATGATAACTGGATGTTTTACCGGATTAACTAGTATTTTTTATTATGGGGCAATGCAATATCTACCTGCTTCATTGGCCATTATTTTAATGTTTCAATTCGTTTGGATTGGAATTCTTTTAGAATGGATTTTCAGCAAAGTGAAACCCGCTCCTATCACTGTTTTGTCCATCCTTTTAATATTAATCGGCGTCTTTTTTGCTTCCAATATAATAAATGGGGACATCCAAGGACTACCTCTTAAAGGTTTGCTTTTTGGTATTTTATCTGCATTTACGTATGCAGGATTTATTTTTTTCAGTGGAAAAGTCGCAGTAGATGTAGACCCATTGGCTCGTACTTCATTAATGGCAACTGGGTCAACCATTTTGATACTGATCATATTCATGCGTGACATTCCATCCGTTTTTCCATTAGAGACAAGCTTAATAGCAACAGCCATTGGTGTGTCATTATTTGGCGCCGTCTTTCCTCCACTATTCTTTGCGGTGGGAGCACCATTGGTCTCTGGCGGAATTGCAAATATCCTAACATCCATCGAATTACCCATTGCCATCCTATCAGCTAGTATCATTTTGTCCGAAACGGTAACACCAAATCAATGGGTTGGAACAGCCATTATATTAGCCGCAATTGCGTTGAATGAACTTGGTGGTAAACTAATCAGAGTTCGAAAGCATAATAAAGAGGTTATTTATATCGATAAAAACAAACAGCCCCTCTAATTGGAGCTGTTTGTTTTTTTCTGTATTTATAGTTTCAATTCTAAAAGGGACATTACATAGGTAAGAAATAACCGTTATCGTCAAACTTCATTTCATGTAGGTTCTCTAATACTTCAATGTTTTCTTTATCTTTTAATTCATTAAAAATAGCTTCGGATACATATAATTCTCCGATATGAAGTGTATTTGGAATCCTTGCAATTCTAGCCTTTTCCGGTGATACACCCCAATTCGCGCGGAGTGCTGCTTTAAGAGCTTCTTGGTCATTTTCAAGAATAATGGGAATACTTGCTCGAGCTAAAAACGTACTTGTAATTACATTTTCATTCATTGCTTGATAATCAATTTTTTCAAATAGGCGCTTTGTAGTTAAGTCAGCTAAGCCAATTCCCAACGCATTTCCATGGCTCGCCTCACTTAAATTTGAAGCAATGACATATTTAATGCTCGGCTTTTGTGGTTCTTCAACTCCAAGCACCCGGATACGCCCAATAATATTAGTATCCATTCCAGTCCCACTATAGTTTTTCCCAATCTCGTCAACGACTAAAATATCCATATTTTCGACTGGAAGACTAGGCATCAATGCAAATGCCTCTTTCAATAATTCTCTTTCACGCTCTTCTACTCGATCTTTTTCGATAGCCTCGATGATAGCTATTTCTTCATGAGCGTTTTCAACAATAGCTATACCAAATAAAGTATTTGAATTAGCGATAGCCACTTTGCCGACCTCAGGCATCATTTCGCTAATTCCTTTAATACCATGTGTATGTAAAGCTAAGGCTTGTTTATGTTTCCCCATTCCAATTGACGCCATTTTCAATACGCCACTCTCAACTTTGTTTTTAAAATCCGTATGAGGCTTAACACGCCCCATAACGATAATGCCATCTGCCTGATACGCGTTCTTATCAATGTAAACAGGGATTCCGTCAGAAGTTTTGCCCACTTCAACCACATCCATGGATGAACGTATTTCACATCCTGTTGATTCCTCAGTGACACCTAGTCCCTCAAGAACCTCAATTTGTCCTTCCGCAGTAGCTCCACCGTGACTTCCCATCGCTGGAATGATAAATGGAGACGCCCCTCTTTTTTTAATTTCATCTGCCACACTTTTAACGATTAAAGGAATATTGGCGATACCTCTACTTCCCACGGTAATCGCAATTTCCATACCCGGTTTAATTTTTTCATCCGCATGTACATGAAGAAATTGCTCAACAATTGCTCCTGGGATATCATTTACACTTTCAGTTTGGAATTTCTGACGTATCTTTGCAACCTTTGGTAAAGTCATCATTCTTGTCTCCTTTTACAGAAATGCTACTTGTTGATAAAAAATGGTTTGTATACAAAGTCAGCAAGAGATCTGTATTTGACCTCTTGCTTGATATTCTCATATTACGCTTTTTTCTTTGGAGCTAATTCAACTGCCATACGTAGCGCTTCTTTTAATGATTGCTCGTCCGCAATATTTTTACCAGCAATATCAAAAGCAGTTCCATGGTCAACGCTTGTACGAATGGTTGGAAGACCTACTGTAATATTTACTCCAGCCTCTAGACCTAACACTTTAATTGGACCATGACCTTGATCGTGATATTGTGCAACAACAATATCAAAGTCTCCACGTCTTGCTCTAAAGAATAATGTATCCGCTGGAAGTGGACCTTGAACATTTATTCCTTCTGCTTGCGCTTTTTCAATAGCTGGAACAATCTTTTCTTCTTCCTCACCATGACCAAATAGTCCATTTTCACCTGCATGTGGGTTAATTCCACAAACAGCGATTCGAGGAGATTCAATTCCTGCCTTTTGTAATGTTTCATGTGCAAGTTTGATAACCGTATATTGACGTTCTGCATTTATCCTATGAATTGCATCAAGAAGTCCAATGTGTGTTGTTACATGAATGACTCTTAACGCTGGTGCAGAGAGCATCATAGCAAAATCCTTTGTATTTGTTAATTCTGCTAAAATCTCTGTATGGCCCGGGTAAATATGCCCTGCTTTATGAAGTGCTTCTTTATTTAAAGGTGCTGTACAAATCCCTTGAATTTTGCCTTCATTTGCGTATTGAATAGCTCTTTCTAAATAACGGAAAGCCGCATTTCCAGCTTCTGGCGAAACTTGTCCCCATGGTAGATCTTCAGAAACTAAATCAAGGTCGATAATATCGATCGTACCATATTGTGACTTTGCTTCTTCTGGATTGGTAATGCTATTTAATTCAAGATTGATATTTGTTACGTTTAAAGCTCTTTTTAAAATTTTCAAGTCACCTACAACAAATGGACTGCAGTTATCGTAAATATTTTTGTCATTCAAAGATTTTACGATAATTTCAGGTCCGACACCAGAAGGGTCTCCCATTGTAATCGCGATACTTGGTTTATAGCTAGTCATATATAATTCCTCCTGTAAATATCTCTTATTTGAACAAGCAAAATGTCAGTTATAATTTCTATATTAGTACTCATTGAGTACGTGTATTGAGTTCAGTAACCTTTTGAAGTGCCTTTGAAAGTGCTTGGTCGGTTCCAAACGCGCCTGCCTTGGTGACAAGTGGAATGCCATCATATAATCCTCCAAAGAGTTTCCCATACGGAATACCTGGCTCTACTTCGCCAATGACACGAATCCCTTCACCTTGTAACACTTTACAAGTAGCACCTGCAATATCTCCACCTGTTAAAACGGCACCACAAATTTTCTTACTTTCGATTAATTGACCAGCAATTTCTCCCATTGAATTGGCTATTGTGTTTCCAACATCGAAATTTGATAAACCAAGTTCACGTTGTAAGTTCTTTACTTTCCCTATCACTTCTTGGTCTCTATTCGTGGTTACTACTAAGTCGCCTTTATCTAGCAATGTTTTACTTGCTTTCACAATACGATCAATCTCAAGTTTTCTCCTATCCTCAAAAAAGAATTCTTCAGGAGAAATAACAATTTCTGCTACATTATTTTTTTCTTTAAGGACCTGAATTTGTTGATGAGTGATTGAATTTACACTGCCCGCAACCACTAATACAGGATCTCGATCACGCACTTTATTGGTATTAATAACCTCTTCCTGAATCTCTTCATTAAAGATGTGCGATGCGATTCCTGCGGAACCCACCCAGAGATATTTCTCTTGTAAGACTTGTGCTGATTTAACGATGATTTCTAACTCGTCATCAGTCGTCGCATCGACAATGATGATTTTCGACGTATCACTCAAGGAAAATTCCTTCATTATGTTAGATAAGTGGTCGATTCCTTTTCTAACATGAGAGATGGTAATTAACTCAACATCCCTCTTACTTTGTTTCTGTACCAATTTAGGCAGATAACTTTCATTTACCGGGCTGGCAGGGTCTTTTGCCATTTCAGCTTTCTCTAATAAAACTCCATTTACGAAATGTTCACCATTAATAGTAGTTCGATTACTTTTTGGAAAAGCTGGTATTACAAATGAAACCTTATAATTAAAAGCATCCATTACTGCATCAATTTCCGGACCAATGTTTCCCCTCATCGTTGAATCTATCTTCTTAAAAACATTAGAAACACCTAATTGCTTCAATTGTGCCGTTAGATCATAAACGATGTCATAGGACTTACCAGCCTCTATTGCTCGACTATCTGAATTTAAAACAATGACATCTTCAGTAAGATGTGACGGTTGTAATTGTGTATATGAAAATAGCACTGTTGTGTTTAAACCCTGTTTTGCGAATTGAACTCCAGTGTCGTTTGCACCCGTTAAATCATCTGCGATTACCGCTAGTTTCACCTACATCCCGCCCCCTTTACTACTTAGTTTGTATAATTTAGCTTTTTTTATTTGTTTCGAAACAAGTGTCACATTACATGTACAACTACTCTTTTTGTATTACTCAGCATCTTTTTCATGCGGTATTTTTAAACAAATACCTAAAAACGCTTACACTTATCATAAAACAATATGTTGCATTTAGCAATAGAATTCATGACATTTGTTCTTATTTTTATTATATGTTGCATTTTACATCAAATTGAAATAAAAGAAAGGCACAAGCTTTATTTTAGCTTGCGCCATAATGTGGAACGGTTAATCCCTAATCGCTTAGCTGCTTTCGATTGGTTCAACCCTTCTTCTTCTAGTACTTTTTTGATTACTTGTTTTTCTATATCTTCTAATGTACCAGTTATATCAATCTGTACGAATAGGTCATCTTTCTTCTCTTTTTGGTCTATTCGTTCCAAAAGTGCCTCAACTTCTTCTTTTTCAATATAGTAAGAGTGTGATTGTAGAAATAATTGTTCGATTACTTGTTTAAGTTGTTCGATATTTCCCGGCCAATCGTATTTTATAATCTCATCCATGGCTTCCTGACGAATCCCTATGACTCCATTTCCATACTTCGGATGTAATTCAGTAATAAATAGATGAACTAAATCCTCAATATCCTCCATACGTTCCCGGATTGGTGGTATATGGATTGTTAGTTGCGCCAAGGCATTATATAACTCTTGATGGAAAGAACCACTTTTCACCTTATCTCCTATATTTTCATCGGAGGACACAATCCATTTTAGTTTTTTACCATTACCATTAATATAAACTTGATAGAGTTCCTTTTGAACATATGGGTTTAATTTATGGATGTTTCTTAAAAAAACAACACCATCTGATAACGTAAGAAAAAAGCCTTCATTGATTTCTTTAAGTTGTTCCGAAGTTAATTTTTCGCAATTTAAAAGAATAAATGGTTCACTTTGTGACCTTCTATTTTGGTAAATCGATTGAGCTGCTACTGATTTCCCAGTCCCCTCTTCACCTAAAATCCAAACAGTATCATCCTTTTTACTGTATTGCTCAATTTTCTTCAAGACATTTTTAATCTGTTCGCTCTTTCCTGAAAAAGGAGAAAAGGTTGAATCTGGGGTATGAATTTCGATTGCATTTACGTTCATCCCTTCTCCTTGGTTAGCAGATTCATTAGGGAGATTATTTTCTATAAATAGAACAATATGATTTTCGTTGGGACAAGCTGTTAATTTCCAAAATGAATCATTTATGTGTATTGTTTTTGAAATCTTTTGACCTGTAATAACTATTTCTTGTATTAAATTTCTTATCGTATCTGAATTCTTTACCTTTACCCAATTAAAATCTTGATTGAACCGTTCATTGCTGTAAATGACCTCTTCATCTTCGTTAAGAACTCCAATTGCTTGCTCGCTACAACTTAGAATGGTTTTATAAAAAGAAACATCCTGTTGTAATTGAGAAAAGACACGGTAGGCTCTTCTTGTTTCTTCTAATGCGTCAATAATTGCCTCTTTACCTGATGTTATTAGAACCCCGGTTAAACCTAACTCTTTAGCAACTTGGACCGTAACCACATCACCTATGACCACTTCATAACCTTGTTTTTTTAGATTTGTTAACATTTCTTTTACTTCTATTTCTTTTGTAATCGTTAATGTTTTAATATCAAAATCCAGGAGTTTACATATTGTACCGGCGCCCTGTGTAATATTGGAGAAGCCTACAATCGCGGCTTTTCGCGAAAATCCTTTAACCATCGTTAAAATACGCAACACATCATAGCCAGAAACTTGAATATCAATCACCGGTATTGAGACAGACTCCTGAATTAAGGAAGCTGTCCCCCCACGACTTATAATGACATGGTAACCGTCTTTTTCAGCCTCTTTTGCAATGGCTACTCCTTCATGCAAGTTTCCTAGTTCAATCTGGAACTCAATATCATTAACATCTTGTGTGACTTCTTTCATTATTTCATATAATCCCTCGTAAGGGACAATTGCCAATGCCTTAATCATTTCTCCATCACCCTTGGCTTGATTTAACCATCCTATTATTTGTTACTTTTTGCTAACACCTTGTTCATACTTCCGCTTATGTACCCTTGTAAGTCAAGAGTGACATATTTATAACCGAATACCTGCAGGTTTTCGATAATTTCTTGATGATTGGCTAATATGCGTTCCATGTCTTGAGGCTCTACCTCAATTCTAGCAATATCCTCATGCGTCCGAACACGTACTTGTTTAATTCCGAGCCCTTTAATGTATTCCTCTGATCTTTCAACTTTTGTTAACTTTTCTTGCGTTATCTTTTCACCATAAGCAATCCTTGATGATAAACATGCAAACGAAGGCTTTTCCCAGGTTGGTAAATCTAATTGCTTTGAAAGTTCACGTATTTCTTCCTTAAAAAGATTCGCTTCTTGAAGTGGACCACGTACACCATGTTCTTTGGCCGCTCGTACACCAGGACGGTGTTCACTCATATCATCTGCAATTAAACCATAGACAACGTTCTTAAATCCTTTTTCACGCATGATTGGAACGATTTCCTCGAATAACCCATTTTTACAAAAGTAACAACGGTTCCTATCATTTTCCGCATAACCTGGAATGCTCAGTTCAGAAGTTTCAATCACTTGATGTGTCGCACCGATCTCTTTGGCAAGCTTCTTTGCTTCCTCTAATTCACTCGATGGATATGTTTCAGAATCGGCCGTAACCGCTAAAACCTTCTCTGCTCCCAAAACGTCAATGGCTACTTTTAGCAGAAATGTACTGTCTACTCCACCAGAAAAAGCAACCACTACATTTTCCATCTCTCTCAATATTTCCTTAAGTCGTTCATACTTTTCTCGCATTCTTTATTCCACCTATATCATAAATTTAGTAGTAAACAAGTGATACTTAATAGATTATAGTGTATTAAATCTAAATAACTTTGCATTTTGCAACACTTTTCATTATAAGCGATTTATAACCAAAGTAAAAGAATATACTAAAGCGATTTCATTTATGGCATAAATTGCATGGGCAATCCAATCTAATTCCTCGTTAGCTTTTATCGTAAGGCTGTTTTCGCAAACTTTGTTGTTTTTATATCGTTGACTTCCACTTCAGATGGACGCTTTCCCCGGGCGTGGTTTGAGCCTCCTCAACGAAATGTGGAGGCGGCTTGCACAGAAACGAGAAAATTTGCCGACTAAAGCGCCACGTCCTGTGGCGAAGTCGGCACTAGCACGTCGTGTGCGTCGGAGACCCCGACAAAGAGGCGTATTTTGCCTCTGAAGGAGGAGTTGAAATTTCTCGAGTTTCTATCCGCTGCAACTGGACAGGTCGCTGCCTCTCCTGCGGGGTCTCAAGTCTCACGCTTTTCCCGCTGGACATTGAATTTGCTTCTTTGAAATAACCCACGCACGAAGAAAATGTGAATACATTTTCGAGGAGTCGCCACCTTACGCTCCAATCAACTAGTTTTGCCTTTATTATCAGAAAGCAACAATCTTTTAGAAAAGAGCCTATCGTAAAGAAAAAGAGCTCAACACTGAGCTCTTTTAAGGTTCTTTACTTTATGAACTTAGATAAACATGTTAGCAATTAAGAGAAGAATGAATCCTGTGAACCACATAAGAGTCGTTGGTACTGACCAAACCAAGATTTGCTCTTTTACATTTTTAATACCTAGCATACGGTTTACTACCCAGAAGAAGCTATCATTAAAGTAAGAGAAAATAAGTGATCCTAATGCAGCAGCTTGAGCAGCAAGTGCCATGTTCACATCTAATTGAGCTAAAATTGGCGCTGAAATAGATGCTGCAGTTATCATCGCTACTGTTCCACTACCTTGAACTAAACGAACCATACTAGCTACAAAGAAAGGAATCAGAACTGCTGGTAGCGGTAGGTCTGCTATTTGTTGAGCAATGTAATCCCCTGTACCACTTGTACGCAATACGTTTCCTAGTGCACCACCTGCACCTGTTACTAGTAAGATAATACCAGCATCTTGAATACCTTTTTCCATTTCTTCAAGCGTTGTATTACGACTTAGTTTTCCTGCTAATGCATAAATTGCTGTGATTAAACCAAGTCCAACTGCTATGATTGGTTGACCTAAGAAATTAAAAATTCCATAAACACCTTCTGTTAATTCTAAAGCTGATAAAGTTGTATTGATAAAAATAAGGATAATCGGAATTAAAATTGGTAAAAACGATCTTGCAAATGAAGGAAGTTCTTTTGATCTTTCATTTACAATTTCCAATAACTCTGGGTAGGTCATTTCCGTTTCAGGTCTAACATATCCAGATTCTGATTCTTCACTTGGGAGTTGATAAATCTTCTTACCGAGCCATTTCGCATATAAAACCCCTACAATCATTAGAGGTATACCAAATCCAAGACCTAAAGCGATCATTAGACCAATGTCTACTCCGAAAATCCCTGCAACACCTAATGGACCTGGAGTTGGAGGTACAATGGAGTGTGTAAGCACAAGTCCAACCGCTAATGATACACCAATCGCTATAACTGATTTACCTGTTTTCTTTGAAAGTGTCTTTACTAATGGATTTAAAATAACGAAAGCTGAGTCAACAAAAATCGGAATGGAAATAATATAACCCGCTATTGCCATTGCCCACTCTTCTTTTTTCTTACCAACAAATTTAATTAATGAATAGGCTAATGTTTCGGCAGCACCTGTTATTTCAAGAATACGACCCATCATAACACCTAATCCAATTACAATACCTACTGAAGCTAATGTACTCCCGAATCCTGCTGAGATAGCTCCAGCAACATCACCAGGAACCATTCCTCCAACAAGTCCAGCGATTGAAGCTCCTATTATAAGCGCTAGAAATGCGTGAATTTTTGTTTTTAATACAAGTAAGATTAATACGATTACCCCGAGTATTAGCCCGGAAACCATTTGGATGCCTGACGGTTCCATTTTATTACTTCCCCCTTAATTTGAAGATGTGCTTTTTATTTGAATTGAAATAATGGATGGATGAGATACCAGCTTTCATTTTTTGTAAAGGTCTGTTAGAATATACCGATTATTACCGCTTACTAAATTTCTTATTTACAAGTATACGGTTACATTTATTTACATCGGTATAAATAAGACTATTACACTTGAGCTAATCAATAGATGATCTTGTAAATAAAACTTTCTATTTAAGGACAATGATTTCGATAATATTGTGTACAATTCCACTAGCATCTACTATCCATCCCCAAGAAAGAACTGCAAGTGCTTACATATGGACGATAAAAATAAGTGGCAGGAACCACTAGAATATTAGTCCTATATTTAGGTAAAATTGCAACACATTTTTTAAAGTTTTATCTAAAAGCTAAATTGGTCGCCCAAGAAATGTTGCGTATCGCATCATTACTTGTTCTTTAACAGATTCTATACTGTTCTAATAAACTTGTCAAGTAGACAATAACCGATAATTTGTTCATTTTTACAACAATATACTCATTCTGCTTACAAACATCTAGATATAGCAAACTAAGTGTTGCATCATTGTTAAACTTTGCTACACGCAATATGAACCGGTACTTATTTCCTATTCTGAAATAACAGAAGATGCTCTTACATATTTAAGAAAACCATATATTTCAACCATTAGTATGTAAGAAATATTCTTGCAATATAATTGCCACAGTTGAAACCAAATTATTACCTCCCTGTTCTTTTTCTACAGATTTTCTATGATACGATTATTGAAAATTAGCAACCAAAGAATATGGAGGGTAATTAAATGCTAAAAAAAATGGTAGCGATCTTAACAGGTACTGTACTCTCAGTAACAGTAAGTGCTAATGTACATGCTTCAATGATTACAGTACAAAAAGGAGATACCCTTTGGGATCTATCACGCGCACAAAATACATCCGTTAAAAATACTAAAATGTTGAATCATCTTTCAACTGACCTCATTCACCCTGGGGATGAACTATTTATTGCACCAGAAAAACAATATACGGTTAAGAAAGGCGACACATTATGGGACATCGCCATTCAACATCAGGTAAAGGTTTCACAATTAAAGGAATGGAACCAATTACATAGTGATCTTATCCATCCTGGATTAAATCTAGTAATCTTTGAAGGTGCAAAAACAGTTGCAGCAGCTGTTGGAGAAAAGCCAGTACAATCAGTTACAGGAACAACAAAAGAAACTACAAGCACAGTTACAACTGATAAAAAGACAATTAAGAGCACCCCTGTAGCGCCAGCGGCAACTACAGAAAAGCAAAAAGAAAGTGCACCTGTAGCACCCGCTACTGAAAAACCAAAAGAAAACTCAACTAAAGAACAACAAGCAGCATCAACAACGAATACAAGTCAGAAGGAAATAACTGTAACTGCTACAGCATACACCGCTACATGTGATGGATGTTCGGGTATTACATCTACTGGAATTAACTTAATGGAAAATCCAGATGCAAAGGTAATCTCTGTTGACCCATCTGTCATTCCACTTGGCAGCAAAGTTCATGTAGAAGGATATGGAGAAGCAATTGCAGGAGACACTGGTGGAGCCATTAAAGGAAATAAAATTGATATATTTATTCCATCCAAACAAGATGCCATTAATTACGGTGTTCAACAAGTAAAAGTAACAATTTTAGACTAAGAAGTTATCTAACGATAAAGACCCTACAAAACATTAGACTTAGTGTTTTGTAGGGTCCCTTTTATTTTTTTGGAAAACGGCTTACTGATATTATATAGAAGATAATCGTCATTCTATTATCCATTCATTTTTAGTACCCACGATACTTCCTCTTTGTTGAATCCCTTTTTAATTCTAAAGAAGCACCTAGTCTATTTACCGTTCAACTACTTATAAAGCACATAAAAGTTTCGACAATTTCCCCTCCTTTCCAAAAACTATTCTAATAAAAAGTACCTGTTCGAAAGTGAAGTATATAGTCCTTATCATTTCAAAACTCCGTAAACATGAGCATTACTAATACATAACGAAAAAATTTCTTTCTAATTAACAAAATTATAATTGATTTCTGAAAACTATTTCTATATAATTGCAACTAATTCCTTATTTAGATAATAAACTATATTTAAAGTATTTTAAATTGGTAGTGAAAATTAAATTATTATCCTTTTGTGATAGTCGTTTAGAAAAAAGTACTGAAAGGGGGAGATTAATTGCATTATGAATTAGATGAACTGGACAGTGGCATTATTCGACATTTATCAGTTGATGGGAGAATGTCGTTTAAAGACCTTGCCTGCAAATTAAATGTAACAGAAAAGACAGTAAGGCTTCGTTACAAAAGCTTAATCGAAAAAGAAATATTGAACGTAGTCGGTATTGTTGATCCACTTACTGTTGGAATTAAGGCTGGAGCCATTATTTTAATTAAGGTTCATCCTAAGTCTATTGAAACTGTTGTAAAGGACTTACAGGAAATTAAATGGATTCGCTATATTTCATTAATTTCAGGCAAATATCAACTTCTTATACAAATAGCGGTTAAAGATCAAAAGAAAATCACAGATACGATCATTCTTTTAAATGACAACGAAAAAATATTGGAAATTAATTCCATGGTACAGCTTGATGTATATAAAAATACATTTGAATTTATCTAATGACAAGATTTTTAACATCTTAATTCTAATGAAAAAGGGAGAGAGTTTGATGAAAATATTTATTTCTGCTGATATGGAGGGTATTTCTGGTGTTGCTACCAATCAACAATTAAAAACCCCGAGTGAGTATCAACGCTTTCGTAAACTAATGACAGCTGATGTAAATGCTGCAATCGAAGGGGCATTTAATGGTGGTGCTACAGAGGTAGTCGTAGCTGATGGGCACGGTAATATGTCCAATATTATTATAGAAGAATTAGATTCTAGAGCTCGACTAGTATCAGGTAGCAATAGAGTGATGTGCCAACTTGAAGGTCTTGATGAAACATTTAGCGGTATTATGTTTGTTGGTCATCACGGACGTGAAGCTGGGTCTGATGTAACAGTAATTAGTCATACATTGGCTGGTATTTGTGTAAAGGAAATGAAAATTAATGGCAAGGTTGTTGGGGAAACAGAAATGAATACAATGGTTGCAGGTTCTTTTGGTGTCCCTGCTATTTTCATTAGTGGAGACGATGCGTATGTAAAAGAAGTGAAAGAAACCTTGCCTAACGTAGAAGGGGCAGTAACCAAAAGGGCTGTTGATCGTTTTTCTGCAGAACTTCTACATCCTGAAGTAGCGCAAACTATCATTCGTGAGAAAGCAGAAAAAGCTGTTGAACGTATTGGAGAGTTTACACCTACTAAAGTGAATGGCCCCATTACATTTGAAATTGATTTTAAAGGCCCACAACAAGCTAAAATGACAACAACTCTTCCTACTGTTGAACTTATTAGTCCAACAAAGATTCGCTTCACTTGTGATGACATGGTGACAGCATACAAACATATGTGGGGTTGTGTCATTATTGCAATGGCAGCTACAAACGGTGTGCTAGGTAGTGTAAATTCATAACTTCTCAATCTATAAAAAAGTAAAAACTTAAACCCATTTTTTTGTGTTAAGCTCCTGCGCCTGTCCCTCCCTCTACAATCTTGTAAGAAATTTATAGGTTGTGAGGCAGAGGAATGTGCATAAGTTTTTCATATTCTGGAGGTGTTTTGTTACATGTATATAGTTAAACGATTCTTTACCATGTTACTTACGATTTGGATAATAGCTTCTCTAACTTTCATAATAATGAAATTTATCCCTGGTGATCCATTTGCGTCTGACTCTAATGCACTACCACCAGAAGTGTTAGAAAATATGCGAGCAAAGTTTAATTTAGATGAACCATTACCCGTTCAATATGCTCTCTATTTGAAAAATCTCGTAATGCTAGATTTAGGTCCTTCCATTCAATCGGAAACTCGTACAGTAAACCAGATTATTTCGGACGGATTCTCCGCATCTGCAATTCTCGGTCTTCAGTCCATTATTATTGCACTTGTAATTGGACTAATGTTAGGGATTGTTGCTGCCTTAAACCATAACCGATTCCTGGATTATACATCGATGATTATTGCCATAATCGGTATATCAGTACCTAGTTTCATATTAGCACCATTTTTAATTAAATATTTTGCAGTTGAATGGGGACTTCTCCCTGTTGCTTCTTGGGGTACATGGCAGCATACCATACTTCCTTCATTAGCATTAGCAACAACACCTTTAGCTGTTATCGCTAGATTTATGAGGTCTAGCATGCTTGAAGTCATGAACCAAAACTATATAAAAACTGCAAACGCTAAGGGGTTATCAACAACGAATTTAGTTTTAAAACATGGAATACGAAATGCAATATTACCTGTTGTATCTTTTATTGGTCCTTTATTTGTTTCATTAATCACAGGTACATTCGTAATTGAAAAAATATTTGCAATACCGGGAATTGGACGTTACTTCGTAGATAGTATTTTTAATCGTGATTATCCGGTAATCATGGGTACAACCGTATTCTTTAGTACGATTCTTGTTGTGACTCTTTTTGTGATTGATATTTCATATCGTCTCATCGATCCTAGAATTAAGTTATCAAGTAAGGGGGATTAACATGATAGAAAAAAGCGTAGATCATTCCCTATTTCGTCCGGCAGATCCCAAAAAACTCAAGGCTGATCCAATACAACGACCAAGTCTGAGTGTTTGGAAAGAAACAGTATTAAGTATTCTTAAAAATAAACTTGCTATATTTGGTCTTGCACTATTAGTTGTAATCATGTTTTTCGCTATCTTTGGACCGATGATGGCACCATACTCGGCGTCCGATCAAGACTTAACGAAAACAAACCTGGCTCCTTCAGGTGAACATTGGTTTGGAACAGATGATTTAGGTCGTGACATGTGGGTTAGAACATGGATGGGTGCTCGAATATCCCTAACCATTGGTCTTGTTGCAGCCGTAATTGATTTATTCTTAGGGGTTGTAATTGGGGGAATCTCTGGTTATATGGCAGGTCGCGGAAAGCTAGGAGATCGTATTGATAGTGGACTAATGAGAATAGTAGAAATTCTTTATGGAATCCCATACCTGTTAGTCGTTATTCTGTTGATGGTGATAATGGAACCCGGGGTAACCACCATAATAATTGCACTATGTGTAACGGGGTGGGTCGGGATGGCCAGAATTATACGTGGACAAGTTCTGCAATTAAAATCACAAGAATACGTATTGGCAGCACAAAAACTTGGTACTTCACATGCAAAAATAATTTCCCGACATTTAGTACCAAATATGATGGGGATTATCATCGTCAATTTAACATTTTCCATTCCAAGTGCAATCTTTGCTGAAGCATTTTTAAGTTTCCTAGGACTAGGAGTACAAGCTCCATTCGCAAGCTGGGGTACCATGGCAAATGATGCATTAGGGGTTATTTTAAGTGGACAGTGGTGGCGTTTATTTTTCCCTGCAGTGTTAATCTCATTAACAATGTTTGCTTTTAATGCATTTGGTGATGGATTACAAGATGCTCTTGATCCAAGATCTCGAGATTAGGAGGTTTTTAGATTGGCCCATTTATTAGAAGTTAAGAATTTAGAAGTTAATTTTAAAACGTATGGGGGAGAAGTCAAAGCAGTACGTGACGTATCCTTCCATGTAAATAAAGGTGAAATACTTGCAATAGTCGGTGAAAGTGGTAGTGGTAAAAGCGTTACGGTTCAATCTATTATGGGATTGATTCCAACTCCTCCAGGTATTATTAGAGGCGGTACCATTCACTTTCACGATAAAGATATTCTAAAGATGTCCAAAAAAGAAATGCGAAAAATTAAAGGTTCAAAAATAAGTATGGTTTTCCAAGATCCGATGACATCCTTAAATCCTACCATGCGCATTGGGAAGCAAATCGAAGAAGGGCTGATCCTTCACCAAGGATTATCTAAAGATGATGCAAAAAAACGAGCGATCGAAATGATTAAACTCGTAGGTATTCCAAACCCTGAAGAGCGATATAATCAATTTCCACATGAATTCAGTGGAGGTATGAGGCAAAGAGCGATGATTGCAATTGCCTTATCATGTAATCCGGAGTTGTTAATTGCAGATGAACCTACAACTGCACTTGATGTAACGATTCAGGCACAAGTCCTTGAACTAATGAAGGATTTACAAAACAAATTAGACACTTCTATTATTCTAATAACACACGACCTTGGTGTAGTTGCTGAAACTGCACAACGTGTAATTGTAATGTATGCAGGAATGATGGTCGAAAGCGGAACTGTCTTTGACCTATTTGAAAATCCAAAACACCCTTATACTTGGGGTTTACTTGAATCCATACCAAAAGTTGAGGATGGAGAGAAAAAACCATTGGTTCCAATTGAGGGATCACCACCAGATCTTTTTTCTCCTCCAAAAGGATGTCCATTTGCTCCCCGTTGTAAATTTGCAATGGACATTTGCTTAGAGGAAATTCCACCAGATTTTGAAATAGATCAGGGACATACAGCAAAATGCTGGTTGAACGACCCTAGGGCTCCAAAGGTAGAAGATTTAGTTGCAGCAGGGAGTGAAGAATAATGTCGGAACATATTCTTGAAGTTCAACAGCTTTCAAAGTATTTTCATATCAATAAAAATCAGACTGTGAAATCGGTAGACGATATATCTATCTCCATCAAAAAAGGAGAAACATTTGGCCTTGTAGGCGAAAGTGGTAGTGGAAAGTCTACCTTAGGAAAAACAATCGTAGGGTTACAGGCACCTACATCCGGAAATATCATCTACAATGGCAAAGATGTAGAAAAATTAGACAAGTCTACAAAAAAAGTAATTAACCGTGAACTGCAAATCATTTTCCAAGACCCACATGCATCTCTTAACCCTAGGATGCAAGTTGGGGACATCATCGCAGAAGGTATGGATGCTTATAAGCTGGCAAAAGGACAAGAACGTCAAAATCGCATCTATGAATTACTTGAAAGAGTAGGACTAAGACCAGAACACGCAAAACGCTACCCACATGAATTTAGTGGTGGTCAGCGACAACGTATAGGCATTGCTAGAGCACTTGCCGTTAAACCGAAGTTTATCGTTGCCGATGAACCTATTTCTGCCTTAGATGTGTCCATCCAAGCACAGGTTATTAATTTGCTAGATGATTTAAAGAAAGAGGAAGAATTAACGTATTTGTTTATCGCCCATGACCTAGGCATGGTAAAACATATAAGTGATCGAATCGGCGTAATGTACTTAGGTAAAATGATGGAAATGAGTGAAAGTGACGAACTTTTTAAAAATCCATTACATCCTTACACACAGGCACTGTTATCAGCTATTCCTAACCCAAATCCACGAGCGGATAAAAGAGAGCGTATTGTTCTTCAAGGTGATCCACCAAGTCCGGTAAACCCGCCAAGTGGGTGTCGTTTTAGAACAAGATGCCCACATGCAATGGACATTTGCTCTCAAAAAGCGCCAGAGTGGAAAGAGATTCAAAAAGATCATTGGACAGCTTGTCACTTGTATTAACTAATCAATTATCCAACCAGGAGTGGGGAACTTATTTAGATACAACCCAACCTAAAAAAAATGATCAAATGGCTCGCATGGGCTGGATTGGTATCTTTGTTAATCCAGTTGTAATGCTTGACTACTATTTGGGTGATAGCCCGAATAACCAAACAGGATGGGGAATTGAAGATTTTGATAGTCTCTTGATGCAAGCAAAAGTAGAACAAGATCTAGCCACGATGCTAAAAAAGTATAAATGAATGATTTACCATTTATTCTGTTAAAATGGGCTAAAAGGGTTTCTGAAGTATTATAAACAGGCAGGGTGAGCCATTTGTTTGACTCCTCTGCCCTGTTAAATAAGGGGCTTAAGAAGATGAAAAAAGTTATTTTTCCGATGTTTATTATCCTTTTCTGGATCGGGACAATTGCATTTCTGCATTTATCTTTACTTGAATGGATAAATGTAACATTCCTGATCGGACTGATTTCAGGTTTGATAGCTACATCCGTTAAGATAATTCATAGCGGATTTTTACACCTTTTTATGTCTGGTTTTAAGAAGTTAAATATGACCATGATGCCAAAGTCTAGGTCATTACAACAAGTGGATGAAGAATTAGAAAGTAATGAAGACATCATTCAGTTTAAGCATAACCTTTCTATGATGGTTTATAAGGTAACATTACAGTTTTCAATTTTGACTATATCTCTTTCTGTTATTGGGCTATTTGTATTTTACAACTAAAACAAATAGTCTTTTTTGTATACTAGTCCATTCAAAAATAAAGATTGGGGGAATTAGAAGTGGAAATCACACTTGAATCAAAATTACATAGTTATTTAAACGCAGTTTCTGCTTATAAACCTACTGTTATTCCAAATCAAAATACAGTTACATTTTTAACTAAGAAAACCGGCATACCTCAAGTATGGAAATGGAGCAAAGATACTTCAACGATTGAACAATACACGGATTTAGAAGATCGTATTTTATCCGTCTATCATTCACCGTCTGGTGATAAAACAGTCGTTGGAATGGATTCAAAAGGGAATGAAAAACAACAGTTTTATCTCCTAAAAGAGGAGGGTAAGATTGTTGAAGAACTAGTGGTCTCTCCTTCCCATTTCCATTACTTTGGAGGTTGGTCTCCTGATGGTAGTAAAATTGCCTATTCAAGCAATAGAAGGCATCCAGGATCATTTGACGTATTCATTATGGATGTCGAAACAAAACAGGAATCTGTTGTATTTGAGTATGATGGAAACTGTACACCTCTAGTATGGCTTAAAAATGAAGAACAGTTAGTTATCAGCATACAAGATACGAACATAGATACTTCTTTATATGTTCTAGATATACATACTGGGGAAAGAAATAGAATTGGATTTGAAGGAACTCATGCAAGATACCAATCTCTCATACTAACAAAGGATGGTAAAAGCGGCTTCGTATTATCTGATGCTTTCAATGACACTTTAGATATTTACCAATTCTGGTGGGATAAGCCTACTGCACCGAAAAAGTTATTCTCAGTTGATAAATGGGATGTTGAAGAGATAGCATTGTCACCCAATGAAGAAAAGCTAGTGTATACGGTCAACGAAGGCGGGATTTATTCACTTACGATATTTGATTTGATTACAGGTATACATGAACAAATAACAGGCATTCCAAACGGCATTTTGGACTCTCTTTCCTGGCTAGATGACGAAAACCTGATTTTCAGCTTAAATAGTCCAACCCTTCCTGGGGATATTTGGAGAGCCTCCATTGACAAAAGTAAAGTAGAAAGACTTACATTTGTAGGACGTTCAGAAAGCGTCGAAAACCTATGGCTAGAGCCTGAACTATGTACATTTTCCTCCTTTGATGGGTTAGAGGTTCCATATTTTATCTATGGGAAAAAGGAACAGTCGCAGCCCCTTGTCATATATGTCCATGGTGGTCCGGAATATCAAATTAAAGCCGAGTTTAATCCTGTTATCCAATTTTTAGCAGGACAAGGATTTGCCGTAGTAGCACCAAATGTCCGTGGTAGTATGGGATATGGAAGAAAATATGTACAATTGGATGACGGACGAAAGCGTATGGATGCTGTTGCTGATCTCGCTTGGCTTGTTAAGGATCTGATTACAAACAGGTCTGTTGATAAAAATAGAATCGGAATTATGGGAAGAAGCTATGGGGGCTTTATGGTTCTTGCGGCTTTAACACACTATCCTGATATTTGGGCAGCAGGCGTGGACATTGTTGGGATTTCTCATTTTAAAACCTTTCTTGAAAATACTGGATCATGGCGTCGAAAATTGCGTGAGTGTGAATACGGAACCCTGGACAAGGACATGGATTTCTTTGAAGAAATAGCTCCATTAAATCATACTAAGAATATATCTGTTCCGTTACTAATCTTCCATGGTCGTAATGATACCAGGGTACCGGTAAGTGAGGCGGAGCAACTTTACTCTGATTTACGCTCTCAAGGTAAACAAGCCGAACTGATCATTTTCGAGGATGAAGGGCATCAAACAGAAAAGATTGAAAACCATATTAAAATGAATTCAATGATTGTTAGCTTCATGAATCAATATTTAACAAGGTAAATTTCCTAAAGAGAAATGTAAATCGAACATTTCTCTGCTTTTCTTTTGTAGCATTTTTATTTTTTTACCATTGGTTAATTTTTGTTCGCATTAATATATTTTTTATTCTCCTTTTTAAAAATTATTATTGATTTCTGAAAATTATTTTTATATAATGACTATTATCAATTCCTATTTTAGGTATGAAAAAGTTTTCTAAATATTGAAACTAGGTAATTTCCAAAGCAGAAAACCGATTTTCGGTAAAATTGATGGATTTTAGTATCTATTTTAGGTAAATGGTTATTATTCATTGAGTCTACTACTTCTATCTAGTAATACGACGATATGATTGAATAAAAATTGAAACAAAGGGGAGAAAATCATGAAGAAAAAATGGCTAATGTTATTATCGATAGTAATGGTAGCTTCGTCCATTCTTGCCGCATGCAGTAGTAATTCTACTGGAAATGAATCAGATGGAAAAAGTTCCGCAGATGTAAAACAGGAAATGGTAGTTAATATCAAAACTGAGCCACCTGCGATTGACCCAGCAATGGCAACTGATGTTCCTTCTGGATGGGTATTAGATCATATTTTTGAAGGCTTATATACCCGTGATAAGGATGGAAATCCAGTCCTAGGTGTTGCTGAAGATGTAAAGGTTTCTGATGATGGGAAAACATACACTTTCACTCTACGTGAGGATGCAAAATGGTCTGATGGCTCACAAGTAACTGCGCAAGACTTTGAATATGCGTGGGAGCGTGTGCTGAATCCTGAAACAGGAAGTTCTTTTGCATTTTACTTGTATTACATAAAAGGTGCAGAAGAGTATAACAAAGGGAATGGAACAGTCGAAGACGTTGGTATAAAAGCAGTTGATGACCGTACATTCGAAGTTGAACTAACAAGCCCTCTTGGTTATTTTGATAGTTTGTTAACATTATGGACATTCTATCCTGTTAAAAAGGACCTTGTTGAATCGAACAAAAACTGGGCAGCTGAAGCTGAAGGCTATATTAGTAATGGTCCATTTAAAATGACTGAATGGCAACATGATAGCCAAGTAGTTATTGAGAAAAACAAAGAGTATTATGCACAAGACGTTGTAAATCTAGAAAAAGTCACATTCAAAATGGTTGGAGAAGCAACAACATTCTACCAAATGTTCAAAACTAAAGAACTTGATTTAGTTATGACATTACCTACTGATTCAATTGATGCTGAAAGAAATAATCCAGAGTATAAGGAAGTCCCTTACTATGGAACTTACATGTATATGTTTAACGTCGAGAAAGAACCTTTTAATAATGCAAAAGTACGTAGAGCATTTGCAATGGGAATTGACCGAGATGCGTTAACAAAGAATATTACAAAAGCAGGAGAAACTCCAGCATACGCAATGGTACCAACTGGAGCAGAAACGCCAGACGGTGAATTCCGTGAAACTGGTGGGGACTATTTTGAAGAAAACTATGAAGAAGCTAAAAAGCTTTTAGCTGAAGGTATGGCTGAAGAAGGCTGGACAGAACTACCGGAAGTAACGTTGCTCTATAACACAGATGAGAATCACAAAAAGACTGCTGAGGCAGTTCAAGAAATGTTGAAAAAGAACCTTGGGGTAGATATTAAGCTTGGTAACCAAGAGTGGGGTACTTACTTAGACACAACTAAGCAACATAACTATCAAATGGCGCGTATGGGTTGGATTGGAATATTCGTAGATCCAGTTGTTAACCTAGACTACTATTTAGGGGATAGCCCGAATAACCGTACTGGATGGGTAAATGAAGAGTTCGATAGCGTAATGGCACAAGCCAAGGTTGAACAAGATAGTAAGAAACGTTTTGACCTTCTTCACGACGCTGAAGAAATTCTTATGACAGACATGCCGTTTATGCCGGTGTATTTCTATACAAATAACTACCTTGTATCAGAAAAATTTGAAGATATTGCATACTATGTAAACCGTTATCCTACATTAAAGTGGGCTAAGAAGGTTTCTGAATAATGTAATTGGCAGAGAGAGTTTATAAATACTCTTCTCTGCTTTTTTTTGAAACAAAAACAAAGATCCCCTTTTATATTCGCTTTTCTTCTTTTAATACATCCTTAAATACACTTTTTTATCCTAGTGGGTTCCATGCTAATCTTTTTCATTCATTTATGCCAATTTGTGCCGTTAAAGCTTTGCGATATGAGCAGTCTAAGCCATTGCATCTAATAGGTCACTTACTGCAATGGTCCGTGCTTCTTTAGGAATTGCCTTTTGGGGGGCAAACCAGGTGAATGTAGCCCTATTGAATTGTTTTTCTGTTTTTTTAATCAACAGATAAAGTCTATTATTAATCTTTCATGATTACCTCCTCCTTTCATATTTCGTAAATTAGAATATTATCTATAAATTAAACAAACATTAACTTCGTAATAACAAGGAATATGTTAGGAGGTAAATCATGTACTTTTATAGAGAAGATTTGATTAATATTATTGTTCCAGACAAACCTGATCCCGCTGCAGCCAAAGTACTTCAAGAAACACTTGGTGGTAGGTTTGGAGAAATGAGAACAATGATGCAGTTCTTTTTCCAAAGTTCAAATTTCCGGGGAAACCAAAAACAGTACCGCGACCTAATTAGAGGTGTTTTCCTAGAGGAAATAAGCCATGTGGAACTTGTTCAAACGACGATTAATCAATTATTAAATGGCTCTGGAGAAGAAGCCGTTGGATCCGGTGGTAGTACAGGGGCCCCTTTAGAGGAGGCAATCAAACATGCAAATCCGCATCACTTTATAATGGGGGCACAAAGCTCGCTTCCTGTTGATGCTGCAGGTAATCCCTGGAATGGAAACTATGTTTATAGCCATGGAAACTTGATTAGTGATTTACTCGATAATGTCGTTTTGGAATCAACAGGTGTACTCCAAAAGACAAGAATATATGAAATGAGTTCGAATAAAACTTTTAGAGAAACATTAGCTTTCTTAATTGTACGTGATAATGCTCATCAAAATGCATTTGCTAAGGCTCTAGAAACTCTAGGTGTAGATTGGGCAAAAATTTTCCCAGTACCAAATTATGATATTAACAAATATCCAGAATGTAGAAAGTATGTAGAAATGGGCTTCCATAATGCACAATTTAACTTTAGATTAGATGAAACATTAATCGGACAAATTTTCCAAGGTGAGTCCCCAAGTAGAAATGACGGTACTCTCTCAGTAGTTCCACCACCAGATGGCTACCCAGTACCTGTTCTACCTGAGATGCCTAATGAACATAGCCCTGGAATACAAGACTTAAACAGATAAAAAGCGTCTTAACATAGACGCTTTTTTCTGTTTATGGTAAAGTTCCACACCAACCTCCTCCCCACTATTTCTTAACTCGATACCTTGATTCTCATTAAATACCTCTGTCCATACTATATTCACCATGCATATAGTTAAATGTAATTTTTTGTAAATAATTATTGCGAAAGAAATTCTTACTCATTACAATGAAAGAGTAATGGGGCATGACCTATATCATTGTTTCTTCATTTTAAAAACTTAATAAACTAAAATTTTGAAAGTGAGTTGATTCTTTTTATGTCTAACCGATTTAAATCCAAATATTTTCGGAACAAAAATGGCCCGCAAGTAAGTGTTAGAACATACGAATTTGCAAACCCTGCAGAACGTCAGCAATTGTTGAGAGATTTAGCTTTTAGTTCTGAATTTGAGATGAGGTATCGTGGTCTCTTTGAATATTATGGAAAAGACTTTATTTCCTACAAGAAAGAAAAACCCTCTGATAAAAAACGCAATGAGTTTCTTCGTGTCATTTCAAATTTCATGACCAACTATTTAGATGATGATTGTCCACCCTCTTGGAAACAATGTTCGTCCTCCTTTTGGGAAGTCCTCATTTATTCCTTTTATCCTGACCACATCAAACTTTCACCTAACGAACAAGACGTAGAAGATTTCCTTTACCAATTAAAAAAATTCGTCCGTTGGCTAGACAAGCGTAATGGCACGTCATGGTATCCAGCAGTCGAGCAATACTCATCAGAAGCTTTTCCTGAATTAAAAATCTGTGAACGAATAATAAACCGGATTTTTTTAATAGACTTCCCTCGAATTCATCATGATGACTGGAATCTTGATCAAGATATAGACCGACTAAAGCAGAAATTTAACCAATTTACTAATCAAGTTGATAGTTCGTTTAAAGTAACAAGCATTATTGGAGAAAGAGTTGTTTTGACAGAAACAAAAACGAATTGTACCTATTACGTCAAAGGTCTCCCCTATGAGATCATTTCACCTGGCATTAAAATGAGCGGAATTATTTGCAATAAAAACGGAGATCAAACGTGGCACTGGTATCACACTCATGGGATTTATCCGTCTAAAGGAGAAAGACTTGAATATCCTGTCTCGATAAAACATGAAGGTCTGAAAACCAACGATGGAGTGAATTTTTTCAAGAAGTAAGATTTGTGCCTGTCGCTCCAGTTATGAGTTGACAGGTTCTGATTCTCTAAAATTAAATGCAGGCTAGAATCCACTTTTATATATATAAAATAAAATTCGTATGTTTACTTTTTTATAAAAAAAGACTTATGGATTTTGAAAGGCTGTGGCTTATGATACTTAAGGAAAGAGCAGAATCTGAAGAGTTACTGAAAATGCGATCTTTAAACACGCGGATGGAGTTAACACAAGAAGAAAAATTTCATTTTTTCAACCTAGAAAAGGGTTATGAAGGTGAGACCAAATTTGATCAGAAGGCAGAAAGTCTTCAAGAAGAAAGATATATTATCAATGACTTGATGCTAAAAATCAACAATTCCTATTTTCAAATTGATTCAACATTTATTTCACAGGAAGGAATTCGACTCTTAGATGTGAAAAATTTTGAAGGTGACTTCTGCATAGAAAAGGATAGATTTTACGCAATTAAGACCGGTCGCGAATATAAGAATCCAATCGAACAATTAAACAAATGTACTTCACAATTCCGTCAACTACTCCGGGACCTTAAGCTCAATTACCTCGTTGAAGCCTTTGTTATTTTTATTAACCCCGAGTTCACTTTATACAACACGCAAATAGACTACCCTATTATTCTTCCCAATCAGGTTGACCGTTTTTTTAGAAATATAAATAATACACCATCTAAGTTGAATGAGGGGCATGAAAAATTGGCTAAACAATTAATTTCATTACATCAAACTAAAAATCCATATTCAAAGGTACCAAACTACCAATATGAACATCTAAAAAAGAAAGTTTATTGTAAATACTGTAGTTCCTTTCAAGTTACATTACGAAACCATACATTTATTTGTGATAAGTGTGAAGGCCATGAAACCATAGAAGATGCCATTCTACGGAATGTTAAGGAATTTCAGTTGCTATTTCCTGAACGGAAGATTACGACTTCGAATATTTTTGAATGGTGCAATGTTGATTTAACCAAGAGGACATTTTGCAGGGTATTAAATAAAAACTTTAAAGCAGTTGGAAAGACAAGTGATTCCTATTATATATAATTTTTGTTCTTATAAAGACCCTATTTCTTTGGACACAACCTTGCTTTTTCGACGACTTCCTGTCCGAAGTTAGCACGACTTCGGACACAACCGCACCTTTTCTGCGACTCTTTGTCCGAAGTTAGAACGGCTTCGGACACTTTCCTGCTTTTCCAGTGACTCCTTGTCTGAAGTTGACTCGGCTTCGGACACAACCGCACCTTTTCTGCGACTCCTTGTCTGAAGTTAGCACGACTTCGGACACAACCGCACCTTTTCTGCGACTCCTTGTCTGAAGTTAGCACGACTTCGGACACAACCGCACCTTTTCTGCGACTCTTTGTCCGAAGTTAGAACGGCTTCGGACATACCCCCGCTTTTCCGTCTCTACTTTGTCCGAAGTTAGCACGGCTTCGGACATACCCCCGCTTTTCCGACTCTTCCTTGTCCGAAGTTAGAACGACTTCAGACACTTTCCTGCTTTTCCGCTTCTTCCCTGTCCGAAGTTAGAACGACTTCATACACTTTCCTGCCTTTTCTGCGACTCCTTGTCCGAAGTTGACACGACTTCAGACACTTTCCTGCTTTTCCGACTCTTCCTTGTCTGAAGTTAGCACGACTTCAGACACTTTCCTGCTTTTCCGACTCTTCCTTGTCCGAAGTTGACACGACTTCGGACACTAGCCTGCTTTTCCGAACCTTCCTTGTCCGAAGTTGACACGACTTCGGACACTAGCCTGCTTTTCCGAACCTTCCTTGTCCGAAGTTAACATTGCTTCGGACTCTATCCTGCCCTTTCTGCAACTCTTTGTCCGAAGTTAACACGACTTCGGACACTATCCCGCTTTTCTGCCTCTTCCTTGTCCGAAGTTAGCACGACTTCGGACACAATCGCACCCTTTCTGCGACTCCTTGTCCGAAGTTAGCACAGCTTCACACACCCCCACCTTTCCGCCTCTTCCTTGTCCGAAGTTAGCATGACTTCAGACACTATCCCACTTTTCCGCCTCTTTCTAATAAGAGCTTTCAATCCCTCTATATCAAGGAATAATCAAAAGCATCTTCTGTGAGATGAATCACATTACGCTATCTATAATAATGCTATATTAATATTGAGGTTAGATAATAAGCACTCAGAAGTGTCCGATTTTTTCCTCACTAATTCTTAGATTATTTTATTCTTCTCATCAACAGAGATTATTTATAGGAGGTTTTTCTATGTCTGCTGAAAAATTGTCTGAATTAATAAGTCCTGAAGCTGTCATTAATTTTGAAACTGGTGCGATTAAAGCAAGCACTTTGGATTCAATTATTAATCTTTTACCATTTGAAATGGGTTTTTGCGATGCGGACGATATTTTCCGCTGGTATTCAAATAACCCTGACCGGGTGCATCGTCGTCGTAAAGAGGCGATTGGCCGCCATGTGCTTGAGCTTCATCCGAAAGTCGCTCACCACGTTGAGAAATTATTGAATGATTTCAGATCCGGAACGCGCGATGAATGGGAATTTTGGTTCCCTAAACGTTCAGGTGAAGAAACTGGTCAAATCTATCAAAAATTCATGGCAGTACGTGATGAAAATGGCAAATATCTTGGATGCATGGATGTAACCGTTAATATTGACCTTTTCCAAGGAAAAGAAGGTAAACATACCCCAGAAACTATTGACGAATTTATCGTCGTCAAGCCTGAGTAAATAATTTCAGAAACTACTGAAAAACACATTGAATCCCCAGTTCAATGTGTTTTTTTGGTACAAATTTACCGCTCCTATTATACTTAAAACACTATTAAGGCCATGCCACAGACCTCAGTAAACAGCACCATGTTTTGGTATTTATAAATTTACAAGTAAATTTATTTACAGTTACTTCCGTCCATCGAAAATCATTGCATTTCCTAAAACCTTTTTACCCAATAAGAGCTTAGGCAATTTAATTTCTTCAGCAAGTTTGGAACTATTCAATTCGGATATGCCATGTTTCTTTATGTTATTTATGAGCTCTTTTTCATCACCAAATATATTTTCATCCATAAATAAATCTAAGAAAACAAATACGCCACCTGGTTTTAATACTCTTAATGCCTCTTTAATAACTTCAGTTTTATCTCTTCTATCTTTTACTTCATGAAATGTTAAACAACTTACAACTATATCAAATTCATCATCATTAAAAGGGAGTTCTGAAGCACTTGCTTTCAAAAAATGAATCCTCTCATTGACTCCTTCTATTTCAGCATTTTGTTGGCATTGGGCTTTCGAATATTCCCAATTCTCACCCCAATAATCAATTCCAGTTAAAACAGAATTAGGAAAGGTCTTTGCCAATTTAATAATCAATGAGCCGTTTCCCGTACCAATATCAAGTATTTTTCCTTCTCCATCCCAAATCACTTTGGCAACGATTAGATCATGAATTTTTGACTGATAATTACCCCCAAATGTTGCAAATTGATAAACAGAATAAGAAAGTAAAAACGCTATATAAATAAAAGGCAACGATAAGAACCCTGACAGAACTCGAAGATATAAATTAATAGGTAATAATGTAACTATAAGGAGGATGACTGAAATAACCAAGAATATCAGTAGCTTACGAATTCGTATCCAAGTTTGATATTTAGCTCTTGCTTTCAAGTTATCAGCCGCCTCATAATCTATTTTTTGTCCGAGAGATGAATTACACCACTTCTACTTCGCAACAACACCCATTGTTTCATAGCTTCATTTTTCTCACTAAAAGCTGGCGAGTACGGTTCAAGATTAATACCTTATACTTGTTGAAGAGAAGGAGTAATAGGTAAGTTAATATTAATGGTGGTACCCTTGTTTATCTGACTAGATATATTCATCGTTCCACCATGATTTTCAATAATTCGAAAGCTTACCATTAATCCTAATCCTGTGCCATTTTCTTTTGTCGAGAAGAAGGGTTCTCCTAAATTAGGAATTTTCTCCTCTTCTATCCCTATTCCTTCATCTATAATTTGGATATTGACCATCTCATTATTTTCAACCTGTACGATTACATGAATGCTTCCGCCTTGAGGCATTGCTTCAATCGCATTTTTTACAATATTAATAAATACTTGCTTTAATTGATTTTGTTCACACTGTATGCATGGTATTTCTTTATCAAATTCAAGTTGGAATTGTATATTTTTTAATAATGCCTGTGGCATCAGTAATGAAATACTACTCTGTAATAGCTGTTTAATATCTATATACTCATACTTTGTTGCTTGTGGTTTTGAAAGAATAAGAAAT
The DNA here is from genome assembly GCF_059759275.1 of Ferdinandcohnia sp. GQ5. NCBI lineage: Bacteria > Bacillati > Bacillota > Bacilli > Caryophanales > Bacillaceae > Ferdinandcohnia > Ferdinandcohnia sp. GQ5. Next base: position 120,287 of record NZ_JCAXEW010000014.1, read on the forward strand.
TCACTGACTATAAGGTTAATCCGATCTAACTCGGTTAACATAACATCTACATACTGTTTATCAATGTTCGACTTATATAATTGAACAAACCCTTTAAGTGTTGTTAATGGATTTCTAATTTCATGAGCTACTCCTGCAGCTAGTTGACCGACAACTGATAATTTATCAGACCTTCTTATCATTTCCTCAGTTAATATGGCTTCTGTCATATCTTTTGCAATTTCATAAATACCAATTAGCTGATTATCGATAATAATTGGAATCATTCTTAAATTAACGACTCTTTCACTGCCATCCTCATGAATCATCGATACCGTACATTCCTGTTGTGTTCCTTCATTTACATATTGAAAATATTTCCTGTGCAAATCTATGTATTTTGGAACAAAGACAGCTTCCCACTCCTTTTCTTTGAGACTCTCAATAGAGTAACCTAATAGTTCCTCTGCAGCTTCGTTAGCCTCAATTAATTTCCCCTCTAAATTAAATGTAAAAATGGCATCGGAATTATGAACAAATAATGACTTAAACCGTTGTTCGGTTTCTTCCAAACGTTTTTCTAATAGTTTATGATTTTGTTCTTGGCTAAATTTAAGTAATTCTTCTACTTTTTTACGCTTATCAATATCAATATCAATTCCATTCAACTTTACAAGTGTTCCATGCGAGTCCAATATGGGCGTAACACGCTTTTGAATCCACTTTAATTCACCATTTGGGAGATGAATTCGATATTCACCTAATCCACTTTCCCCGTTGTAGACTTTTCGCTCTATTTCTTTTACAATGTCCATGTCTTCGTTATAAATATGTTCTTTCCATAAATTCGGGTTTTTTCTAAATTCATGAGCTTCATATCCATATAACTCACTAATTTTCTTTGATACCATCGTGTGGTTCGTTCGAAGATTAATTGAATAAATCACAGCATCAACACTATCAAAAAGTTCGACGATTTCTTTATCCTTTCTCTCCAATTCCTTAGCATAATATTTCGCTTTATCAACTTGTAAACCAACCCACCACACAGGGAATATAGAAATGAATGTCAAAATCCATTCAATGGGTGGCAAATACCCTAGTGATAAATAAACATTTATTTTAAAAATTGTTGTGGTAATAATCAAAATAGAAATTGATAATATTCTCCATCTATACTTCATTCCCTAAACTCCTTAATTTCCAACTATTATGGTCTAATGACCACTTTTGCACTCTAAATTCTTTCGTAATAGTACAGTACATATATTACCATAGTACTTTTTACTATTTCTTATTAAATTTTGGAAACAAGTTGGAAAAGAAGGATAACATACCCTTGAAACGATTGAGGAATTTATAGCTACAATCTTCGACCGCTCATACATTGTAAAACCGGAAGTTCTTTCTCCGGTGTTAAAGAGTTTCTAATAGATTAATGGGTAACAATAAAAATTGATAATTAAAGGGAGGAATTTTTTATGAGATTTCGAGCAACTATCCAACTAAGCAGAAAAACCGCAACAGGTATTCCAGTTCCGGAGGATGTTGTAGCAAGCCTCGGGTCTAGCAAGAAACCGGCAGTAATCGTTACAATCGGAGAATACAGCTACAATAGTACGATTGGTTCAATGGGGGGACAATTCATGATTCCACTCAGTGCAGAGCATCGGAAAGGTGCTGGTGTCGGAGCAGGTGACGAAGTTGATGTTGACATTGAACTAGACACTAAGCCTCGGGAACTTGTTGTGCCTGCAGATTTCTCAGAAGCACTTGAGCAAGAGACTGAAGCAAAACACTTTTTCGACGGTTTATCCTACAGCAACAAACGGAGATTTGTTCTTTCGATTGAGGGTGCTAAGACAGCTGAGACTCGCCAGCGTCGGATTGAGAAAGCAGTCAATACATTAAAAGAAGGTCGGACACAGTAATCAAATCATGCTTAATAATAGCACATTCAAAGGGACTGATTTGACAAATTCAAGTCCCTTTAATTAACTTTATACTTCTCCCAAGAATCTCCAATCAAGGTAACAGTAAACTCTGTTCCTACCCCGAACTCGCTCTGTACTCTAATATCACCTTCATGCAAATCAATTATTTTTTTGACGATGGAAAGACCGAGCCCATTTCCTCCGGCTATCCGATTTCTAGATTGATCTGCCTTATAAAAACGTTCAAAGATATGCATGAGTGAATCTTTTTCCATGCCTATTCCTGTATCCCGGATTTTAACGATGATGCTGTCTTCTCCTGATTTACATGCAACGACTGATATGGTACCTCCTTGTGGCGTAAATTTTATACTATTATGAAGTAAATTAATCCATACTTGGTCCATGAGCTCTTCATCCGCTGTAATTGTCAGGTGATCAAGTGAAATATCCATGTTAATTTTTTTCTCTGTCCACTGAGGTTCGTTCGCCAGTATATTCCGGCGAAGTTGATAATCAAGCCGATAACTTTTTCGATCAAGTGATAGATGCTCGGACTCTAAAGAGGTGAGTTTCAGAAGATTTTCGCTTAATTTGGAAAGTCGAATGCACTCCGTCTCAATAATCTCTAGGTAATGTCTGCGTTCCTCCGGTTCCAAGTCTTCATTCTTTAATGCATGGGCAAAGCCAATGATAGAAGTAAGGGGAGATTGAATTTCATGGGAAACATTCGAGATAAACTCTTGTCGCATTTCCTCCACTTCTCCCAGTTTCGTTGCCATTAATTTAATGTTTTCCACAATTTGATAATAGGGATGATGCTTATCCTGTTCGCGAAACTGGTTTGAATAAAATGAAAGATCCACATTAAAGTTTCCTTCTGAAATCATCTTCATGGCTTGTAAGATCGGATGTAAGTATTGATTTTGTTTAGATCTAACCCATGGATTTCTTGTTAGTAACAACATTAGGCAAAAAAACAAGGTAAAGCCCACGAACGAGTTAATGAGCAGGCTAAGATATTCATTAGGAACATATTGGATTTTCTTAAATAATTTTGTCGTCAGCCAGTACGCACAGGACCACGCCAATAAAAGACTTCCCACAACCGCAAGAATTCCACCGATTCGCTTTACATAGTTAAGTCTCTTCAACCTACTACCTCCAGACGATATCCTAAACCACGAATTGTTGTGATTTTGAATGGGCAATCTTCTTGTGAAAACCGTTGGCGTAGCCGTTTAATATGAACATCAACCGTTCGTTCATCTCCCTGATAATCAAAGCCCCAAATATCCTCGATTAATTGTTCTCTTGAAAACGTTTTTTGCTGATGGGTGGCGAGCTTAAACAATAGTTCAAATTCTTTCAATGGCAAGGTAATCCGCTCCGCCCCTACCAAAACGGAATAGGATGAACGATCAATGACCACATTTCCAATCGTAATTTGATTGGCCAAGGTCACTTGATACCGTTTAAGTAGAACTTTTACTCGTGCCACTAGCTCAGCTACATCAAAAGGTTTGACCAAATAATCATCAGCACCGAGATTAAAGCCTTTTACTTTTTGTGCCGTTTCCCCTTTTGCCGTTAACATTAGTATAGGAAGAGTATCCGAGTAATACCTTCGAATCTCCTTGCAAAATGACCATCCGTCCATATTTGGCATCATAATATCGAGAATAATCAAATCAATTCTTTCTGCTTCCAGTAATGAAAGTGCATCCTTACCATCGGTTGCTTCTTCAATGGAGAACCCTTCTTTCGAAAGAATGACACAAATTAATTCTCTAATATGTGAATCATCATCTACCACTAATATTTTTGCCATAGAATCAATCCTTTTATAAAATTGAAAGGAACCTCCAATGCCACTACGATTCCATCAGTGTCTTTTTATACTACAATATTTCGAGCATTATTTACTACGCACGACGCATGTAGGCTCGAACTGTAATTGGTGCAAAAACTGCTACAATTATAGCAGCCCCAGTAAGTGAAATAGCGAGATCCCAGCCCAGGGTTCCAGAATTCGTCAAATCTCTGACGGCCGTGACGAGATGGGAAATTGGATTAATATTCACGAACCATTGTAACCAGTTCGGCATTGTATCCGCTGGAACAAATGCATTCGAAAGAAAGGTTAATGGAAAGAGGACTAACATCGAAATCCCTTGTACACTCGAAGCAGAACGAGCAATCACTCCAAAAAAGGCGAAGATCCAACTAATTGCCCATGAACACGCAATGACAAGTAGTCCAGCAATAATAACAGCACCTAGTCCTCCCTCAGGACGATAGCCTAAGATAAATCCCATTGAAAATGTAAGTACTGTTGCAATTGTATAACGGATTGTATCCGCAAGCAAAGCTCCTGCTAACGGTGCAATCCTGGCAATCGGTAATGACTTAAAGCGGTCAAATACCCCTTTATCCATATCCTCTCGTAATTGCGTACCTGTGACGATTGAAGTCGTGATTACCGTCTGAACAAGAATCCCTGGGATAATAATAGGCAAATAATTTTGCACATTGCCGGCAATCGCCCCACCAAAAATATAGGTAAACATTAGCGTAAAAATAATCGGCTGGAATGTAACATCAAATAGTTGTTCCGGTGTTCGACGGACTTTCAGTAACCCACGATAAGCCATAGTGAATGAATTTCGCACTGCCTGTTTGAAGCTAGCTTTATTCCGTAGCTGAATATTGGAAATGGACATAGTTGATTGTTTCTTCATAGAATATCCCCCTTCTTTTTCTGATTTAGATTAGCTTGGCTGTTTTTATTGCCTTCAGCTGTAATGTTCAAAAAGACCTCATCTAAAGATGGTTTCTGCACACTTAGCTCAGCCAATTTGATGTCTGCTTCCCGAAGAGCGACTAACAGATCCGTAACTCTATCCGCAGCTGCCATAGGTGCAGTAATCATACCTCCTTCTGGTGATACTGCTGATTGTACGTGTAAAACTTGTTCCACAATTATTCGAGCATTTGGGATATCCTGAGTATGTTGAATACTTAAATGCAAAGAGGAAGTTCCAATCGATTCTTTTAGTTCATTGACAGTACCTTCTGCAACTACACTTCCATGATCGATGACAGCAATTCGATCTGCTAGTTCATCTGCTTCTTGTAGATACTGAGTCGTTAACAACACGGTTGACCCAGATTTTACTAACCGGCGAATTGTATCCCACATTTGATTACGTGTTCGCGGGTCTAGTCCTGTAGTCGGTTCGTCTAGGAAAATGAGTGGTGGTTGTGCAATTAAACTTGCGGCTAAATCCAGTCGTCTACGCATTCCCCCTGAGAAATTTTTCAATGGACGTTTGGCAGCATCCATTAATCCAAATTCCTCAAGTAACTCATTTGTTTTACGTTTTGCCTCCATACGACTAAGCCCCAGTAATCGAGAGAAAATGATGAGGTTCTCTGTTGCACTTAGTGACTCATCCACTGAAGCATACTGGCCCGTAACGCCAATTAACTGACGGACTATTTGTGAATCCTTCACTACATCATATCCAAAAATCTTTGCTGATCCCGAATCAGCTCTGAGTAATGTTGCCAGCATTCGAATCGTTGTCGTCTTGCCTGCGCCATTTGGTCCCAATACACCGTAAATGGAACCAGTCGGCACTACCAAATCCACCCCGTCAACTGCTCGATGATCGCCAAAAGTTTTAATCAACCCTTTAGCCTCCACTGCATACTTCACATTTGTTAAGTTCATACTATCCTTATTTCTCATGTGACCCTCCCTGTAATAAACCTTAACTATAGCTACTTTTGTAATCACTCATCTTTCGATTACTATTGGATTATAGACGCCTTTTATGAACTGAATATGAACAAAAAAAGGAGGAATCTCAATTAGTGGCTGAGACACCTCCTTTTTTTAAAAAATTAATCTGTTATAAAAACCTCATTTACTTGTGGTACGGCTCATTCCTAATGATCCGAAACGCTCTATACACCTGCTCCACTAATATCAGTCTCATTAATTGATGCGGAAAGGTCATCTTTGAAAAAGACAATGTACCATTTGCTCGCTTCATTACGTCCTTGCTCAGGCCAAGAGAACCACCGATGACAAAGGCAACTTTGCTTTTTCCATAGGTTGCTAGGTTTTCAAGATCGGCTGCCAGCTGTTCGGATGATTTCATCTTTCCTTCAATTGCCAAAGCAATCACATGAGTGTCATCCGATACTTTTGAAAGTATCCGCTCTCCCTCTTTTTGTTTTACTTGCTCCATTTCTGACTCACTCAAATTTTCCGGCGCCTTTTCATCAGCAAGTTCAATTATGTCAATCTTGGCATAGGCCGTTAATCGTTTTAAGTATTCGTTGATCCCTTGGATCAAATATTTCTCTTTTAACTTGCCTATTGTTACGATTGTGATGTTCACACTTATCCCCACTTCGCTCACATTTTACAAACACACTATCCACAGAAGTTATCCACATATCCACATTTTCTATCCACATCTTGTATGAGAATATTAGTTCCCTACAACATATACCGCCTTATTTTGACAAAATTCACAGGTTGTTGATAAGTTTTCGTCTTCAATTTTCGTCAAAATCGGCGCTACCTCATGTTCATCAACCACGATGTCCAATGCTAATTCAATATGTTCTTCACAACATTTAATCATTTTTTTGTCCTCCATCAAACTTACCCACATCCGACTGCGAATTATGGGTATAACTTTATCTTTTTTTCTTATCCACATGTTTTATCTTACCCATTTTAGCATATAATCTTATCCACAAAAAACAGGGGAAGTTTCTCTCCCCTGTTTTCTCTACAATGATTCTCTTGCCAATCGTACTGTCGCCTTTTGTTTTTCTCCGCCTCGGTAGAATGTGACCTCCATTGTGTCTCCTACTGATTTTTCATTATATAAATGCTTTCGCAACTCAATTAGTGAGGTGATTCTTTCACCATCTAGTTCTACAATCACATCAAGTTCCCTTAATCCTGCTTGTGATGCGGGTGTATTTCGCAGTACTTCTAAAACTGCCACTCCCTCTGTTACGTCATTTGGAAGATGTAAGGTTTGCATTCGATGATAGGAGGAAATTTCACTTAAACTCTTAAGTTGTCCAACTCCTAAAAAAGGACGATTAACCTCACCATACACTTCAAGATCTTCAATAATCGGCTTTGCACTCGTAATTGGAATCGAAAGGCCAATTCCTTCAACGGCCTCCTGTGCAATTTTCATGGAATTAATTCCTATTACTTCTCCCTTGATATTTACAAGCGCTCCTCCACTATTTCCTGGATTAATCGCAGCATCTGTTTGCATGACATCAGCATTCCAATCAGGTACTCCATCCTGATTAATATCAACAGGAATCGTCCGATTTAAGCCTGAAATAATTCCTTGTGTGACTGACCCAGAAAACTCAAGTCCCAACGGGTTTCCAATCGCAATGACAGGTTCACCAAGATTAATGTTATCGGAATTTCCAAATTGAGCAACCTTTTTAATATGGCTTCCATCAATCTCGATTACAGCCAAATCCGTCCAAATATCACTTCCAAGCACTCTTCCCTTCACCCTTGCCCCATCACTAAGACTTACCTCAATATCCGAAGCGCCTTCAATTACATGATGGTTTGTGACGACAAAAGCTTTACCGTCCCCTTTTTTATAGATAACGCCAGATCCCGTTCCCGCTGTCATCGATTCCTCTGTCCAGAAATTCGTTTGTTGTAGATTGACAATACCTACAACAGCCTCACTTACTTTATTGACCGCACTGGTAATCTCGGTAGTTACGTTCACGTTGATATTTTGTTGGACACTTTCTCCTGTTACTGGTGCTTTTTCCTCCACCTCATCAAGCCCATTTACCTCTTCAGGGGTCGCATTCTCTTCACTTGGAAGTAAATGATACTTGGATAAGGTCGGTAAAAGAGCTATTACAAGGAGTGCCCCAATAACAGCACCGACTAACGCTGAGAAAAACCAACTGCCTCGGTTCCCTTTCCTTCTTTGTTGCCTTTGGTTTAGATAATCCTGATCATAGTACCCCATTACATGATTTCTCCTTTTTACACTCTTTCTATTAATTTTACCCATATTTTATGCAATTCATGATTTTGTCCCACAACGACAAAAGACAGGAGCCACTTGCCCCTGCCTTTTTCTTTAAGCGCTTTTCCGTTCCATTAAATTGATTCCGATCCCGATTAACACGACTCCCATTAACGTCAGAATACTGATTGGATATAGTAATTCACTCATTGGTGCTCCATAAATGGTGGCGGCTTTTAAGCCTTCCATCGCATGTTTAATTGGCACAAAGTCTGACACCTTTAACAAGAAGTCTGAGCTTACAATTTCTAATGGCCAATAAGCCCCACCCAGCATCGATAAGCATACTGATATCAGTGAAATAATCGCGTTGAATTGTTGAGTGCTTTTAACAACGCTGACTAAAAATAACGATAGTGCGACAATTGAGAACACGTATGGGATTAACACAATTAATGTTTTTCCAAATCCCCCGTAAAAGTCTACCCCGACGGCATACCGGAACACTATAAAGATAAGTGCAACCTGAAAATATCCCATTAGGAAACTATAAACTAAATTGCCGGCGTACATCTCCCATTTCTTTAAAGGGGATAAAATCATGCGGTCCCAAACTCCCCATGTTCTCTCTTGTAAGATGTTGTGAACATTATAAGAGATGGTGTAAATGACAAAAAACAAGGTAAATCCAAAAATCGTCTGCAGTTGGTTATCAATAATCACAGCATCATCGCTACGAAATGACGCAGCTTGAATCTTAAATAACGGGTTCTCTTCCTTTTCGTTTAATTCTTCAATAATGGCATCTGAGTCGATATAAGAATTTGTTGCTGTTGCCTCTTTAATCTTCTCTTCCATTAAAATATCGCTATAAAAAGTCTGAAGATAGCTTTCTATTATATGAAGGTTTGAAGTCTCCGTCACAATGACAATTGTGTAAGATTCCTTTTCTAGCTTCACAGCAGCCTCTGCATCACCTTCACTGACCATTTTCTTTGCCTCATCTTCAGTCATTCGTATAAATTCAAACGCCTCTGTCTTATTTAGTTCTTTCCATAATCCCGTTTCTTCAATATTTTCAATATCTGTATAAATAGGTACTTTAATATTTGAATAATTTGCGGCACCTAATAACAAAGCAAACACAATACTCATTACGGTCATGCCAATCATAAGCATTGGCTTTCTTAAAAATAATTTAAACTTTGCCTGTAAAATACTTATCATATGGCATCACCTCTTTTCGGAAAGCTAAAAACAGCTGCAGTCAGCATTATCAAACCAAAGCCCACTAAATAAAAAAGATGATGAGCAATAGCCGATAGCTCCACACCTTGAAGCAATTGTAATAAGGAGGACATTCCTGCACCATTTGGCGTAAGATTCCCCAACATACCGATAACAGAAGAAGTTTCAGCAATCGGTGTAAAGCTTCCACCTAAAAAGGCAAAGATGGACACCATTACATTTCCAAAAAAGTTTGATACGCCTTCTGAGTCTATTCGGTAGTTTAATGCGGTCAACAATGCTCCGACTCCTCCTATCGCAAAGGATAGTGATAGGTTCACTAAGAAAAACCCGAAAAGATCTTTCCAAACCACACCAAATATGAGAGAAGTAACTCCATATAAAATCGCTTGCTGGATTATCGCAATTACTATTACAGAGAAAAAGATGCCACCTAGATATGACCATCTTGACGTATTTGATAAAATAATTCGATTGAACACCTGTAACTGTTTTTCGCGATAGGCAGATGAGCCAATATGAGAGGCAATAAACATAATAAACATGACGCTCATACCGACGGAATAATATTGCAATGAATTAATTGGTTCACGCTCGGTAACAGTCTCTGTTTTTCCAATTTCCTTACTTTTTATATCTTCTAGCTGAACTCCAGCTTTCCCTATTACGGTCATGGAAGTAAGCTGTTTTTGGAAATTCATAAGGATATCCTCCACTATTTTTGGAGAAATCTGTTTTCCTTCATTTTTATAAAGGGTAATTGTCGCGGATGAAGGTTCATCAAGTAAGGCAGATGATAGAATATCATATGTGTAATGCGCTGGTATCTCAATCACAGCAGCGTAATGATCATCATTTTTAATTTCATCTAGTTTTTCAGCCTTAACTACCTCAAGTTCCACAATTTCTTTTAGTTCCTTACTACCAAACACATCATCTACTAATGTCTGAATTGGATGAAGTAGATTAGCGCTTTGGATAAGTGCTGTTTCTGCTTCCTCTGGCATTTCCTGTCCCTTTATCTCTTCAATAAATGCCTCTATCTCTTTTTGTTCATCACTATGTGTAATAAATGCCACTTTAGCCGTGATCGGTTCTGCATCTCCCCCCATCACTCCACCTAAGGCAAAGCCTAGGATAGCAATAAGGACAAGCGGCATTAGAACTAGAACAAGTAACTCCTGGGGGTTCCTTAGTAACACCAATAAGTCTTTTTTTATAAATGGAATTATCATCCTCTCACCTCCTAATCTCTTAACGCTCTACCCGTCAGATGAAGAAATACGTCTTCAAGTGTTGGCGCTTTTACTTCTACTGATATCAATGCTGTACTCGTTTCCTCAGCGATCTGGGATATTTTTTGAAACAAATTGTACTCCTTTGGAACAATTACTGTTACATTACGGTCCAACACCTTTACTTGACGTATGGTTGGATCTGCTTCAAGTAATTGAATAAATTCTTCTTTTACCCGCTCAACCTGAATAGAAATCGTATTTTCAGAGGAAAGGATATTTTTTAACTCTTCCTTTGTACCTGAGGCGATAATATGACCTTTATCCATAATATAAATACGGTCACATAAGAATTCGACTTCTTCCATGTAATGACTTGTATATAATACGGTCATTCCACGTTCCTTATTGAGCCGTTTTACCGCTTCTAAAATATAATTTCGAGATTGCGGGTCAATCCCTACCGTTGGCTCGTCCATAATAATAATTTCCGGATTATGAAGTAAAGCCACTCCAATATTTAACCTTCTTTTCATACCACCCGAAAATGTTTTAACTAGATCCTTTCTTCGGTCAGTTAGGCCAATTTGCTCTAGAACCTCTTCAATCCGCTTTTTTAACTCAGCACCTTTTAGCCTATAAATCTCTCCAAAAAACCGCAAATTTTCTTCAGCCGATAAATCCGTGTACAATGCGATTTCTTGAGGAACCACTCCTAAAATCTTACGGATATTCTGTGGATTCTTAATTGTACTTTCATTTAATAGCCTCACATCACCAGATGTTGGAACAACCAAAGATGAAAGCATAGAGATGGTGGTAGATTTTCCTGCTCCATTTGGACCAAGCAGACCCACAATCTCCCCTTTTTCTAAAAACATATTAATCCCCTGTGCAGCATACTTTTGTTTATATTTCTTCGATAAATCAATCACTTCTAACATACCGTCGCCTCCTTTATACATTAATCATAGACATTCAAGGCTTCTTACAGCACTATCTAACGTCACTTGTTTATGTTAAAAACATGACCTGAGTCATATCTGCATGAAAAAAGGGTCATCCACTGAAGTTAGGACAACCCTTGTCTTTTATGTAATATCGTTTTTCACTGCAAAAATAGCTAACTGAGTACGATCCCGAAGTTCTAATTTATGCAAGATTTGTGTGATGTGGTTTTTTACCGTTCCGACTGATAGAAATAAATCATCTGCAATTTCCTTATTTGTTTTTCCTTCCCCCACTAATTTTGTAATATCTAATTCTCGTGTAGATAAAGGCAGTTCAAGTTTCTTCTCAACCTTGTGTAATAATCGCGGCATTACTTTCGCTGCAACTTCTTCATGAATCGTTAGACCCCCTTGAAAACAACTATAAACCGCATGGATTAGTGTATTCTGGTCTGATGTTTTCAGTAAAAAAGCATTTGCCCCGTATTTTAATGCTTGGATTGCGTATTCATCATCATTAAAGGTTGTGAGGATTAAAATCTTAGTATCGGGCCAACGTTCCTTGATCTTTCTAGTTGCTTCAAGTCCATTCATAACTGGCATCCGGATATCCATTAATACCACATCAATCACATGTGCCTCCATCTTCTTAATTGCTTCTTCTCCATTTTCGGCTTCAGCCACAACACGGATTTTTCCATCTTGCTCCAACATGAGTTTTAAGCCTTGCCTAACAATCGATTGGTCTTCTACAATTAACACATTCCACATGTCCGTTTCCCCTCCCTTACGTTTTTGCTAACGGAAGTATACCTTTAATGACAAATTCCTCATCCGTTTGATAGACTGATAGCATTCCCTCCAATTCCTCAACTCGCTTCCGCATATTTGACAGCCCGAATCCCTCTTTAAATGACTCCTTCTTATAGATTCGGTTTTTCATAACAAGTTCAATATTTCCGTCTGCTGTTTTTCCAAGCAGCACCTGAACTTCACGTGAGTGGGCATGGCGCATTGCATTCGTAAGTCCTTCCTGGATTACTCTATATAGCACGACACTTTGTTCATTTGTGAGCTGTTCGGACAAGATTCCTTGTTTTGTCGTCAGTTGGACCATAATATGACTTTCAGCCTCAAGTTTTTTGAATAGCTGTAAGATGGTTGCAATTCCTTCATGTTCCCGGTCCTTTAAAGTTCGTACTGCAAAACGTGTTTCTTCTAAGCTCTCTTTAGCCAATTCCTTTAAATCTTGATAATGTTCTGGACCTTGTTTAATTGATAAGACTTCCAACTGCATTAACAATGCTGTCAACTTATGCCCAACAGAATCATGGATGTCCCTTGCAATTTTGGTCCTCTCTTGATATCGTGCTTCCTCCTCCGCCACAAGGGCAACCCTCTTTAACTTTCGATATTCCCCAAGCAATTCTTCATAAAGGTTGCGTTGTTCCTCTTGCTTCGTCCAAAGTTCATTCACTTGAAGGGCAAGAAGGTAGAATAAGAGAAAGTAGACATAAACGGATAAATCACTTTTCATCCACATTAAGAAAGCCAATAAACTGGTCACCGTAAAAGCAACAAGTCCTTTAAATGGTTGACTTTCTAGTTGAATTGCAGCTAATAACACAACGTACAATAGTAATAAAAGTGTAAATGGATTGCCTGATTCAATAACTCCTTGCGTCAGTAGAAGTGTGGTTATCGCAACATATAAATAGACTGGCTTTGATGTGATTTTCAGGAAAAAATATAAGGTCATCACAACAGCACAAATCATAATTGAATAAGCTGTTGGAACTGGCCTTTCAAAAATGAAAAACAACACCCAAAGCACCATTAAACCTGCCGCTTGCAACATAAAAGATTTCATAGCATCCCTACTTTCATCCTATTTTCAAGTTACTAGAAAATTATGGGCGCGGCAAGTGTTTTTCTTCGAAAAGTGCAACCGCCTTGAAAGTGGAACATCGACTAACTACTGCCACTTCCTGTGGCAAACGTCGATGTCAGCACTTCCTCGAAAATGCTTTGCATTTTCTTCGTGCGATGTTATGACTGTCGAAGCCTTCCTTGTCCTGTGCAAGTCCGACAAGCATAAGAAAAGCCGGTGAGAAGGATGCCTTTTATCCTTCTTGACGGATTGGCTTATGACCTCGAGCTGCTCAAAGCAGAGCTTTTCGCAAGATACTCGCTGGAGCCAATTCAAGGGGAAAACTGGCTAGGCGCTGGAGCTAGACATGCACACAAAAAAGCCCATCTGATCAAAATCAAATGGGCTTCTTTCTACACATAAGCTAGTTTTGTAGGTACCTTTGGATCTGTATCATACAAATCAAACTGTTCCCCGACAACATACCCTTTGCTTTCTAAGGTTTGCTTAACCGACATACGTGCTAAATCCTTTAAATTATTATCTTTACTTAGATGCGCCAAGTAGATTCGTTTCGTGTTATCCCCAATTACATCTGACATAGCTAACGCTGCATCCTCATTCGATACATGTCCAACATCACTTAAAATACGTCGCTTAATACTCCAGGGATAATGGCCCATCTGAAGCATAGACACATCGTGGTTACTTTCAAATACATACGCATCGGCATTTTCAATGGTGCCCTTCATACGGTCACTGACATAGCCTGTATCCGTAATTAAAACAACCTTTTTTCCCTCGTTGTGGAATACATAAAACATTGGTTCAGCCGCATCATGGGAAACACCGAAAGATTCAACATCCATATTTCCAAATGTCTTTACTGACCCCATTTGAAAAATAAACTTCTGTTCTGTCGGGATTTCTCCAATATTACGCTCCATCGCACTCCATGTCTTTTCATTTGCATAGATGGGAAGCTTGTACTTTCTAGCCAGTACACCTAGCCCCTTAATATGGTCACTATGCTCATGTGTCACAAGAATTCCGGAAAGATGCTTAATTTCTTTGTTGATTTCTTTAAATAACAGTTCTAGTTGTTTACCACTTAACCCGGCATCTACAAGCAAGGAATGCTTGTCTGTTCCAACATAGAACGCATTTCCTGTGCTCCCGCTTGCAAGCACACTAAAATGCAACCCCATAATCGTTCACTCCATCTTATTTAAAATTTGTCCTTCGATGGCATTGACATAAATATCTGTTTCATCGTCTATGGTAACATGCCAAGCTGGAGCCAATAACTGTGATTCTGAATATGGGACAAGTGGGTAATACCCAACTTCCACCTTAGATACATGGCTACCTGATTTGAGATGGAAGTTATTAAAAAGGTTTTCTAGAGTTTCCATAGGCGTAATTAACTCCTCCATCTCATGCTCTTCAAATTCAGGAATTAATGTTTGCTCATAGGACGTTACCTCATGATCCTCATTCAGATACAAATAGATGACACCACTTATATTCGATGATTGGCCAAAGACCTTGTAATTTTTATATTGTTGAATTAAAACAACCGTGCCAGCCTCTTCATCCACATCCCAAACGGTATATTTGTCCCCCGATAGGATATGTTCCTTCACAAATTGTCCGATCTTCATTTGATCTGTTAAGGAAAGCTTAATAGGATCTGTAAACTCAGCCTTTAGCATACCAGCAGTATCAATGTTAACGGTCTGATTTTTAAGAGTTTTAACATCTTCCTCTGTAAAAACCTTGATTTTCCCACTTATATAGCTTAATTCCTCCGGTTCCTTTGGCAAAGCCTCATACGTGATTTCCTCTTCCGCTAGTTTCTCGTCAATACTTAATTCTTTTAGCAAATCGAGTTGACTGCTATCCCTCTTTTGAACAAGCTGATATCCTAAAAAGATGTTGAGAATCAAGAAGGTAACGATAAATAAAGACTTGGTTTTACTCCAATCCATCTTTATGTCCTCCTAAATCCTCATTCTTTATCTCAACCTTTTTCCAACTTCCATTATACCTGTAAGTCCAAATCGGTTGAAGTGAAACAAACTGGGAATTATCTTCACTTTCTACAAGGTCATAAGCAACTGTCACAGACTCGAGCAATTCAGGATTAAAATTTGGCTTACTTATAATTTCCTCCATTACCTTTTCGCCTTTTGGTAGTCTCACCTTAATTGAGTCCAAATCGATTCGTAAGTTTATGGATGGATGAAAATATCTCGCTATATCATTGTTATCCCATTGTTGTGTAATATCTGTTAGTTTATTTTGACTAAAAACAGGGATATTTTTTACATAGAGTTTAAAAACTGTCGTTTGACTCTCTTTACTCCACCTAAAAAAGCGGTAATCATCTGTCCATCCAACATGTTCATTAACAAAATCAATGCTAGTTTGAATTAAATCTGTTGTCTGTGCTGGTTCTCCACTAATTCTTGTTGGATTAATGAACTCAATATACTTTTTATTATTATACGCTCTTAGTAACCTTGTTCCATCGGTATGAACTTCACCTGTAGTAAGAACATCCCGCTTAACAAGACTTGAATTGGTGAATAAGCGATCTTTAAAGGTATCAATTTCAATCGCATCAATATAATAGTCAACACGTTCTACAATTGTTGTGTCCTTCGGTAAGTAGACTGAATTCGTATCTGATAGTTCATATTCAATTTGCTCGGGATATCTCGTCGCCGTTGTATAAAAGTTTTTCCGGTATTCCCTTGTAAGCCTACTATTGACACGGCCCTCATACACTAAGTTGTCACCGGTGGACACAAAGTACACAATCCCTTCGCCATCTTCTTCAGAATTGACATCAATTACAAATCGGTCAAACGAAATGAAGGAATGATCCTTATCATTAATTTTTTTAATAAACGATTTATAAAGCTCTAGCGGAAACGGATCAGGAAAGTATATTTCAACTTGTCCATTTTGCTTTAAGAAGTCTGCTAAACCTTGATCCTGAACAGTATGTGTAATGTTGTGGACCTCATCAATTTCCCAAGACCTAAGTTCTTTCATGACTCGGTTCAGTTCCGTCTCGTTAAAAGTCCCAAAATGCTGACCATCAATATGATAAAGAATTTTAGTTGGCCTTATAATTTCGGAGGCGTCCTTTGTAATATTTGTCGTTACTTCCGCTACTAAGTCATCATTTTCTCCTAGGTGATCGTATTGGGGCTGATACGTCCACAAAGACCATGTAAGAACAATGCTAGAAAGCACTAAGAGAATTAAAATTGTTGTTTTTATTGATTCATACTTCATCCCAATCATCCTCTAAACCATCTTGATTCACATTGATTGGTAGGGTAAAGAAAATAGTTGTACCTACCCCTTCTTCACTTTCAGCCCAAATCCTGCCTCCATGAGCAACGACCATCTCCTTGGCAATCGCAAGACCTAACCCTGTTCCTCCTAATTTACGTGTGCGTGCTTTGTCCACCCGGTAAAATCGCTCAAAAATTCGATTGATGTTATCCTTCGGTATTCCAACACCCTGGTCTCTTACGCTTACGACGATTTCATCATTTGATTCTTCCACTTGAAAGGATACCGTTCCTCCCTCAGGTGAATATTTCAAAGCATTTGAAATAATATTATCGAGAACCTGTGTCATCTTATCTTGATCGATTTCCAGATAAATGGGCTTCTCAGGTAAATTTCGAATAAAGGAGATATGCTGCTTCCTTGTCATTTCAAATCGGTCAATGATTCGGTGGAAGTACTTTGTAAAATCAATTAAATCCTTGGATAAACGATAATCCTTACTATCTAGTTTTGATAACTTCAGCAAGTCATTGACCAACCTAATCATCCGTTCTGTTTCGGTTTGCGTTACATGTAAAAACTGAGGCGCAATCTTTTCATCCTCCCAAGCACCATCTGCTAGTGCTTCAAGATAGCTCCGCATTGTCGTTAATGGTGTTCGTAATTCATGTGAAACATTTGCGACAAACTCTCGTCTCTCACTTTCAATCTTTTCTTGCTCGGTCACGTCATATAATACAGCAATTAAACCATTGATAATGCCTGATTCCTTTTTAATAACTGAAAAACTAACCTTTATAATGTATTGTTTTTTATGCGTACTAAAATCAAGGATTTCCGTATCTATATCGTGAACAAGCTGCTCAAAAGTATATTGTTCATCTAACCCTAAGACGGAAACAATTGACTGATCAAGGACTGTTTCACGTGAAACATCTAGCATGTCAATTGCAGGCGTATTGATTAAGATTATCCGCCCCTTTTTATCGGTTGCAATTACCCCATCTGTCATATGAGCAAGCACAGAAGAGAGCTTGCGACGTTCCCCTTCTGTTGTCGCTTGTGCATCTTGTATTTTTTTCGATAAATTATTGAAGGTCATTGCAAGTTGACCAATCTCGTCATGGCCGAATAATTTTACCTTCTTTGAAAAATTACCTCTTCCTAATTCTAAAACATGCTTTCTCATTGCTGAAATTGGTCTTGTAATCGTTTGAGCGACAAAGATTCCAAGGACTGCCGTAATCGCCATCGCAATTCCAGTACCCGTTACAAAAATATCATTGATTTCTTTTATATCATCATAGACATTTTCCATCCTCGCGATTAAAAAGATTGCGCCGATGATATCTCCATTCGAACGAATTGGTGTTGAAGATACATACATCCGATCATACGTTGATTCATCTAAGCGCACATAATCTGGATTGTCGCCAAGCAGTAACGTACGTTTGACCGAATCCTCATTCGTTTTTCTGCCAACAATTCCCTGACTATATGGGTTTGAGCTCCCAACTACACGGCTTTTATTATCGATAACCCGAATTTCTTGGATATCCTCAGACTCATAGTCCTGCAATATATTCCGGATATCTTTTTCTAATGTAGAAGCATCTTCCCTCTCCTTATTCATTTCCTGCTCAATACTAAATGCAAGTATATTGACCCGTTCATTTAAGGATATTTTAAAATTTTCTACTAATCGCAACTCTAATTTCCCTATAAAATAAACACCAATAATTTGCATCGCAATTAAAATTAAGAGCAAATAGATAAGTGCAAATTTAAAATGAATTGATTGAAAAAAACCTAGTCTTTTCATTTCAAGATTTACTCCTGATCAGGGTTTCGTAAATAGTAGCCCACTCCACGTCTTGTGACAATCCATGTTGGATGGCTCGGACTGTCTTCAATTTTTTCACGTAAGCGGCGTACTGTTACGTCAACTGTACGTACATCTCCAAAATAATCATATCCCCATACCGTTTGTAACAAATGCTCTCGTGTCATGACTTGACCAAGGTGCTTGGCTAAATAGTGTAAAAGCTCGAATTCACGATGTGTTAATTCTATTGTTTCTCCACGTTTACTCACCACATAGGCATCTGGATGGATTACAAGGGAACCCACAGCAATCTCACTTGTTGTTTCCTGGCTAACTGCCTCAGAAATTTGTTGGTGTCTTCGAAGGTTCGCCTTTACCCTTGCAAGCAGTTCTCTCGTACTAAAAGGCTTTGTAACATAGTCGTCAGCTCCTAGCTCAAGCCCTAATACTTTATCAATTTCAGAGTCCTTTGCTGTTAACATAACGATCGGCATATCATACTTTTTTCGTACCTCTCGACAAACCTCCATGCCATCTTTATGTGGAAGCATGATATCAAGTAGAATGAGATCAGGACTTACTTCCTCTACCTTTTCTAGAGCCTCATTACCATCATAGGCACAAACGACTTTATACCCTTCCTTTTCAAGATTAAATTGTAATATATCCGCAATTGGTTTCTCATCATCAACTACAAGAATTACTTTTTCCATTCACTTTTTCTCCTTCACATTAAAATAAAAACCGTATCACCTAAAACAGTTTTCATATTATATTGTTCGAATTGTACCTTTTATTTTGTTCCTTTACCTCTAACTTTAGCAGAAAAAGGGAGGTATATCATCAGAAGTGTATAAAAAAACAGTGATATAGGTCATCTGTCCAATTCCGACTTCCATTTTATCGTTCTTTATACTTATTAAAAAAGCCTTCAGCATCATGCTGAAGGCGTATATTGTCTAATATTATAAGTAATCTAATGGATTTTTCAAAGCTCCATTAATATATAATTCGAAATGTAGGTGCGTCCCTGTTGAGTTACCAGTTGAACCCATTACACCAATTTGTTGGCCCTTCGTTACGGTTTGTCCAACACGAACATTAAGGGATGACATATGAGCATAAATGGTTTTCATTCCATTGTTATGGTTAATCGTAATTTTATTCCCAAAGCCGCCAGAATATCCAGCCTCTACAACTGTCCCATTGTCAGCTGCTTTAATCGTATAATTACTTGGTCTTGCAATATCAATACCTTTATGGAGTTGTCCCCATCTATATCCAACATGACTGGAGATATAACCGCCAACTGCTGGCCATGCTAACTGACCTGATCCCCTTGAAGGAACAACCTTCGTTCCTTTTTCAATTACCTCTGTTACAGGCTCTTTTGTGATGGTTTCATTAAGTTTCTTTGTTTCAGCATTCACGCCATTAACCATTTTATATTCATAGTGAACAGTCTTTTCACCCTCTTGACCTTCTTGAGTGACTTTTCTGTCCCCTTTGTACATATTTGAATTTTCGTTAACCTTCGTTTCAAAATTAATCGTTTCTTTTTTATTTTGCTCCATCTTTACCACAACTGTTAAAAATGGCTTATATGCTGTTACGTTTAATTCTTGTCCAATTTTTATAAGTGTATCCTTAGTAATTCCAGGGTTTAATGCTAATAAATCCGCTGTCTTTAAATCATGGTCTACCGCAATAGAACCCAGTACATCTCCTTCTTTAACTTGGTACTTTTTCTCCTCTAATGTACCCTTTTGAAGCAATGTGACGGTATCAGCAGGATTATGAATTTGATCTGGTGAAATTTTTTCATCTGAAACTGAAACCTTTTCCACAAATGAAACGTCTAATAAACGAGATTGTCCTTCAGCTAATGCAGGCAAAGGTTGTTCTGATTTTTCTCTCGCCTCAAGCTCTTGCAATTGCTCTTCTTTTACATATTGTAACTTTAATTGTTTCAGAGCTTCATTCGCTTCTTCTTCATTTTTTAGATAAGCAACTGGCTCTCCATCAATCGTAATCGCTTTAGCTTGTGCTGCAATTTCAATCTCTGATTCTAGCACCTTCACAGTATTTTCATTATTGAAGGTTGGTAGAAAAACCTGTTCTTCAATAATTGAAACATTATCGGCTACCAAAGAAAGCTCTTTATATTGATCTTGTAAGGAATCTACTTTTTGTTCGACTACCTTTTCTACTACATTCTTTGAATCAACTGTTCCAACTCTATTGCCATCTATGTATACATGATACACTGTTTGTATTTTTGTATCAGCTGATGCTGATCCAAACACTAATGTTGAAAGCGCAACTGAGGTTATCGCAACTCGTTTTAACAAAGTCATATATTTTCTTGGTGTTTTATTTGTATTATTTTGGTCTGACACGGTCTTTCCTCCCTGAACAAAGGTTGCTTGTCCGAAATTATCGTTCATCTCACCTTGTGAGTTGAAAAGCGTTGTCTTACAAAATACGCCAAGACGTATTCTATCGTTCGACAATTCTCTCTATTTTACACTTTATTAATTTACCATAGAATTTGAAAAAAAGTATAATAGTTTCCAATATGTAATATAATTGTAGTATTACTGACAAATTTTTACACAGAAAACTGTAGAATTTTGACATTGAAATGAGCCTTTCTTCCCTTTAAACCGTGGATTTTTTAAAGATTTATGTCGTTTTTGCACGACAAAAGACTCCTTATCAAAATATGACATAGTGAGATTGTCATGGGAAAGGAGATAAGTGTTTATATGTTGTCTGTGGGGATGGGGTTGATTTAAAATAAAGGCTGTTTTCGCAAACTTTGTTGTTTTTATCAATGGTTTCCGCTTCAGGTGGACGCTTTCCGCGGGCGTGGATTGAGCCTCTCGCTTTTCCCGCTGGACATTGAATTTGCTTCTTTGAAATAACCCACGCACGAAGAAAATGTGAATACATTTTCGAGGAGTCGCCACCTTACGCTCCAATCTACTAGGTTTCCACATTATAACTAAAAACAACAAACTTATAGAAAAGAGCCAAAATAAAAAAACATAGCTGTTTCCAACTATGTTTTTCATGTTATTAGCTATATATATTGCGCACTACATTTGTTTGTGTTCTGTCAGGTCCAACTGAGAATACAGATAATGGGATACCAGTTAACTGGGATATACGCTCAACATAGTTTCGAGCATTTTCTGGTAGTTCTTCTAACTTTTTCACTCCTGTAATATCCTCTGTCCACCCTGGAAACTCTTCATAGACTGGTTCACATTCTGCGAGGACTTTTAAACTAGCTGGGTATTCCTCAATTAGCTCCCCTTTGTGTCGATAGGCCACGCAAATTTTTAACGTTTCAATTCCTGTTAATACATCAATGGAATTAAGAGATAAGTCAGTAACTCCACTTACCCGTCTTGCATGACGTACAACTACTGCGTCAAACCAGCCTACTCTTCGAGGACGTCCAGTAGTCGTCCCATACTCACGACCAACTTCTCGAATTTGATGACCAATCTCATCGTTTAGCTCTGTTGGGAAAGGTCCGTCTCCTACACGTGTTGTATAGGCTTTTGAAACGCCTACTACAGAATTTATTTTAGTAGGGCCCACTCCAGAACCAATTGTAACCCCGCCGGCTACTGGATTTGAAGATGTAACAAATGGATACGTTCCCTGATCAATATCTAACATAACACCTTGGGCACCTTCAAATAGAACACGACGTCCACCATCTAGAGCATCATTCAACACAACAGATGTATCACAAACATATTGAACGATTTGCTGTCCATATTCATAATACTCATCTACGATATCTTCTAGAGTAAATCCTTGTGTTTCATAAACCTTTTCGAATAGTCGATTCTTCTCAGTAAGGTTATGAGAAAGCTTTTCTTCAAACACTTCTCGGTCAAGTAAGTCTGCAATACGAATTCCCACTCTGGAAGCCTTATCCATATAGGCAGGTCCAATTCCTTTTTTTGTAGTCCCTATTTTGTTTATCCCTTTGTATTCTTCTTCTAATTCATCCAACTTAATATGATAAGGAAGAATAACATGGGCACGATTGCTTATACGTAAATTATCTGTCTGAACACCCTTGTCATGCAAATAGGCTAGTTCTTTGACTAATGCCTTTGGGTCTACTACCATACCATTGCCGATGACACAGATTTTCTCTGAATAAAAAATGCCTGATGGAATCAAATGAAGTTTGTACGTTTCTCCATTAAATACGATTGTATGTCCCGCATTGTTTCCACCCTGATATCTAGCTACTACTTCAGCCTGTTCTGAAAGAAAGTCAGTAATTTTCCCCTTTCCTTCATCTCCCCACTGTGTTCCTACAACTACGACTGCTGACATTACTATGCACCCCCAGGGTTAATATAAAGATATTGTTCATTTCCAGTCAATATTTTATCAGTTTTCTTTTCTTATTACAACAAAAATACGAACATTGCATATGTAGAAATAATGAACATTCGTGTTTATTATTTCATTTTATCTCCAATAATATGTAAGAAAATCAAAAAAAGACGTATCATGAATTGATACATCTTTTTTCTGTACTCAGGTACGTTTTAACCATTTTACTACGCACCTGGTGGCATGTTTGCATCATCAAACCTTCGTTCCAGATTGACGAATTTATTATATTCTTTAACGAATGCCAACGAAACTGTTCCAACCGGGCCGTTACGTTGTTTAGCAATAATGATCTCAATAATATTCTTATTCTCTGACTCTTTATCATAGTAATCATCACGGTATAAGAACGCAACAATATCCGCATCCTGCTCGATACTCCCTGATTCACGAATATCAGACATCATTGGACGCTTGTCCTGTCTTTGCTCTACCCCACGGGATAACTGTGATAAGGCAATAACAGGAACCTTTAATTCACGGGCTAAGGCTTTTAAAGAACGAGAGATTTCAGATACCTCTTGCTGACGGTTTTCGCCGCTTCTTCCATTACCTTGGATCAACTGTAGGTAATCGATAAGAATCATCCCTAATCCACTTTCCTGCTTAAGTCTGCGACATTTTGAACGAATATCATTCACACGAATACCAGGAGTATCATCAATATAAATTCCTGAGTTGGATAAGCTCCCCATTGCCATGGTTAACTTACTCCAATCTTCCGGTGTTAAGGAACCTGTACGTAGATTTTGTGCATTAATGTTACCCTCTGCGCAAAGCATCCTCATTACAAGCTGCTCAGCACCCATCTCTAGACTAAAGATAGCGACATTTTCATCAGTCTTAGTTGCCACGTTTTGCGCAATATTAAGAGCAAATGCTGTCTTACCAACAGATGGACGGGCTGCTACGATTATTAAATCATTTCGCTGGAATCCGGCTGTCATCTTGTCCAGCTCTGTAAACCCGGTAGGAATACCGGTAATATCTCCAACACGATTATGAAGAGTTTCAATATTATCATAGGTCTGAACGAGAACGTCCTTAATATTTTGGAAAGCACCCGCATTTTTACGGTTCGCGACTTCCATTATATTTTTTTCGGCCTCACCTAAAAGTGCATCGACCTCGTCTTCTCGGGAATAGCCATCTGTAGCAATCGTTGTTGCTGTGCGAATCAATCGGCGAAGTATTGACTTTTCTTCAATAATCTTCGCGTAGTATTCAATATTCCCGGCTGTTGGTACGGAACTCGCCAACTCACTTAAGTACGAAACGCCACCTATTTCATCTAAAATTTTCGCATCCGCTAACTCGGAAGTAACCGTTACTAAGTCAACTGGTTCACCTTTATCTGAGAGACCTAGCATCGCGTCAAAAATCTTCTGGTGTGCTGTCCGATAAAAGTCTTCTGGAATCAACACTTCTGAAGCAAGAGTTAATGAGCTTGGTTCTAGGAAAATAGCACCTAAAACAGCTTGCTCAGCCTCTATATTTTGCGGAGGAATACGATCAGCAAAAATGTCACTCAACTATTCTCCACTCCCTTTACATAACTTTTTTATGTCTATCTATCTATTATACTTCTCTTTTATTTAATTCCAATGGAAAAGCTTTATTAACAATCATGTAAATAAAAAATGTGATCTTGTATGTAACAAAACCACATTCTTCATTCTATCTGTTTTCCCTATTCAGTTTCAATGGAAATTACTGTTCTTTGACATGTACCTTAACTGTTGCTGTTACTTCTTGATGCAATTTTACAGAAACATTGGTATAACCTAATGCTCTAATTCCATCAGGAAGGTCAAATTTACGCTTATCGATTTTAATGCCGTGTTTTTTCGCGAGCTCATCTGCAATTTGCTTACTTGTTACAGAGCCAAATAAACGACCACCTTCACCCGCTTTTGCTTGAAGCTCAACGGTCAATGCTTCAATCTTTTCCTTTAGCTGTTTTGACTGGGCAAGTTCCTCAGCGGCTTCTTTTGATTCTTTATTTTTCTTAGCTTCTAATGATTTCATATTCGCTGGTGTTGCCTCAATTGCAAGATTTTGCTTGAACAGGAAATTGTGAGCATATCCATCAGATACATTCTTCACTTCCCCTTTTTTCCCTTTACCTTTTACATCCTTTAAGAAAATAACCTTCATTTCTTGGTTCCTCCCTCTAAATACTCATCTATTACTAAAAGTAGCTGTTCTTCTGCCTCTTCTATTGTTGTATCTTCTATCTGTGTTGCAGCATTTGTAAGATGGCCGCCACCGCCTAAACTTTCCATAATCAGCTGCACATTGACGTCACCCAATGAACGTGCACTGATTCCCACTCTTAAGTCATGTCGGACAGAAATAACGAACGAGGCAACAACATCATTCATTGTCAGTAATGTATCAGCGGCTTGTGCAATCATCACTTGGTCATAGGTCTCATTTTGTTTTCCTTTTGCAATCGCAATTCCTCTTTTATAAATAAATGCTGACTCAATTAATCTCGATCGCTTTTTAAAATGGTCCATATTTTCTTTAAGGAATTTCTGAACAAGAATGGTATCTGCTCCTTGTGCACGAAGATAGGATGCTGCATCAAATGTTCTTGAACCCGTGCGAAGCGTAAAACTCTTTGTATCAACAATGATCCCAGCTAGTAAAGCTGTCGCCTCAAGCATATTAATTTTTTTCTTCTTAGGTTGATATTCAAGAAGTTCCGTCACCAACTCGGCTGTCGATGATGCATATGGTTCCATATAGACGAGTAATGGTGATTGAATAAATTCCTCTCCACGGCGATGATGGTCAATAACAACCACTTTATCAATTTTTGATACCAGCTTTTCCTCAATTACAAGTGATGGTTTATGGGTATCTACTACAACAAGCAGTGTGTCGTTTGAAGCAATTTCAAGTGCCTGCTCTGGCGTAATAAAGTATGACCATAATTCCGTATTTTCCTTTACTTCTTCAAGTAAACGCCCAACACCTGAATCAATTTCATTCGGATTTAATACAATATATCCTTCTTTATGATTCATTTGTGCTACTTTCAATATCCCAATGGAAGCACCTACAGCATCCATATCAGGGTATTTATGGCCCATGATGATGACTTTATCGCTATCCGAGACAATTTCCTTTAGAGCATGTGAAATAACGCGTGCGCGGACTCTAGTGCGTTTTTCCATTGGATTTGTTTTGCCCCCATAGAACTTAACCTTACCGTTTGGAAGCTTAATCGCAACTTGGTCACCACCACGTCCCAGTGCAAGGTCCAAGCTGGATTGTGCTGAAACTCCTAGCTCAGGAAGGGTTGGGACTCCAATTCCGATTCCTATACTTAGAGTTAGTGCTACGCTATCCCTTGCTGTATTTTCCCTAACATCATCCAGAATCGTAAACTTTGTTTTTTCAAGATTGGATAATATTTCTTCATTTAACACCGCAATGAAACGCTCAGATGAGGTTCGCTTTAAAAACACACCATGTTCATTGGCCCATTCATTAAGGATTGACGTAACCTGACTATTTAAAGAACTCTTCCGTTGGTCATCCATTCCTTGAGTAACTTCATCATAGTTGTCTAAAAAGATGATCCCTAGCACTGTACGCTCAGCTTCATACAATTGCACAATTTCCATTTGTTCAGTGACATCAAAGAAATAAAGTAATCGTTCTTCCCTCTTAATGATTACCTTAAACTTCTGCTCATTTAATGTAATTGTCTCACTCTCGACCTCTTGCTGAATTAAAGGAACAATTAATTCCTCAACATCATATAGTGATCTCCCCACTAACGTATCTGCGTCAAGGCAATTTGATAAGTAAGCATTGGCCCATTCAACTTGAAACTCATCATTATATAGCAAAATCCCAATCGGCATTTCCATTAACGCTTCTTCGCCAACCTTCTTTAAGCGATAGGATAGGGTTGAGATATAATGCTCCATTTCTTTTTTTAGAAGTGAATTTGCTTTGTACAAATAGTACGTAATTAATCCAAGGAGCAGAAAACTTGCTAACCCAATCACCCACTGAAAATAAACGAGAATTGCACTAAAAATACTTGTGATAACAAGTAATGCATATAAGGGATAGCGAAACAACTTTCTTTTGTAAAAGTCTGGCATGTAATTTTCAGCTCCTAAAGCTTTGTTTTACTTCTTTTTACTAATTCGATTTCGCAGTTGGAATCCTAAGTCAATTATACCTAAGATTCGAATAATATAAAGGAGAATTGGTGTTAAGATCGTTAGAACAATCGGTACGACCTTTGGAATTCTTTTTTGATAACAGTAATAATAAATAAATGACAAGCCTTGAATGACCATTAGCAACTGCATAATAAAAAAGAAATTTAAAAAGGCAGTATATCCAAATGTACCCTTTTCCATCTCAACAAAGCTCAAAAGTAAAATCAATAAGTAATACCATAAGACACTCTTTGGAAAATTAATCTCACGAAATGGCGGGAAAGGATTTATTTTTACCCGAAGCCTTACCAGAATAGGTTTAATGGCCACAACTGTTATAAAAGCCAAAAACATCGCAAGAAAAACAAACATACTTGGAATCATGTATTGCATCATTTCTACTGACTCTTCTAGCTGTTTAATGGCTTCTGTATTCATTTCTCCCCCTGTTGCCCTCATTATACTCTCAGCCATGGCAAAAGATTCTTGTGTACTTTCTTTAAGCACTTCAGTAACATTCACTTGTAAAACAAGGTTAACCGTGACAAACATCAGCACAATGGAAAACAAGTAGGACAAACATGCGCCTAAGAAAAGTTCGATTCCACTTCTTCCTCTGTTGATCATTTCACCCAATAAAATCCCTGTAACACCAAACATTATCGTAAGTATAATCCCCATTACAGAACCTAATAGTCCTGAGAGGAAAAAAGCGATAAGTAAAAATAACAATGACTGCTTTACTTTATACTTCACTGTAAACAGAATAAATGGAATGGGCAAAAGGAATGAAAGTACCGTTCCAAGTAGCGGGAGATATAGACTGACAAGTAACAGTACACTGTATACTGCTAAAAGCATGGCACCTTCTGTTAATAATTTTGTATTTTTCACCTTTTCACCTCAACTTATTTGCAACACACCTTCTGAAGAAAAGTGCCTGGCGCTTGGACCCCTCAAGCCAATGGCGTATGGAACTTGACATCAAAAAAAGTGCATGTTTTATAACCACTTTCTATTTTAAAGATTTACTAGGAAGTCTTCAACTTTTGTACTTCCATTGGATTTGTTGACTTCGGCTTTGACATAGAACACGGCAGTCTTTAGTTGAAGTTCCACTGTGACGAAACTTTTTGTTTTACTTTTCCCTAATTTCTATTATGATAGTAATTAATTAATAAACGTAACCACAAGGGGAGCAATTTGCTGAGAGTGAACGTTAAACGTTCAGACCCTTCGAACCTGTTAGTTAATGCTAGCGTAGGAATGTGGAGATTTATGAGAACTTATCCTTTTATTAAAGTTGTTCTCCTTTGGGGTGCGTTTTGTTCATTACACACTTCAAGGGGGTTTTTTTATGAGAAATACTAGGTTGCAGTCCATGATTGAAGCGGCGATTTTTGCCGTATTAGCGCTAGCACTAGATATGTTTGTGCCATCAATAAAAATTGGTCCTTCCATCTCTATATCATTCGCGATGATCCCTATATTCATTGTCGCACTTAGATGGGGACTTAAAATTGGTTTCCTTTCCGGTTTTTTATGGGGACTTCTGCAAGTGATCTTTGATCCCTGGATTATCCATCCAGTTCAAGGAGCCATCGATTATTTCTTAGCTTTTTCTTTCATTGGGTTTGCTGGTTTATTTAGAAACGGCGTTCAAGAAAGCTTACGAACTGGTAACAAAGGTAAATCATTAGCTTTAATCATTAGTGCCATTTTCATTGGAAGCCTTGCTCGCTACTTTTGGCATTTCGTATCAGGTTTTGTATTCTTCGCTGAACAACTCAAAGGCTTTGAAGCAGTATGGTTTTCTCTTACAGCTAACGGTATCACTTTTTTAGGTGCATTCATCTTCTGTTCCATTATCATGACCTTATTGATTCTTTCTTCACCCCGTTTCTTCGTACTTAAACAGGAAGTACAGAAACGATTCTAATCGTTCTCTAAATAAACAACAAAAAAGCGATGACCGCATTAGGCGATCATCGCTTTTCTTTATTATTCACCAGATACATATGGTAATAATGCCATTTGACGAGCACGTTTAATAGCAACTGTTAATTTACGTTGGTATTTTGCGCTTGTACCTGTTACACGACGAGGTAAAATTTTACCACGTTCAGAAACGAATTTTTTAAGTAAATCTACTTCTTTATAGTCGATGTGTGTAATTCCATTAGCTGTGAAGTAACACACTTTACGACGCTTTGCACGTCCACCTTTACGTCCGCCTGCCATTGATTTTCCCTCCTTTTAAGTGTTGATTATATGATTGACTTACAAGTTAGAATGGAAGATCATCATCTGAAATATCGATAGGTTGTCCATCATTTGCAAATGGATCTTGGTCTACTCTTGTAGGTCCTTGGTTTTGATTTGGGTTCTGATTCTGTCCAAATGGAGAATAGCCGCCTTGGCCTTGGTTACCTTGGTTACCGCCAAAACCACCTTGATTGCCACCATAGCTGCCTTGATTACCGCCATAGCCACCGCCAAAGTTACCTCCACCGCTACGCTGTTGGTCATTTGCATTTCTTGGTTCAAGGAATTGAACACTTTCTGCTACAACCTCAGTAACATATACGCGTTTGCCATCCTGGCCTTCATAATTTCTTGTTTGAAGACGACCATCAACGCCTGCTAAGCTGCCCTTCTTCAAGAAGTTTGCAACATTCTCAGCTGGTCGGCGCCATACAACGCAATTAATGAAGTCAGCTTCACGTTCACCTGACTGATTCGTAAATGCTCGATTCACTGCGAGCGTGAAGGTTGCTACCGCAACTCCACTTGGTGTATATCGTAATTCAGGGTCTTTTGTAAGTCTCCCTACAAGAACTACGCGATTCATCATCAGAACCATCTCCTAACAGGATATTCAAACAGAGCCTATACTCTAATAAATTCTTATGCTTCTTCTTTAACAACGATATGACGGATAATGTCTTCGTTGATCTTCGCTAAACGATCGAATTCGTTTACTGCTTCAGCGTTTGACATTACGTTAAGAATCATGTAGTAACCATCGCGGAAATCATTGATTTCATATGCTAAACGGCGCTTACCCCATTCTTTTACGTTTGTAATCTCCGCACCATTGTCAGTTAAAACGCCATTAAAACGCTCAACTAAAGCCTTTTTCGCTTCATCATCAATGTTTGGACGGATGATATACATAACTTCGTATTTTCTCATCACGTTACACCTCCTTTTGGACTAACGGCCCTTTTACCTAAAAAGGGCAAGGAGCAATTATTTCAATTACTCACAGAAAAATATTATAGCACATAAAAAAATCGTAGGCAAGAACTGTTTCAACAACGGATTATTAGCTCAATTGAAAAAATAAATAAAAAGGGCTTGAGTAAGTTAGCTTACTCTGCCCCTTTTATTTATTTTTGTCACCTTTCAGCCAAAGCTGAAAGGCGTGAGGAACTCAAAAGTTTCTCACGATTGAGCTAATAATCACCTGTTACCTTAACAAAACAGCCACAAAACGTGTATATCATCGTCCTGTGGCTAGTTCCTCGTTAAACACCTTATACATTAAATCGGAAATGAATGACATCCCCATCTTGTACAACATACTCTTTACCTTCAAGGCGAACCTTCCCTGCCTCACGAGCAGCATTCATAGAACCACCTGCAAGAAGATCTTCATACGATACCGTCTCAGCGCGGATAAATCCTCTCTCAAAATCAGAGTGAATGATACCAGCACATTGTGGAGCCTTCATTCCTTTTCTAAATGTCCACGCTCTTACCTCTTGTACACCTGCAGTAAAATACGTAGCAAGTCCTAATAAGTGATACGCAGCTCGAATCAATTGATCAAGACCAGATTCTTCTATTCCTAGCTCTTCAAGGAACATTTCCTTTTCTTCCCCTTCAAGCTCCACAATTTCTGACTCGATTTTTGCACAAACAACAATAACTTCCGCATTGTCCTTTTGAGCAAACTCACGTACTAATTGAACATATTCATTTGAAGAAGGATCTGCTACATCATCTTCGCCAACGTTCGCAACGTATAAAACTGGTTTACTTGTTAGTAAGTGCATTCCCTTTACATATTTCATTTGCTCTTCAGTAAATTCAACTGCACGAGCTGGTTGCTCATTTTCAAATGCTTCTTTTAACTGTACAAGAACCTCATGCTCAGCAACTGCATCCTTGTCCTTTTGCTTAGCAAGCTTTCCAACACGGTCAATTCGCTTATCTACTGACTCAAGGTCTGCTAAAATCAATTCTAAATTAATTGTTTCAATATCAGCAATTGGATCTACCTTACCTGCTACGTGAGTGATATTATCATCTGCAAAACAGCGTACCACATGACAAATCGCATCTACTTGGCGAATATGTGATAAAAACTTATTACCAAGACCTTCCCCTTTGCTGGCACCTTTTACAATCCCTGCAATATCAGTAAATTCAAAGGTTGTTGGTACAGTTTTTTTAGGTTGTACTAATTCAGTTAATTTATTTAAACGCTCATCTGGAACCTCAACAATCCCCACATTTGGGTCAATTGTACAGAACGGATAGTTCGCTGATTCCGCACCTGCTTGTGTAATTGCATTAAAAAGAGTTGATTTTCCAACGTTAGGAAGACCAACGATACCTGCTGTTAACGCCATTGATTTTTCCACTCCTCTTATCCGAAACATACTAGCCTTCAACAATTATAGGTTTTCCTTATAAAAAATACAAGCCGTTTCAGCTAGAAACGGCTTTTGTATAAATCCACCATTCTAAAGTTTTTCAATTCCAACAAGGCAATCATATAATGTACTGCCAAGCCCGTTATCAGAAACTTCATGTGATGTGAGATTATTGACACTACCACCAAAGATATGCCATTGTCCTTCATCAATACAAATAATCTTTGGAGATGACTCTTTTAATATTTGCACTTTCCCTGTAATTTCACCACGGTCATTAAATACCCTTACCTTATCATTCGGTTCAAGATTTTTCTGTTCAGCAATATCCTTAGAAACCTCAACTTTTATTGTTTGTAATCCTTCAATCAAATGATAATTTTGTGAATGGTTTGAACGTAAAGGATGAATCGTTAATAGTGAGTATGGGTATTTTTCACCTAACTCTTGATTAGAAAATGTCGATTCTCTTGGATATGATATTTTTATACGTCCATCATACCCTTTCATCTCTCCTAATGATGATGTGAATTCAAATTTTCCAGATGGAGTTGAAAAATGAAAATCATTCCAGGGTACAAGCTGTACAGGCAATGGTACGTGACTTTTTTCCTTGATTTCCTCAAAGGATATACCCTTCTCTTGTAAAGAACCTACTCCCATTTTTATAAATTCTTTTCTTGTATAATTAAAATCTTCACCAAACCCTAACCTTTTAGCTAATTCAGACCAAATCCAAACATCAGACTTTGCCTCTCCACGAGCTTCGACTAATTTAGGCCCATAATTAACAAAATGATGGTACATGGATGAATAATAAATATCCTCTTCCTCAAACACAGTAGCTGAAGGAAGTACATAATCGGCTAACCTCGCCGTATCAGTCATAAACTGCTCTAATACAACTAATGTATCTACTGATTGGAAGGCTTCTAGTACCCTATTTGTATTTGGAACCTGAGTTAATGGGTTTCCACTTGATACCATAATCATTTTTATTGGTGGTTCTGAAGCAGTTAGAATCCTTTCCGCTTGCTCGCTCATAACGAAAGATCTCGAATGTTTCTTTCTTTCTGGTAGAGTTAAAGCCACACTATCAAAACTTTGGCCAACTTGCGTATTTCCAAAATTAGCTCCACCACCTGGGATGCCTACATTACCACTGACTGCTACTAATGCATCAATTAGACGAATGGTATTTCCACCATTTGCGTACCGCTGCATCCCTAACCCCATATAGGTTGCCGTTGGCCCATTACTATATATGTGAGCTAAACTTGTAATTGTTTCACGTGGAACATTTGTTACTTCCTCAATTTCTTTCATTGAAATTGATTCAATAGTAGCCAATAAATCACTGAATCCCAAAGTATACTTTTCAATAAACTCTTTATCCTGTAAGTCTAAACGAATTAATTCCTTCATAATACCAATCGCTAACAAACCATCCATACCTGGAGTAATTGAGATATAGGAATTAGCTATCTTTGCCGTTCCATTGTATATGGGATCAATAACAATTATGTTAGTGCCCTTCTTTTTTACCTCTTGTAAATAACCAAAGAGATGCATATTCGTGCGTGCCACATTTCTTCCCCAAATGATTACATTTTTACTATTGTATATATCATCAGGTGCATGACTTGCTGAATTTCCAAAATCCCAATTTTGTGCTTCAATACCTGATCCCCAGCAAATGCTACCGATTAGATCAGTGGCACCACCATAACAATTAAAAAAACGATCTGGTATTTTAGTTAAAAGGCCACCGTTTGCATAGTCATGACTGTGCAGAACAGCCGTAGAACCATATTTTTGCTCTACTATTAAAAGCTTCTCTGAGATTTCTGTTAATGCTTGTTCCCATGTAATTCTTTGAAACTCTCCATCTACCTTTTTCAATGGATAAAGAATGCGATCATCAGAGTTCGTTCGTGTTTCCAGCATACGTCCTCTGCCGCAAATTTTGCCCTTTGTAATTGGATGATCTTTATCTCCATCTATTTTTACAACTTTACCGTTTTCCACTTCAACAACAAAACCACAACTGTCCCAACAATTTAAAGGACATGCAGATTTAAATGTAGCCATTCTCCTCACTCCCTACACATGTAGCAAACCTACCAAAACTTCGTATCCTCTATTATAAATCACAGCAACTAACATTCTATAGAAATTATTTCCGCTTAAAAGAAAACCCGAAAAAATAAAGCACGAGGCTTAATCCTCATGCTTCACAAGAATCTTTTTTAGTTTTCGGCCAAACTCTTTTCGAGGAATGAGTACACTATGTTCGCAGCCTTCACATTTGATTCGAATATCCATCCCTAATCGAATAATCTTCCATTTATTTGTTCCACATGGATGAGGTTTCTTCATTTCTACAATATCATGTAATCCATAGTCTTTGTCTACCACGACACCCACCCTTTATTCTTTTATATGAAGAATCTTTATATGTTGTATTGTAACAGGAAATCATTTTAAATTGTAGCGATTTACAATTGGATATAACAAAATGACGGCCAATAAGTAT
The DNA here is from genome assembly GCF_059759275.1 of Ferdinandcohnia sp. GQ5. NCBI lineage: Bacteria > Bacillati > Bacillota > Bacilli > Caryophanales > Bacillaceae > Ferdinandcohnia > Ferdinandcohnia sp. GQ5. Next base: position 154,514 of record NZ_JCAXEW010000014.1, read on the forward strand.
AAATTTGCAATACCATATAATGGGTATAAAATTGAAACGAGCGTAGAAAAGCCAAAAGTCGTAAAGGGTACCATCAGTAAAATCAATAGAATGGAAATCATCCACAAAGGCATTTTTAAATAGTCTTTAAAACGTGTGGATAATCCTAGTAATCCCGACGCTGCAGTTGTAAATATTGCTCCAAATAATAGAATGGACATGATAAATACTGCTACATACGGGAAATTTTTCATGATGATAAATAATGGAATCTCATAAAGCATGATTTCTTGAGCCACTTCAATAAGTGCCTCATTGTAAACAAAGGTGATAAATCCTAAAAATAGACCACTTCCAATACTCGCAACCCATGCTTCCCCTTTTGACTTCATTTCTTTACCAATTGCACCAAGTACAGCAACAAGCGGTAATATGTTTAATGCTGTAAATGTAAATGCGGACGGCCAATTTCCTTGCTCATGCAAAATAAAGGAAAATTCCTTTCCATTAGCTGACAAAAAAATAAACAAAACCGTTGTTAAAAAGATTATTAAGGCAGGTATAATCGCCATATTTATTGAGATCAAGCCATTGATATTCCACAAAAAGACTAGGACCAACAGGAAACCAAAAATCAGAATTCCCCACCAAAAAGGAATCGTAAATAACTCTAATGTAGCTCCTCCACCCGCTAACATCACAACCGTTGTAGAAAATAAGTATAAAATCGTAATCACATCATACACATGTGAAACCTTTTCTCCCACTAGTTCTTTTAATACAGGAACAAAGTGCTCGGCTTTTTTTTCATAACTGATCTTCATAATAATATAACAACAAATAATAAAAATGAATGTAAAAAAGATTATCGCTAAGGCACTTTGCTCTCCATAAAACTGCCAAATCTCCCTCCCTGATGCATATCCCGCGCCAATTGCGGTTCCCAAAATAAGAAACATCCACCGAAACCCTGCCCTAAACATATGATCCCTCCATAATTCCTCTATCTACTAAAAAATGCTCATAATACAAATCTAAGAATCTTTTTTGTTCAGACGTATAGAATATAAGATTTCTCCGTATACTGTTACTACAGTTAAAAAGGGGTGAAAAGCCTATGAATCTTAGATACAAATTATTTGACCATCTAAAAAATGAACCATTTCGAATTCCACATGACCAAGAATCAGCTGACCATCAAATTGCCTTAAAAATCACTTCTATGCTCCCACATACTGCTAATCAACCAATTGTTATTTTTTGCATCGGTACAGACCGTTCTACTGGCGACTGCCTTGGACCTTTAATTGGAACGAAGATTACCGAAAAAAGATTGTCCCACTTTCATGTATATGGCACATTGGACGAACCTATTCATGCAGTTAATCTTCAAGAGAAAATTGAGGAAATCAAAATGAAGTATGCAAACCCATTTATTATTGGCATAGACGCCTGTTTAGGAAGATTGAAGAACGTGGGAGCCATAACCATCGGAGACGGTCCAATCAAGCCAGGAGCAGGCGTTAATAAGGAATTAACCCCTATTGGCGACATGCATATTACTGGGATTGTAAATGTAAGTGGATTTATGGAGTTTTTTGTCCTTCAAAACACAAGATTAAGTTTAGTTATGAAAATCGCAAATACAATTGCAAGTGGTATTTGCAAGGCTGAGTTTCAGTTTCTGCGGAAAGTTGAGCTGGGGAATGTTGAAAAAGATCGATTTTCCTTATAAAAAAACCTCTTCTGTTATGAAGAGGTTTAAAATAGACCTTGTGCAAAGAACAAAATTGAATTCCAATAATACACTACTGTTACGAGGATAGCTACAACAAGAATACCAGGTAATAGATTTGCAACACGGATATTGGTAATTCCTATCAAATTGGTACCAATTGCGACAATCATTAAGCCACCCGTACCCGTCATTTCGACAATAAACGCATCCATCACTTCGGTCGGAATAAATTTATCAATTTGTGTAGCAAATAGTGCAATTGCACCTTGATACAGAATAACAGGAACTGCAGAGAATAATACACCAATCCCTAAAGTTGTTGATAATATTAAACTAGTAAATCCATCTATGATTGACTTTGTATAAAGGATACGATGGTCATGACGCAAACCACTGTCAAGTGCGCCAATGATGGCCATTGCACCAATGACAAATATTAAGGTAGCTGTTACAAAACCCTTTGCAATCGTACCTTCATCAGATGATGAACCTACCTTCTTTTCAATCCAAGCTCCTAATTGATTTAATTTATCTTCTAGTCCCCACCATTCGCCAAGAATGCCCCCAAACACTAAACTAAAGATGACAATTAGAAATTGTTCACTTTTTAGCCCCATTTGGATACCTAGCAAACAAACAGCAAGTCCAATCGCTTGCATTACAGTTGCTTTTATTTTATCTGGAATCCGGTGCAATACCTTTCCTAATAAGGTCCCAACAATTATACACAATCCGTTTACTACCGTCCCTAATAGAACCAATTTCCATTTCCCCTATTTTCTTTTTTATATAATAAAAAAACGCTGCACAGTCCAGTTATATCATCAATAAAACAAGACGTGCAGGTTTGCTAAAAGCCCTATGAGATTTTTGGTGAATCTAGCAATTCAAGAATTCTTTCAAGGTCTTCATTCGAGAAGAATTCGATTTCAATTTTTCCTTTTTTCTTGCTTTGTTTAATCGAAACAGATGTACCAAATCGCTCACGAAGGAAAGATTCTTGTTCTTTGATAAAGATATCTTTTTCCTTTTTTGGCGGTTTAGGTGTTTCACGTGGAACATTTTGATTAATTTCGCTAATCAAGGCTTCTAATTGACGAACATTAAGCTCCTCTGCAATCACTTTTTCAACAACTGCATTTAACTTTTCTTTCTTTTTCAGTCCTAGTAATGTGCGTCCATGTCCCATAGATAATCTTCCTTCAGAAATTAAATCTTGGACATGTTTTGGAAGAGATAGAAGACGAAGGTGATTCGCAATATGCGGTCTGCTTTTTCCTAATCTTTTCGCAAGCTGCTCTTGAGTAATTTTTAAATGATCAAGTAAGGATTGGTAAGCAAAAGCCTCTTCAATTGGTGTTAAATCCTCACGTTGTAAATTTTCAAGTAATGCAATTTCCATCATTTGTTGCTCATTTAACTCACGAACAACAACAGGAACTGTATTAAATTTTGCTTCTTTTGCAGCACGGAAACGTCTTTCGCCGGCCACAATTTCAAATCCTTTAATGGTTTTTCGAACAATAATAGGTTGTAATATCCCATGTGTAAGAATTGACTCTTTTAATTCAGTAATTGCCTCAGGCGCAAATGTTTTTCTTGGTTGATATGGATTCGTACGTAATTGAGTTACTTTAACTTCTTGTACAACCTCTTCATTCCCCACTTCCATCGAGGTGGAAAATAAAGCATTGATACCTTTACCTAACCCTTTAGCCATTCACAATCACTTCCTTTGCAAGATCTAAGTATACTTCAGCACCTCTAGACTTCGGATCGTAGATGATAATTGGTTCCCCATGACTTGGAGCTTCACTTAAACGGATGTTTCTAGGAATAATCGTTTTATATACTTTATCTTGAAAATACTTTTTCACTTCTTCAATGACCTGAATACCTAAATTAGTTCTTGCATCTAACATGGTCAAAAGAACTCCATCAATCATTAATTCTTTATTGAGGTGTTTCTGAACCAGGCGGATTGTATTTAATAGCTGACTAAGTCCTTCAAGTGCATAATACTCACATTGAACTGGAATGATCACAGTATCTGAAGCTGTTAATGCATTTAATGTTAACAATCCTAATGATGGTGGACAGTCTATAATAATATAGTCATATTGATCTTGCACTTCTTCTAATGCTCTTTTTAGACGAACTTCGCGAGAAATCGTTGGCACTAGTTCAATTTCGGCACCAGCCAATTGGATTGTTGCCGGAATCATATATAAGTTTTCAACTGTCGTTGGAACCGTTACATTTTTTGCCTCAACATCATCAACAAGCACATCATAAATGCACTGATCTATATTCGCCTTTTCTATGCCGCAGCCACTTGTTGCATTCCCTTGAGGGTCAATATCAACAAGTAAAACCCGCTTACCCACATAGGCTAAGCAAGCACTAAGGTTAACAGAAGTAGTTGTTTTACCTACTCCACCCTTTTGGTTAGCAATTGAGATGATTTTCCCCACGATGTCACCTACTTTCTACTATCCTACTATTTTTTCACAAAGTGAGGTCTTTATAATAGTATCACTTTTTCTATTCTATCACGAAAAAATGATATGGTTTATCTTTTTTTGACAAAAAAACAGTCAAAAATGTTTCACGTGAAACATTTCCTATGACAAATAGAATGTATTTTAATCGTTTCCACTGAAAATAGTCTCATAGAACTAAAAAAATTCCTCACCTGTTTAGGCAAGGAAAGAACACAGTCTATTTATTTTTAGGAATTCGGATTGTAAATTGATAAAAGTCGTCGAATTCTTCTTCTTCAGTATTTAAAGAGACACCACTCTCTTCAACCATGGTTAATGATTGACGAATCGTGTTCATCGCAATTCTCATATCACGGCTTACTGCTTTAAATTTTGGCTTTGGTCGCTTCTTCTCCTTTTCTAATTCAAGGATTTTATCGACACGGTCCTCTGTTTGCTTTACATTCAGCTCTTTTTCAATAATATCATGCATAAGCTTGATTTGCTTTTCTGGATCCTTGAGAGGAATCAAAGCTCTAGCATGCCGCTCTGTAAGCTTCTTCTGCATGAGTACCTGTTGGACTTCTTCAGGCAACTTTAATAAACGCAACTTATTAGCGATTGTTGATTGACCTTTCCCTAATCGTTGAGCTAACGCTTCCTGTGTAAGATTATGTAATTCTATTAATCTAGCATAAGCATACGCTTCTTCAATGGCTGATAGTTCCTCACGTTGCAAGTTCTCGATCAATGCAACGGATGCAGTTTCTGCATCATTGAACTCCTTTATAATGGCTGGAATAGTCTCCCATTCTAGCGTTTGGACGGCTCTCCAACGTCGCTCACCAGCGATGATTTCATATTGATTATCAGCAAATTGTCGAACAACAATTGGTTGAATAATCCCATGAGTACGTATGGTTAATGCTAGTTCTCTAATCTTATCCTCTGCAAAAACAGTTCTTGGTTGATATCGGTTTGGAACAATTTCATTTATCGGAATTTGTCGAACTTCTTCATTCAGGTGTGTTTCTTCTTCATCTTCTATTGAATCTTGTAGTTGTGTTTCTACCACCTGTTCTTGATTCGTTTGTTGTTTGTCATCTTTTTCACCGATGCTAAATAATCGTGAAAATGGATGCCTCATAATTCCACCACCCCTTAGAACTCCCACTAATCAAATGCGCCTTGGCGTATTTGCGCCAGATTTTTAGGCCCACACGCGGTGGGTCATAAAGACATTACCACAAGATATGGCTCTCTTAGTCTTTAATCTTTCTGCTCGAAAAATTCCCAATGTAAAATCGTGGCATACGCCGGAGGCTTAACTTTATTTAGCCAATGATTGAACGCCTCACGTAAACGTTATACCGTACATACATTCCACACTTAGATAAGTAGAGTATTCTGCTGAATAAAGTTAATAATTCTCTATTTTCTCTCTCATTCCTTCTATTATAACACGGATTCTGCAAAAATCTTACTATCTTTCTACTAATTCATGTTGAAACAAATTTACAATGTAAAAAAAGGTTCACCAATAGATTATTTAATTGGTGAACGATTTGGTGTTCCCGGTTTACGTGGGTATTTTTTTGGTGTTGGTTTTTTCTTATCGATAATCACAATATTTCGGTCACTTTTTTCAATAGGTAATAAAAAGTGATGTACATCTCTTACTTGACCACCTAGTGTAGTGATAGCTTTCTTGCCATCCTCTAGTTCCTCTGCAACAGAAGCTGCTTTCATCGCAATAAATGTCCCATCTACTTTCACAAGAGGCAAGCATAGTTCACTTAACACAGACATTCTAGCAACTGCTCTTGCCATCACAATATCAAAAGTCTCTCTAATATCTTGCTTCTGCCCAAAGGTTTCAGCACGATCGTGATAGAATGTCATATTTTCTAGCTGTAATGCCTTCGAAAGCTCCTCTAGAAACGTTATTCGCTTTTGTAGTGAATCCACTATTGAAATTTTTAGATGCGGAAAGCAAATTTTAAGTGGGATGCTTGGAAATCCAGCACCCGCTCCGACATCACAGATTGAAGCTTCTTTGGAAAAATCAAAATAAAATGCGGCAGAAACAGAATCAAAAAAATGTTTTAAATACACCTCTGGCTTATCTGTAATCGCCGTAAGGTTCATTTTTTCATTCCATTCCACTAACAAGTTGTAATACGTTTCAAACTGATTAAGTTGGGTTGGAGAAAGGGATATCCCCTTCTCTTCCAACATAGTTGTAAATAATGAAGTGTCCATTTCTTTCTCTCCTAGTTAATTTACGCGAGCAATTTTTCCTTGCTCAAGATATACGAGTAAAATGGAAATATCAGCAGGATTTACACCTGAAATCCTTGAAGCTTGAGCAATAGATAGAGGGTGTACTTCCTTTAAATTTGCTCTCGCTTCATTAGCTAAGCCAGAGATTGCATCATAATCAATGTTTTCTGGAATTTTCTTATCTTCCATTCGTTTAAGTTTGTCAACTTGCTGCAAGGATTTTTGAATATACCCTTCATACTTGATTTGAATTTCAATTTGTTCCGCAACATCAGGGTGAATCTCTTGCTCGCTTGGAGCCAATTTGCGTATATGATCATATGTCATTTCTGGACGTTTTAGCAAATCACTTGCTAAAATTCCATCCTTTAGTTCACTTCCACCAACAGAGCGGATTAATTCTTGTACTTCCTCGGTTGGTTTAATTCTAACCCCTTGGAGACGCTCCATCTCTTGTTGAATAGCTGTCTTTTTATTCAGGAACAATTGGAATCGTTCTTCAGGAATTAAGCCAATCTCATGACCTAGCTCCGTCAATCGCAAATCTGCATTGTCATGACGAAGAAGTAAACGATATTCGGCACGAGAAGTTAATAAACGATAAGGCTCAGCAGTGCCTTTTGTTACTAAATCATCAATAAGTACGCCAATATAGGCATCTGAACGACTTAAAATAACTTCATCTTTGCCAAGAGCGCGGCGTCCTGCATTAATACCGGCCATGATTCCTTGTGCTGCAGCTTCCTCATATCCAGAGGTTCCATTTATTTGACCCGCTGTATAGAGGTTTTTAATTTTTTTTGTTTCTAGTGTTGGCCATAGTTGTGTAGGTACAATTGCATCGTATTCAATCGCATATCCTGGTCTCATCATTTGTGCATTTTCAAGTCCTGGGACAGATGCGATTAAACGATGTTGAACATCCTCAGGTAAGCTTGTAGATAGTCCCTGTACATAGACTTCCTGAGTATTTCTACCTTCTGGCTCAAGAAAGATTTGATGTCTAGGCTTATCATGGAAACGAACAACTTTATCCTCAATCGAAGGACAATAACGTGGTCCTGTACCTTTAATCATGCCAGAATACATGGGTGAACGATGCAGGTTAGCATCAATAATCTGATGTGTTTCTTCACTTGTATATGTTAACCAGCATGGAAGCTGATCGGTAATGTATTTAGTCGTTTCATAAGAAAATGCTCTTGGTGTTTCATCACCAGGTTGAATTTCTGTTTTACTATAATCAATCGTATGACTATTTACCCTTGGCGGTGTTCCCGTTTTAAAACGAACTAAATTAAAACCTAACTCCTCAAGATGCTCTGATAACTTAATAGACGGTTGCTGGTTATTTGGGCCACTTGAATACTTTAATTCACCAAGGATGATTTCACCCCGTAAAAATGTACCTGTTGTAATGACAACTGTATTTGCACGATATTCTGCACCCGTATTGGTAACAACACCTTTACATACGTCATCCTCAACAATTAAACGTTCAACCATCCCTTGAACAAGAGTTAAATTCTGTTCATTTTCTAATGTTTTTTTCATTTCATGCTGATAAGAAAACTTGTCTGCCTGAGCACGTAACGCACGCACTGCAGGACCTTTTCCAGTGTTAAGCATTCTCATCTGAATATGAGTTTTATCGATATTTTTCGCCATTTCTCCGCCCAAGGCATCAATTTCACGGACAACCGTCCCTTTTGCAGGTCCACCTATAGAGGGATTACATGGCATAAACGCAACCATATCTAGGTTGATTGTTAAAACAAGTGTTTTTGCACCTAATCGCGCTGAAGCTAAGCCTGCTTCACATCCTGCATGACCAGCACCGATCACGACGACATCGTAATATCCGGCATCATAGCTCAATTTAATTTCCTCCTCTTTAAGGATGTTCAAAAAGTCGGCTAAAAGTGACACATCGAATTTCTTCAAAAATTGCTCCGAGAAAATGTTGAATATCTGGGTTATGCGCTTGCGTCTACTCGTTTATTCTTGAAGTCAATCCCTCGGCGCAAGGCTGGAAGGATGTTAACTCAAGGAGTTGCCTCGCTCGGCTACTCAAAACTGCGTCGCCTCGAACTCTTTGGTCCTTTTCAACGTCCTTTTGAACTCTAATTTATTTTCTATTTGCCTAAACAAAATTGTGAGAATAGCTGATTAATTAGACTTTCATGAACAGCATCTCCAATAATTTCCCCTAACAGCTCCCAGGTTCTTGTTAAATCAATTTGAACCATATCAATTGGTAGATCCGATTCTGTCCCTGAGATGGCATCCTCAATTGACTTTTTCGCTTGTGTTAGCAAAGCAATATGGCGGGAGTTAGAAACATATGTTAAATCATTTGCTTCAACAGTTCCAGTAAAAAACAATGATGAAATAGCTTTTTCTAAAGCATCTACCCCTTTTTCTTCAAGTAAAGAGGTTGTTACGACTGGATTGTCTTTAACAAGTTCCTTAACCTTCTCCATATTAATTTTTTGTGGAAGGTCTGTTTTATTGACGATCACTATTGTTTCCATACCTGAAATAGCCTCAAATAAACGCTCGTCCTCTTCTGTAAGCTCTTCTCCATAGTTTAAAACAAGTAATATTAGATCAGCTTTTTTCAGTACCTCTCGGGAACGCTCTACACCAATCCGTTCAACAATATCCTCTGTTTCACGGATTCCAGCTGTATCAACAAGACGTAGTGGAACACCTCGAACATTTACGTATTCCTCAATTACATCACGAGTTGTGCCAGGTATATCGGTAACAATGGCCTTGTTTTCATGAACAAGACTATTTAATAATGATGACTTCCCTACATTCGGCCTACCTATAATAACAGTAGATAAGCCTTCTCGTAAAATTTTTCCTTGGTTGGAGGTTTCTAATAACTTTATAATTTCATCGCGCACATGTTTCGCTTTTTTCAGCAAGACGTGATGCGTCATTTCCTCAACATCATCATATTCAGGGTAATCGATATTAACTTCAATATGGGCTAATGTTTCAAGTAATTCCTGACGTAATTGGTTAATGAGGGTCGATAATCTCCCTTCCATTTGACCAATTGCAACATTCATTGCGCGGTCAGTCTTCGCTCGGATCAAATCCATAACTGCCTCTGCCTGAGAAAGGTCAATGCGTCCATTTAAGAACGCACGCTTTGTAAACTCTCCTGGCTCAGCTAGTCTCGCTCCATTCGTAAGTACAAGTTGCAAGACCCGATTAACCGATACAAGTCCCCCATGGCAGTTAATTTCAATTACATCCTCTCTTGTGAAAGTCTTTGGTCCCCTCATCAAGGTAAGCATTACTTCCTCAACAACCTGGTTTGTATCTGGATCAACGATATGTCCATAATGAATGGTATGTGAATCGACCTCTTTTAGATTCTTCCCTTTAAATACTCGGTTTGCAATATCAATTGCTTCATCCCCGCTTAATCGAACAATCGCAATTGCTCCTTCTCCCATTGGAGTTGAAATTGCTGCTATTGTATCAAACTCCATTTCTTCACCTTCTTTATATCAACATTCCAAATGCTTCTTTTTAACATGAATTTTTTTTACCTGTGAATAACTTTTATCATTCACTTTTTTACTAGTATTACCTATTTATCCACAAGGATAACAAATCCTAGTTTTCCCAAAACAAAAACCATACTCCATTTTATCTTATCCACATGTGAATAACAATAATAGAGAATGCTCTTAAACGCAATAAATTACCTTTATTCGTGTTCTATAACAGGCCACATTTTGAAAAATCCTACTTCCTGTAAAAATGCACAAAAAAACCTAGGCAATCGCCTAGGCTTCTTTTTATATTACTCTACTGGTGAAATCACGATATGTCGATTTGGATCAGATCCACTTGATGATGTCTTAACCTTTTTATGATTTGCAAGAGTTGTGTGAATGACTTTTCTTTCATAAGAAGGCATTGGTTCCAACTTCACATCTTGCTTCGTGCGACTTACTTTATCTGCAAGTCTCTCCGCTAATTGGATCAAGGTTTCTTCACGACGCCCTCGATAGTTTTCAGCATCCACCATAATATTTAAATATTGATCGGAAAATCGATTTGCTACCAATTGTGTCAAATATTGGAGCGAATTTAAAGTTTGTCCCCTTTTTCCGATAAGAACCGCCATTTTTTCACCTGATAGTTGGAATGTAACATTCTTTCCATTCCGCGTAACATCCAATTTTGCTGGTATCCCCATAGTTAGAACGACACTTTCTAAATACTCCTGTGCCTTTTCTACTGGATCCTCTTTTACTGTTACTTTAACAACAGCTGGCTTCGTTCCAAAAATTCCAAATATCCCTTTTTTACCTTCATCGATGATTTGTATATCGGTGCGGTCTCTAGTTGTGTTAAGTTGAGCTAAAGCTGATTCTACTGCTTCATCGACGGTTTGCCCTGTAGCAGTTACTTGTTTCACTTTTTGGCTCCTCCCGCATTTCCAGATTTAGCTGCTCTAATATCTGGACCTTTAATTAAAATCGTTTGAACAATCATAAAGATATTACCTACAACCCAGTATAATGCTAAAGCTGCTGGGAATTGAAATGCAAAGATTACAATCATAATTGGCATTAACCATAGCATCATTGCCATTTGAGGATTGTTTTCCATCCCCATCATTGTAATCTTTTGCTGAATAAATGTGGTCACACCTGCAACTATAGGAAGAATATAATATGGATCCGATTCTCCAAGATCAAACCATAGGAAATTATGCTCAGCAATTTCTCTCGTTCTCATAATCGCATGGTAAAAACCAATTAAAATTGGCATTTGAATCAATAATGGGAAACATCCAGCCAATGGATTGACGCCATGCTTTTGGAATAGCTGCATTGTTTCTTGTTGTAGCTTTTGTTGAGTAGCTTGGTCCTTCGAGCTGTACTTTTCACGAAGTTCTTTAAGCTCAGGTTGTATAGCCTGCATTGCCTTCGAGCTTTTCGTTTGTTTAATCATTAATGGTAACAATGCAAAACGAATTAAAAGAGTTACAATAATAATGGCTAAACCATAGTTTGATTCTCCAAATAGTTCTGCAAAATAAGTAATAAGCCAGGATAACGGGTAAACAAAATATTTATTCCAGAACCCTGTGCTTTCTGCGGTAATCGGTTCACTAACCTGGGTACACCCAGATAGTAGTAGAACTAATCCTATTAGCGCACTTATTAATAATATTCGCCTTTTCAACTACTTTTCCTCCTAGTATTAAATATCTAAAGGTAAATATGTATGCCTTCTATTTTTCAACATATTCATTCTTAGAAAAATCGATCTGTTCCTTTGTATTCTAACATCTTTGTATGAAAATTTCTTTCTTTCCTTTGAAAAAATCTTCTATTTTTGCACTTTTTTTAATACTTTTGCCACCTTCAATACATGAAGAAGGCTTTTCTCCACTTCAGCATAGCTCATCTCAGCAACCGGCTTCCTGGCAATGATCACATAATCCTTGATTTGAACTTGATCTTTGTGTTCAAGAAAGAATTGGCGAATTAATCTTTTAATTCTGTTTCTAGTAACAGCGTTTCCAATTTTTTTGCTCACTGATAAGCCGATGCGAAAATGTTCAAGCTCATCCCGTTCATAAACATAAACGATAAATTGCCGATTAGCCGAAGATTTTCCCGACTTAAACACCGTTTGAAAATCTTGATTTTTTTTTATACGGTATTCTTTTTTCATCTTTTACAACTCCCGTACGACGAAACAACGTTCAATTTCTATGATCTATTCCCTCTGTCTAGTTGTCGTTTCCACTTTCCATAGTATGGGCAATAGAAAAATCGAAATAAACCTTTTTATTGAAAAAAAGACCACTGAGCTTTCAGTGGCCTATGCTGATAATACTTTTCTTCCTTTTTGACGACGACGAGCAAGAACTTTACGTCCGTTTTTTGAGCTCATACGACTACGGAAACCGTGAACTTTGCTGTGCTTACGCTTGCTTGGTTGATATGTTCTTTTCATTTATATGACACCTCCCTGAGGAATTAACTCTCAAATTATACATCAGACAGTCTTACTAATTATATTGAAAACCTATAAAAAATGTCAACCTTATTTGAAATACTATATTTTGGATAGTTTATTTTTCTTCAGAATAAGGGAATTATGATTTTGAGCTGCTACTTGCTAATTTCCTCACTTTTAAAAATCCCTACCCCTCAAATTCTAATTGGTCTAATTCCATTAGAAATATTACTTCCTCCTTATATAGGTAAAATGTACCTCTTAGACAGAACTTCTGACGCACTAGTCCTAACTTAACCACTGGATGTGATAATTTTGGTGGTCCAAATTTTTCATTTCTAGGCAAGCCACTTCCACTTTTTCTACTTGTCCAGCTCCAGCGGCTAGAAACTCGAGAAATTTCATCTCCTCTGGTAGAGGCAAAGTACGCCTCTTTGTCGGAGCTTCCAATTTTCTCATTTCTTGGCGAGCACCTTGCTCTTTTCTACTTGTCCAGCTTCAACGCCTAGAAATTCGGGAAACTTCACCTCCTTCTACAGAGGCAAAAAGCGCCTCTTTGTCGAAGCCTCCAGTTTCCTCATTTCTGAGCAAGGCGTTTCAGCTTTTCTAATTGTGGACAACTTTTTTCGACAGTTTTTTTAATCCACAACAATTATCGACAACTTTTACACATCATCTTGTGTTGTGGATAAACATTTTCCACAAGGTATAGATATTGTGGATAAGTTTTCAAAAACCATTGATTATCTAGCAATTATTTGATATTATAGTTTTGTTTTCACTCGTAATAAGTTATTAACAATTTTCTTTTATCCACAGAATGTGGATATCATGTGGACAGATTTTTTCACATTGTGAATAATAACTTGTCCACAGTCAGTGGATTATGTCGAAAAGATGTTTTTCTACTATATTATATAGTTATTCACAAATAGCCCAGTATGTATATTTATAAACTTATATTCATTTGATTAAAAATAACTGCATAAAGACTTATTTTTATACATTCGATTAATCATAATTAGTAGAAGAAATTTCAGACGTAACATCGTCTAATTACCTTGGTAGGTACAAAATAACTAACAAAGGAGGGAGATTGTTGGAGAATATTGCAGATTTATGGGCAAAAGCGCTCCAAGAGATAGAGAAAAAATTAAGCAAGCCGAGCTTCGAGACATGGCTGAAATCAACAAAAGCCCATGCCCTACAGAACGATACACTTATTATTACTGCTCCCAATGAGTTTGCTAGAGATTGGCTAGAATCTAGATATCTGCATCTAATTGCTGAAACAATATATGATCTAACCGGTGCAGAACTCGGAATCAAATTTATTATTCCTCAAAATCAGCTAGATGAAGAATTCGAATTGAAAACACCTGAGAAAAAGGCTACGAAAAACGATGAACCAGCTGAACACTCTCAAAATATGCTCAATCAAAAATACACATTTGATACATTTGTAATAGGCTCTGGAAATCGCTTTGCACATGCTGCATCCTTAGCAGTTGCAGAAGCACCAGCAAAAGCATATAACCCACTCTTCTTATATGGTGGTGTTGGATTAGGTAAAACTCATTTAATGCATTCCATTGGTCATTATGTTCAAGAGCACAACCCAAATGCAAAGGTTGTCTACTTATCATCTGAGAAATTTACGAATGAGTTCATTAACTCTATAAGGGATAACAAAGCGGTTGAATTTAGAAATAAATACAGAAATGTCGACATCTTACTTATAGATGATATTCAGTTTTTAGCTGGAAAAGAATCAACTCAAGAAGAATTTTTCCATACGTTCAATACCTTGCATGAGGAAAGTAAGCAAATTGTCATTTCTAGTGATAGACCGCCTAAGGAGATTCCTACTTTAGAAGATCGTCTTCGTTCACGCTTTGAATGGGGATTAATTACCGATATTACCCCACCTGACCTTGAAACAAGAATTGCAATTCTACGCAAAAAAGCCAAGGCAGAGGGACTTGATATTCCAAATGAAGTTATGCTATATATCGCGAACCAAATCAACACGAACATTCGTGAGCTTGAAGGTGCGCTTATTCGTATCGTTGCATATTCTTCTTTAATAAATAAAGATATAAATGCAGACCTTGCTGCAGAAGCTTTAAAAGATATCATTCCAAGTTCTAGACCGAAAGTAATTACAATTTTTGAGATTCAAAAGGTTGTTGGGCAGCATTATAGTGTAAAACTTGAGGATTTCAAGGCGAAAAAGCGAACTAAATCCATTGCATTCCCTCGTCAAATTGCGATGTATTTATCAAGGGAATTAACAGATTCCTCACTGCCTAAAATTGGAGAAGAGTTTGGAGGCCGTGACCATACAACAGTCATTCATGCTCATGAAAAAATCACAAAATTATTAAATACAGACACTCAATTACAAAAACAAATAAATGAAATCATTACACAATTAAAGGGCTAATGCACATTGATGGTTTCATCTTTTTAATTTGGACAAGTACTTGTAACGTGAATACTGTGAATAACTTCTTTGTTGTTGCGCACAGTCTGTCCACATGTGGATAGACTGTTTTCATTTGTTTCTTTCCAGTTATCCACATATTCACAGGACCTACTAGTACTTCTACGATTTTTCTTTTAAAAAATAAATATATATAAACTAAAAGTGTATTCACACGAAATCAAAAATAGAACTATCTTTAGGAGGATTTTTGATGAAATTTATTATTCAAAGAGACCATCTTGTTCAAAGTGTACAAGATGTAATGAAAGCTGTATCTTCTCGAACAACCATTCCGATCTTAACAGGGATTAAAATAGTTGCAACAAATGAAGGAGTAACACTTACAGGTAGTGATTCCGATGTCTCCATAGAATCTTTTATTCCTAATGAAGAAGCTGGAGATGAAATTGTTGAAATTAAAGAAACTGGAAGTATTGTTTTACAAGCTCGTTTCTTCAGTGAAATTGTTAAAAAACTTCCTAAGGATACAGTAGAAATCGAGGTTCATTCAAATTTATTAACTATTATTCGTTCCGGAAAAGCGGAATTTAACTTAAACGGACTTGATGCTGAAGAATATCCACAGTTGCCTCAAATTGAAGGAAACCAAGGATTTAAAATTCCTGCTGATTTACTAAAAAACATGATTCGACAAACTGTATTTGCTGTTTCCACTTCTGAAACTCGCCCTATCTTAACAGGTGTAAATTGGAAGGTTGAAAATAGCACTCTCAATTGTATTGCTACAGATAGTCATCGTCTTGCAATGAGAACAGCACATATTGAAACAGAAAATGATGGATCCTATAGTGCAGTCATTCCAGGTAAAAGTTTAAATGAATTAAGTAAAATTCTTGATGACACTACAGATTTAGTTGATATTGTCATTACCGAAAACCAAGTTCTTTTTAAAACAAAACATCTTTTATTCTTCTCTCGTTTATTAGATGGCAGCTATCCAGATACGACTAGACTAATCCCTACAGAAAGTAAAACAGAAGTCGTATTAGCGACGAAAGAATTTTTACAATCGATTGATCGTGCCTCTCTACTAGCAAGAGAAGCAAATAATAATGTCGTTAAATTTACAACTTTACCTGATGGAGTGGTCGAAATATCGTCCATATCCCCAGAAATTGGGAAAGTAAATGAAGAAATTCAAAGTAAATCCATTGAAGGTGAAGAATTAAAGATTTCTTTTAGTGCAAAATATATGATGGATGCATTGAAAGCATTGGAAAGTTCTGAAATTCGTATTAGCTTCACAGGCGCAATGAGACCGTTCTATATCAAAGCACTTGATGACGATACAGTCTTTCATTTGATTCTCCCAGTGCGTACTTATTAAGAAAAGAATGAACTACTAGGTCGTAAAAACCTAGTAGTTTTCTTTTCTAGTTGGATTTTCTTTAGTAAAATAAAAAGAAAGAAGGCGAAAAAATGGCGAAAGAAATACAAGTTTCGACAGACTTTATTACATTGGGACAGTTTTTAAAGCTAGCCGATATCATCCAGTCAGGTGGAATGGCAAAATGGTTTCTTGGTGAACATGAAGTCTATGTAAATGGAGAGCTAGAGAATCGCCGCGGTAAAAAGCTAGTAAATAAGGATGTAGTAGACATTCCTGGCTTTGGAACGTTTGTCATATCAAATGCTTAAGCTGCGGGGGATTGCCCTCGCGCTTATGCGCAAAGGGTGAGTCCATTTGTTCATAGAAGAAATAGAACTGACGAATTATCGTAATTATGAAAAATTATCCATATTATTTGAAGATAAAGTTAATGTTATCTTAGGTGAAAATGCACAGGGCAAGACAAATGTGATGGAATCTATCTATGTTTTAGCGATGGCAAAATCACATCGGACCTCAAATGATAAAGAATTGATTCGCTGGGATGAAGAATATGCTAAAATAGAGGGTAGGGTTCAAAAACGGAACGGCCCCTTATCCTTGCAGCTCGTTATCTCTAAAAAGGGCAAAAAAGCAAAAAGTAATCATTTGGAACAGCAAAAGCTAAGCCAATATGTTGGAAATATGAACGTGGTTATGTTTGCCCCAGAAGATCTAAATCTTGTAAAGGGGAGCCCACAGATAAGAAGACGATTTATTGATATGGAAATTGGGCAAGTATCTGCAGTGTATTTGCATGACCTAAGTCAATATCAAAAGATCCTCCACCAGCGGAACCACTACCTAAAGCAGCTTCAAACAAAGAGACAACATGATCAAACCATGCTTGATGTTTTAACTTCACAATTAATTCAAGCGGCCGTTAAAATTGTTAAAAAACGATTTGAATTCCTTATTTTATTACAAAAGTGGGCTGAGCCTATTCATCATGGAATCAGTAGAGGACTAGAACGGCTTCAAATTGAATATAAACCTTCAATTGAGGTATTAGAAACAGCAGATTTGTCGAAAATGGTAGATGTATATGACGAAAAATTTGCTAAAATAAAAGAGAGGGAAATTGAAAGAGGCGTTACATTAGCGGGGCCACATCGGGATGACCTTGCATTTTTTGTGAATGGAAAGGATGTTCAAACATTCGGATCCCAGGGCCAGCAACGTACGACCGCCCTATCATTAAAGCTTGCAGAAATAGAATTAATTCATTCAGAAATTGGGGAGTACCCGATTTTATTATTAGATGATGTTCTATCGGAACTGGATGATTTTAGACAATCGCATTTATTAAATACAATTCAAGGCAAGGTACAAACCTTCGTTACAACAACGAGCGTTGAAGGGATCAATCATGAAACGTTAGAGCAGGCTGCGACCTATGAAGTGTCTGCAGGACTCATAAAAAAGCTTAAATGAGGTGATGAGTTTGTTCATACATTTGGGAGACAATGTAATGGTTCGTTCATCAGATGTGATTACGATATTAGATCGACAGCTTTTAAAATCCTCCTCTATCGTTAATGAATTTTTAGATGTACAAAAAGACAGAGTGGTAGAATTGTCTAATGGGAATACAAAATCAGTCGTAGTTACTGTTGATAAAGTTTATTATTCACCTTTATCCTCTAGTACATTAAAAAAACGATCACAACATGTTTCCGATTTTGAAACAATTTTAGATGAAATATAAGCATAATAGTAACTCAAAACTTGTTCTTTTTTCGTTAATATAAAGTGTAGGTGATATTGGTGGCAATGGAAGAAAAAGAATTGCAACAACAAGAATATGATGAGAATCAAATACAGGTATTAGAAGGTTTAGAGGCAGTAAGAAAGCGCCCTGGTATGTATATTGGTTCAACTTCTGGAAAAGGTCTGCACCATTTAGTATGGGAAATTGTCGACAATAGTATTGATGAAGCATTGGCGGGTTATTGTGACGAGATTAATGTCATCATCGAAGAAGATAATAGTATCACTGTAATAGACAACGGACGTGGAATTCCGGTTGGTATCCATGAAAAAATGGGTCGTCCTGCGGTTGAAGTAATCATGACTGTCCTTCATGCAGGAGGAAAATTTGACGGCGGTGGGTACAAGGTTTCAGGTGGTTTACACGGGGTTGGTGCATCAGTTGTTAACGCACTTTCAACAAACTTAGAAGTAGAAGTTCACCGTGATGGCAAGGTTCACCGAATTGAATTTGAACGTGGCCATGTTGCATCTGAACTAAAAGTGATAGGTGAAACGGATCATACTGGTACAATTACGCACTTTAAGCCGGATGGTGAAATCTTTACTGAAACGCTTGAGTATGATTTTGATACACTTGCGACTCGCCTTCGCGAACTCGCCTTCTTAACAAGAGGCGTTAAAATTACGATCGAAGACAAACGGGAAGAGAATAAACGTAAAGAATACCATTACGAAGGTGGAATCAAGTCATACGTCGAGCATCTCAACCGTACAAAAGAAGTAATTCATGAAGAGCCTGTTTTCGTCGAAGGGGAAAAAGAAGGAATTTCAATCGAAATTGCCCTTCAATACAATGATAGCTATACAAGCAATATTTATTCATTCGCAAATAATATCCACACATATGAAGGTGGAACACATGAATCTGGATTTAAAACGGCATTAACACGGATTATCAACGACTATGCACGTAAAAATAATATATTCAAAGACAATGATGCAAATTTAACCGGAGATGATGTTCGTGAAGGGTTAACCGCAATCATCTCTGTTAAACATCCAGATCCACAATTTGAGGGGCAAACAAAGACAAAACTCGGAAATAGTGAAGCAAGGACAGTAACTGAATCTGTCTTCTCAGAGAAATTTGAGGCTTTTCTATTAGAAAATCCGTCTGTTGCTCGTAAAGTTGTCGAAAAAGGAACAATGGCGGCCAGAGCACGAATGGCTGCGAAAAAGGCACGTGAATTAACAAGAAGGAAAAGTGCACTAGAGGTTTCAAGCTTACCAGGAAAACTTGCTGATTGTTCATCGAAGGACCCTTCCATTAGTGAGCTTTACATTGTTGAGGGTGATTCAGCGGGTGGTTCTGCAAAACAAGGTCGTGATCGTCATTTCCAGGCGATTCTTCCACTTAGAGGAAAGATTCTTAACGTTGAGAAAGCAAGACTTGATCGAATTCTATCCAATAACGAGGTACGTTCAATGATCACTGCATTAGGAACGGGTATTGGAGAAGATTTTGATATCACAAAGGCCCGTTATCATAAAGTCGTCATCATGACAGATGCTGATGTAGACGGTGCACATATTCGGACTTTATTATTAACGTTCTTTTATCGATTTATGCGCAAGATTATCGAACATGGATTTATCTATATAGCACAACCACCATTATATAAAATTCAACAAGGTAAACGTGTTGAATACGCATATAATGACCGCGAGCTAGAGAAATACTTAGCAGAATTGCCAAGTAATCCTAAGCCTGGTATCCAACGATATAAAGGTCTTGGTGAAATGAATCCTGAACAACTTTGGGAAACCACAATGGATCCTAACAACCGAACAATGCTTCAGGTTACCCTTCAGGATGCAATTGAGGCAGACGAAACATTCGAAATGCTGATGGGTGATAAGGTTGAACCTAGACGTAATTTCATTGAAGAGAATGCAAAGTACGTGAAAAACTTGGATGTTTAACGATATGTTACAGGATAGTTTTGAAACCTAGCTCTAGGCGTATATCGTCCCGAGTCGTAAGCCCTAATGCTTATGCTTGTTTTCGATAAATGAGTGCCTTGTGCGTTTTCGTTACTATCCTGTGTTTTAGTTATATATTTGAATGGGTTAAAATAAGAATCCAAATTTATTTTATACCCCTGATAAAGGGAGGTTTCTTTTTATGTCTGAAAATCAAAACTCGCATATTCACGAGATAAATATTAGCCATGAAATGAGAACATCATTTCTAGATTATGCGATGAGCGTTATTGTGTCACGTGCCCTACCAGATGTTCGTGATGGTCTAAAGCCAGTTCACCGTAGAATTTTGTATGCCATGAACGACTTAGGGATGACATCTGATAAAGCCTATAAGAAATCTGCTCGTATCGTAGGTGAAGTAATAGGTAAATACCACCCACACGGTGACTCTGCAGTTTACGATACGATGGTTCGAATGGCACAGGATTTTAACTTCCGCTATATGCTTGTTGATGGCCATGGAAACTTTGGTTCAGTAGATGGTGATGCGGCAGCAGCGATGCGTTATACGGAAGCACGTATGTCCAAAATATCAATGGAACTTCTGCGTGATATTAATAAGGATACGATTGATTATCAAGATAACTATGATGGTTCAGAAAAAGAACCAGCTGTTCTTCCTGCTCGTTTCCCTAACCTTTTAGTCAATGGTGCAGCGGGAATTGCAGTAGGTATGGCAACGAATGTTCCACCACATCAATTAGGTGAAGTTATTGATGGTGTTCTAGCAGTAAGTAAGGATCCCGAGATAACCATTGCTGAGTTAATGGATATCATACCTGGACCGGACTTCCCTACAGCTGGACATATTCTTGGTAGAAGCGGAATTAGAAAAGCTTATGAAACTGGAAAAGGCTCCATTACCTTACGTGCAAAAGTTGAAATTGAAGAGATGAAGAATGGCAAGGAAGTTATCCTTGTAACAGAACTTCCTTACCAAGTAAATAAAGCTAAATTAATCGAAAAAATTGCAGAATTAGTTCGTGATAAAAAAATTGACGGCATAACAGACCTTCGTGATGAATCAGACCGAAATGGTATGAGAATCGTGATGGAAGTTAGAAGAGATGCAAATGCGAATGTTCTTTTAAATAATTTATATAAACATACTGCATTGCAAACGACTTTTGGAATCAACATGCTAGCACTAGTGAATGGACATCCAAGAGTCCTAAACTTAAAGCAATGCTTACAATATTACTTAGACCATCAAGTTGTTGTAATTAAACGCAGAACAGCATTCGAACTTCGAAAAGCTGAAGCAAGAGCCCATATTTTAGAAGGTTTACGAATTGCGTTGGATCATATCGATGAAATTATTACGTTAATTCGTGGCTCACAAAATACGGATATCGCTCGTGAAGGCTTAATGACAAGATTTAACTTATCTGAAAAACAAGCACAAGCGATCTTAGATATGCGTTTACAACGTTTAACAGGTTTAGAACGTGACAAAATTGAAGCGGAATATCAAGAGCTTGTTGCACTAATTGCAGAATTAAAGGCAATTTTGGCGGATGAGGAAAAAGTTCTAGAAATTATTCGTGAAGAGCTATTAGAAGTGAAAGAACGTTTTAATGATAAAAGACGTACTGAAATTCTAGCAGGCGGGCTTGAAATGATTGAAGATGAAGACTTAATTCCTAGAGAGAATATCATTATTACTCTCACAAACAAAGGATATATTAAGCGTCTTCCAGTTTCAACATACCGAAGTCAAAAGCGTGGAGGCCGAGGCATTCAAGGAATGGGAACAAATGAAGATGACTTCGTCGAACATCTTCTATCAACGTCAACCCATGATACAATCCTATTCTTCACAAATAAGGGAAAGGTCTATCGTTTAAAAGGCTATGAAATTCCTGAATTCAGTAGGACAGCAAAAGGAATCCCAATTATTAACCTACTAGAAATCGATAAAGAAGAATGGATTAATGCCATTATTCCTGTATCTGAACTAGTTGATGATTGGTTCTTGTTCTTTACAACAAGAAAGGGTATTTCAAAACGCACTCCATTATCTTCATTTGCGAATATTCGTAAAGGCGGATTAATAGCTGTTGGCTTGCATGAAGGTGACGAACTTATTTCTGTCCGACTAACCGACGGATCGAAAGACATTATCATTGGTACAAAGGATGGTATGCTCATTCGTTTCCCTGAATCAGACGTAAGATCTATGGGTCGCACGGCTGCAGGTGTTAAAGGTATTAACATTTCTGAAGGTGACGAAGTAGTAGGAATGGAAATACTAGAAGACAATCTAGATGTCTTAATTGTTACTGAACATGGTTATGGAAAGCGTACACCAGCAGGTGAGTACCGCATCCAAAGCCGTGGTGGTAAGGGGCTCAAAACTGTTAATATTACCGAAAAGAACGGTAAAGTAATCGCGGTTAAAGCTGTTACAGAAGAGAATGACCTTATGCTTATCACGGCTGCGGGTGTCTTAATTAGAATGTCAATCAATGATATTTCACAAATTGGCCGTACAACCCAAGGTGTTAAGCTCATTCGTCTAGACGAAAATGAACATGTAGCAACTGTTGCAGTTGTAGAAAAAGAAGAAGTAGAGGAACTTGAAGATGAATCAGTAGAGGCTGTAGAAGAGACAGTCACTGATGAACAACCAAGTAACGAAGAGGAAACTGAATAAACTTTATGAAAAGAGAAATGCTGCAAGTGCAGTATTTCTCTTTTTTTGGTAAAATGGTACCAGTATTCAACGAAAGATGAGGGCGAATTAAAATGCGTGTAAGGACAAGCCAGTTACAAGAAGGATGCATTGTCTCAGATGACATTTTTTCTTTAACAAATACACCGATTATTCCTAAAAACACAGTATTAACAAATGAACATATACAAGTACTTCACGTATTCTTGGTTCAAGATGTACAAGTTGAAGCATTTTTAATCAATGGTGAGCCTTTCACTCCTACTGAAATAGTAGAAGAAGTAGAAGTTGTAAAAAAGGAAAGCTCGATTGCGGAGGATTATCTCAAATCTGTAGGAGAATATAAACAATTGTTTCAAAGCTGGCAAGCGGGGGCTCTCTTGGATATCACTAAAGTACGTCAAATTATACTCCCCCTCTTTAAAAGAATACTAGAACAACCAAAAGAAATATTCTCATTATATAAATATATAACCCGAGATGACTATATGTACCATCATGCTGTCACAGTAGGAGTGCTCTCTGGATATCTGGGAAAAAGGTTGGAATTCAATATTGTTGATTGCTATCATCTAGCCATTGCGGGATTACTTAGTGACTGCGGAATGTCTAAAATTGATCCAAAAATTCTAACAAAGGCTACGTCACTTACTTATGGAGAGTATAAAGAGGTAAAAAAACACCCTTTATATAGCTACCGAATCATTGAAAAGATCCCACTTATAAAAGATAGTGTTAAATTAGCAGTTCTCCAACACCATGAACGGATTGATGGAACAGGCTACCTACTCGGGGTTACCGGGGAGAGACTGCATCCATTTGGAAAGATTGTTGCAGTAGCTGATGTGTACTCGGCCATGACCTCAGAAAGACCTTACAGTAACCGCCAGTCTCCTTTTGAAGTCCTTGAAGAGATGAGAAGGGAATCGTTCGGTAAACTAGATTTAAATGTAGTAGAAGCCTTAACAAATAGTGTCGGAATTATATCGATAGGAACAAAAGTAAAACTCTCAAATGGGCAAACTGGAGAAATTGTGTTTATTGATAAATCCCAGCCCACTAGACCCTTACTAAAAATTGAAGAAAATGAATTTTTGGATTTAAAAGTGGTTCGTGAAGTTAATGTAGAGGAAATTATCTAATCACTTCCAAATTCGGAGGTTTTATTTTTGCTGAATAGGAAGTAGAAAAACATTTTTCATTAAATACTTGATTAAAAAGCCTTTTGCATTTATACTAGTAAAAGTCTTATCCCTTCAGCATTATTATTTTAAAAAAGTAATTGACTTTAATAATGATAATGTGATATATTAATAAAGTCGCTTCGGGGCGACAAACAAGTTCTTTGAAAACTAAACATAATACAAGCGTCAACGTTTAATTATAAAGTAACAAACTATTGAGCAATCAATACTCTTATTGGAGAGTTTGATCCTGGCTCAGGATGAACGCTGGCGGCGTGCCTAATACATGCAAGTCGAGCGAACCAGAGGGAGCTTGCTCCCAAAGGTTAGCGGCGGACGGGTGAGTAACACGTGGGCAACCTA
>NZ_JCAXEW010000015.1:0-163907 GCF_059759275.1 Ferdinandcohnia sp. GQ5
CCAAAAAAAATGATTTATGATTTACTTGTTTTGAACCCGAATCGAAATCCCATTATATAAAAGGTAGATTCATTTTTTCTTTAGTTCATGAAGTTAGCTTTTACAAATTCAACTACTTCTTCCGTTGTGCTCATAGAAAGAATCTTTTCTTTGAAGCTTGCGATTTCAGCTTTAGAAAGCTTCTTAATTTGAGTTCTTGCAGGTAAGATTGATGTTGCACTCATACTGAATTCATCTAATCCTAATCCTAACAGAATTGGAATTGCGATCGTATCACCGGCCATTTCACCACACATACCTGCCCATTTGCCTTCCTTATGTGCCGCTTCAATCACCATTGAAATAAGTCGTAAGATTGATGGTGAATATGGCTGATAAAGATATGAGACGCGTTCGTTCATTCGGTCGGCAGCCATTGTATATTGAATTAAATCATTTGTGCCAATACTAAAGAAATCTACTTCTTTAGCAAATTGGTCAGCTAATACAGCAGTGGACGGAATCTCGACCATAATTCCAATTTCAATTGTATCGGATACAGAAGTTCCACTCGCAACAAGCTTTTCTTTTTCATCAAGTAAAATCGCTTTAGCTTGTCTAAACTCATCAAGTGTTGCAATCATTGGAAACATAATTTTTAAGTTTCCATAAGTACTTGCTCTTAGTAACGCACGTAATTGTGTACGGAAAATTTCCTGTTCCTCTAAGCAAAGACGAATTGCTCTAAAACCTAGGAACGGATTTAATTCTTTCGGAAGATTTAAGTATGGAAGCTCTTTATCCCCACCGATGTCTAGTGTACGAACAACAACAGGTTTGCCTTCCATTTTTTCAAGAACTGTTTTATAAGATTCGAATTGTTCTTCCTCTGATGGAAGTTGGTCACGACCCATATAAAGGAACTCTGTACGGTATAGTCCAATCGCCTCTCCGCCGTTTTCGATGACCCCTTTTACATCTTCAGGAGTTCCGATATTTGCAGCAAGTTCCACGTGCTCTCCGTCACTTGTAACAGTTTTTTCATTTTTTAATTTAGCCCATTCCGCTTTCTGTGCTTCATATTGCTCTTTCTTTTGACGGTACTGAGCTAAAACTTCCTCAGATGGATTTACAATGACAGCACCATCAAGTCCATCAACAATAACCATTACCCCAGTTTCAATATCAGAAGTAACCGTTTTTGTTCCAACAACTGCTGGAATCTCCATGGAACGAGCCATAATTGCAGAGTGTGAAGTACGGCCACCAATATCAGTGGTAAAGCCTTTTACATACTTTCGATTTAATTGTGCCGTGTCTGAAGGTGTTAAATCTTCCGCAATTATGATGACTTCTTCTGAAATCATACTCGGATTAGAGATGGTAACACCCAGTAGATGAGCCAATACACGTTTTGTAACATCACGAATATCAGATGCTCTCTCTGCCATATATTCATTTTCCATTCCTTCAAACATGGTAATGAACATATTCGCTACTTCTTGTAACGCAAACTCTGCATTCACATTTTCAGAGCTTATTTTATCTTTAATTGGATTAAGGAGTTCCGGATCACTTAAAACAAGAAGATGGGCTGAAAAGATTGCCGCTTTGTCTTCCCCTAGTTCAACATTTGCTCGATTCTTAATCGCTTCTAATTCTTCTTTTGATTGATTAACTGCTTCTTCAAAACGCTTAATTTCAGCATCCTTGTCACTAATTGTTAGTTTTTCAACGGTTAGATCTGGATGCTCTAAACGAAAGCTTTTTGCTATGGCGATACCCGCTGAAGCAGCAATTCCATTAATCATTTCAGACATTATTCACCAAGTCCTTCATTTGCCATAATTTCTGTCAAGTTAGCAATTACTTCTTCTTCGTCAGACCCTTCTGCAACAATCTTTACCTCTGCACCTTGTCCAATCCCAAGAGACATAACACCCATAATTGACTTAAGATTTACGGACTTTCCGTTGTATTCTAATTGAATGTCTGAGTTATATTTACTAGCAGCCTGTACCAATACTGTGGCTGGACGTGCATGAATACCTGATTCACTTGTAATTTTAAATGTTTTTTCTGCCATGTTTATTTCCCCTTTTCACTAATTTTAAAAATAATTACTTGTAGTATTTGTTCGTTTCCGGTAGATATGTAAAGAAAGAGTATTATTGTGCTCCCTGATTGTAACAAATAAAGGCATGAGAAAGACGATAAAACCTATGCAAAAAAAATGTAATTTTCGCCTAGCTTTTATCAAAACTTTACTCATGCCTGATCGAGTCAGTAACACGTAATACATACAATTATGTAAATTTTAGATTATGATTTGGTTAAAATGCTCTTACCTTTTATACCTAACCTTTTACACGAAAAAGTATAGCATAGGAATAGAACTTATTTCAACAGAAAGGCAAATAATCGTTTTAAAACGAAAATTGAGAATGTTTTTCATTAACAATAACTTATTATTCAAATGTACTATTCTTTACAAACAGTGCATTTAAAGATTACAATCCTTAAAGGTAGTCATGTATAATAAGCAAATATTGTATTTTATCTACATAATAAGTTGGAGGTGCTTTCATTGATCAAACTGATTGTTAGTGATTTAGATGGAACACTATTGCGGGAAGACAATTCTGTAAATCCTGAAGATACTAAAGCATTAACCAAGGCCGCAGAAGATGGACTTCAAATTAGCATCGCCACGGGTCGAATGGATACAGAGATAAAAGAAGTATTAAAATCGATTGGGCAAAACTTCCATCGAATTAGCCAAAATGGGGCATTTGCATCAACCTTAGATGATCGGTCCATTTTTTCTCGTACCTTCACAACCGAAATCGCAGAAACAATCTATAATAACGTATTGAATCCGAAGTTCGTAACGATTGTCTGTAGCTATGACACAAATTACACCCATGAAAATAATGAGTATGTTGAGGGTGTTCAAAAAAGAATGTTCCATCCTATCATCATTGATCCAGAAATAAGTACGAAGTTTAGCGAAATTAAACCATCAAAGATTACCCTGATTGGTTTCGAAAACGATATTGTTGAGACGTACGAAACACTTTCTAATGATTATTCCGATGAAATTGATTTGTTCATTTCCGAGAAACATGTTTTGGATATTATGCCAAAGCAAATTAGCAAAGGGAATGCAATTATAAAACTTCTCGAGGATCTTTCTTTAAATCCAGAGGAAATTGCATGTATTGGGGATTCTTTTAATGATATTCCGATGTTCCGCTTAACTCCTTACAGTTTTGTGATGAAGACTGCACATGAAGAAGTGAAAAAAGAAGCAAAATTCGTTGTTCAATCTGTGGCAGAAGCGGTTGAAATGATCTTAAAAGAAAATAGTAAACAAAGTGTTTAAGTAGACTCGAAGAGATTCGGGTCTTTTTATGTTATAAAAGAATGCATCTAACCAAAAACTAAATAAAATCATTTGCACTGATTTGTTGGAGGAAAAAGAGATGCCATATATAACAGGTACGAATCAGACCCAAATCTACTATGAAACCCATGGTGAAGGGAAACCAATTGTTTTCATTCACCCTCCTGGAATGGGACATGTAACCTTTAAACTGCAACAACCCCTGTCAAAAAAATTTCAAGTTATTACATTTGATCTACGTGGAAATGGGAATAGTGATCCAGGAACTGAGGATATCACCATTTCATTATTAGCAACTGATATTCTGCAACTGATAGATCAACTAGCTCTCGAAAAAGTCGTTGTATGCGGTTATTCCAATGGCGGATCCATTGCATTGGAATTTGCCCTTTCCAATCCCGAACGTGTTGAAGGCATCATATTAATTGGTGGTTTTTCAGAGGTGAACACATTTTTATTACGGTCAGAATTTAAGCTTGGAATTTCCACCGTTAAAATGAAAGGATTATCTGTTTTAGCAAAGGTATTAGGGAAGGCACATGGTACAACAAAAGAATATAAAAAGGAAATTGAACAATATGTAAAAAAAGCAAATGTAAATATTCTCTATCAAATGTACATAAGAGGACTCGAATATAATTGTTCACATCGATTAAAAGATATAAAAGTCCCTGTTCTATTAGTTGATGGTTCCTTCGATTTCTACATGCACTCCTATCAACGTTTTTTAGAGAAGGAAATTCCAAATGCAGAGAGAGTCTTTGTTAATAAAGCTAGACATCAAGTACCGACGAGACATGCACATACATTCAATCAATTAATTGAAACATTCATAGAAAAACTATAATCGTTCGTTCATTTTATACCGTAAGATAACACATACTAATAATCGAACAAAAATTTAAATAAGGGGGTCAACATAATGGCTAAAAAAGGAAGACAAAATAAGGTAAGCCAAGAAGTGGCAAACCCAACTGTTTCACATAACGAAGAATTTGGCGAAGAAATTGGCGGAACACCTAAAAAACAGAAAAAGAAGAAAAAATAAGCAACATGAAAAAAGAACCTGGACACCCAGGTTCTTCTTCTTTCATTTCAACTTCTTTAACGATTTAATCTTCTCTTTTAGGTTCTGGACGATCTCCTCACAAGCCTTGTTTTCCTCATCGGTTAATACTTCATCCCCGTAACGTACTCTCTCATAGAGTTCAACAAGTCGGAAGTCAAGGAAATGATTTCTTCCTAACCATTCTGATACACTTTCATGATGGTATCGTCCAAATCCATGCTTTGCTGAGAGCACCTCAAGTTCAAGGATAAGCTTTCGTACCTTTACTTGTGGTGTCTGTCGTTTTGAACGTCTCCATTTTGCAGTAGGGCTTGTAACACCTTCTGTAATCGTTGCATATTGGTATACGTCGCCAACCACAGCAGCTTCTTTTACAAATCTCTTTTTTGCTAGTAAGAAAAGAATCACTGCTAATAGGAGTAAACCAAGAATGGATAAATAAAACCAAATATCAAAGCTGCCAAGCAACTCAAAGAATGTATTTTTCTTTTCTGTTTCTTCCCAGTTCAAAGTTCCAACACTTTCACCTTGAGAACTTCTATAGGAATCGATATTTTCGACAGCATTAAAAAGTGGCTTTGAAACCCAGTAAAAGCCCGTTCCGATAATGGATGTAATCAAAGACAAACCCTTAACAAGAACGATTGGAAAAATAACCGCGACACCAATAGCACCCACAAACAAGCCACTAAACAGCCCGACAACGGACCAGGAGTTCTGTTTTGTAGCGATTGTTTTCTTCACGAGTGAACTTGTACTTACACTGTTTAGTATTTTTCCAATCATAAAGAAAAGCAATTGAGCCACAAGTAAATATAAGATAAGGTCACCGTGGACATACCCTTGGACCTTTGCAGCAAAATAAGTTAACCCACCAAATACTAAACTACCATTTAAAATCATAGCTTCCGTCAGCTTAGGATTCTTGTGGTAATGGATAATGATTCGATAACAAACAACAGCCGCAATCACAATGCTTTGACCAAACGATAGCCTTATTTCACTGCTAACAAGTGCAAGCAATGGAACGATTAACATAATGAAAAAATACGGGGTATTTGATTTCATCAGTGATAACAGGAATGCAATGATGACTGCCCCGATGCCCGTTAGAAACAGAAATGGTATAATGGGCGGCAAATAGTCTGTGTGAATATAGAACAACATTAGTAAAATATAGAGAAGGATCATCTCCATTACGTATTGATACGACTTCAGTAAAGACTGACTATATCGCATGGGATTTCCCCCTCCTCATTGCCAAGGATGCCTTCTGTAATAAGATGGAGTCATTATTCTCAATTAGTTTAAAACAATCGACACCTTTTCTTGCAAACCTACTGAGAATCAGTTCCTCATTTTCTTCTATTTCACCTATCATAATGAAGTAAGGTGAAAGTTGTTGCTGTCTTTCGATAGCGTGAATCATAAAATGAAATGGTATTGTTACACTATGCTTACTGAGACGAGCAATTAATTCCAGTGCTTTAGCTAAATGTTCCTTTCCTTTTCCTACTGGTAGGTGGATAAAAGGGGTTCTCCCTGCCCTTCTGACATTTACATACACTTCAAATGGAATGTTTTTTAACGTAGCTGCTTCAAGCATATACGTTAACCCGCTTAAATACTCTTCTAGTTTTCGTTCGCGCACATTAATGATAATAGTCCAAGAGAATTGAGCTGTTTTATCATAAATCTTCGTTTGTAATTGATTCGTACGAGCACTCGCTTTCCAATGCACCCGGTTAAATGGATCTGTTGGCACATAACCTCTCGTTCCGATTATTTGTGTCATGTTTTCAAAAAACGAACTCCGAATTGGGTACTCTCCTTGATTTTTCGGAACAATTTTTTCAATCCCTCCAACCGTTTCCGGGGAAGAATAAATAATCGTTTCAAAGGCAACCGGTTTCGTATATTGAAGATATGCCTCACCAAAGCCAAATAAATGAGGAATTCTTAGCTCGAGCGTACGTATTTTCGCAACTCCCCTTTGCTTTCCTTCAAAAGGCAGGACTGTGGTTTGAGCCTGTCTTCCAATTAGTGTAAGTGGTAAGGTTAGTTCAATTTGTTCTGTCTCTAGTATTTTTCTTTCATTCTGAAATCCTACAACATGATCTACAGTTAGCCGAATTTGGCCATTTATGATTGGTAAACGGCCATCTTGCTTTAATGTTAGTGAAAAATCATCATCTTCCCCTTTAAAGAGCTTTACGGTTTCTTTATCAATTGAAACGCTGATTCTATTTCCAACATGTTTTAAATAATATTTGTTCACAAATACATATAAAAGAAACAATACCCCTACAAAAAGAAGCAAAAACACCTGTGAAAGAATCCCTACAAGTATAAAAACAGAAGAAAGAAAAGACATATACGACAATTCATTTCCAATGGATATTTGCCGTTTCCAGTCCATTACTTCACTGCTCCCGCTTCCACCGGGACAGAAACCGTTGATAGCAGTTCATGTATAATCTGACGATTCGTTTTCTTAAGTGACCCCTCCATTGTGAGCACAAGTCGATGAGAAATGACATATGGAGCCATATATTTAATATCCTCAGGGGTTACAAACATACGCCCATCCAAATACGCTTTTCCTTGAGCAGCCTTCATAAGTGCTAGAGTCCCCCTTGGACTGACTCCAACTTCAACATCCGTATGCTTTCTTGTTGCGTGTACGATTCTAAGTAAATAGTCTTCTACTTCATCGGAAAGCTTCACTTGCCCGACCTCAGCTTGCATCGATATAATCTCTTCTTTTGTAAGGACCTCCAAAATTTCCTCAATCGGATTATTTTGACGATAGGTTCTCATAATTTGCTTTTCCTCTTCAAAGCTTGGATAACCCAAATCAATTTGGACAAAGAAACGGTCCATTTGCGCCTCTGGTAATGGAAAAGTCCCCTGTTGTGACTCAATTGGATTTTGAGTTGCGATTACTACAAACGGTGATGGAAGTTTTAAAGTTTCTCCATCGATCGTCACCTGACGCTCCTCCATGACCTCAAGCAAACTCGATTGAGTCCTAGGAGTTGCACGGTTAATTTCATCGGCTAATAGAATATGAGTCATTACCGGACCCGGGCGCAGTTGAAATTCCTGCTCTTTCGGATTAAAAAATTGAATCCCAGTAATATCACTAGGTAGCACGTCCGGTGTAAATTGAATGCGCTTAAAATTACCACTAATAGACTTTGCAAAACTTTTAGCAAGCATCGTTTTCCCCGTACCAGGCACACTTTCTAGTAAAATATGACCTTTATTAATAAGGGAATTTAGGACAAGTTCTATCACCTCGTCCTTCCCGATGATGACTTTCCCAATATTCTCTTTGATTTTTAGAACATTCTCTTTTGCAGACATAATTGCCCCCTGTTTTTATTGAATTGGTAATCATGTGACAATTTAAATTTATCAAATAAATAGATGTTTTCCAACATAAATAATTATTTTGGACTATAAATAAAAACAGACAGACCCCTAGAATTAACAATGGTCTGCCTGTTAAATTCATTATCCTTTTGTAATCTCGATGATATTTTCTTCAGAAAGATTAATGTTACCTTGCTTTTTAAGAACGATTTCTTCTCCCTCTGCAAGGTTTGTAAAGACAATCGGTGTAATAATGGACGTTGCATTTTTCTTAATAAAGTCTAAATCAACTTTTAAAAGTTGTTGACCTTTTTCGACCTTATCATTTTCACTCACAAACGTTTCAAACCCTTGTCCTTTAAGATTAACTGTATCAATCCCAACATGAATCAGAATTTCTCGGCCTGAATCAGATAGAATACCAATCGCATGTTTTGTGGGGAACAAGTTGATTACTTTTCCATCAACAGGTGAAACAATGACACCTTCAGATGGTACA
Source organism: Ferdinandcohnia sp. GQ5 (assembly GCF_059759275.1). Taxonomy (NCBI): domain Bacteria; kingdom Bacillati; phylum Bacillota; class Bacilli; order Caryophanales; family Bacillaceae; genus Ferdinandcohnia; species Ferdinandcohnia sp. GQ5. The sequence continues at coordinate 8,332 of NZ_JCAXEW010000015.1, forward strand.
ATTGCAAACCCATCACCCATCATTTTACCAGAAAACACAGCATCAGGAACTTCCGTAATTGGCTTTATTTCACCTTTAATAGGCGAATTAAAATGATCAGCACCTTGTTGTTCATTACTTACTATATTTGGATTTGTTTTTTCAATTTGGTTCGTTTCTAATTCACGGGGTTTTTTCCCGCTCATTACGTCTTGCATTTGGCTTTTAATGGTTTCAGAACGTGGTCCAAAGATGGCTTGAATATTATTTCCAACTTCTAGTACACCAGCTGCACCTAGTTTTTTCAATTCATCTTTATCGACATTTTTAATATCGTTCACAGAAACACGTAGTCGGGTGATACATGCATCAAGATGGGCAATATTTTCTTGTCCGCCCATTGCATTTAGAATGTTATAAGCGAGATCTCCAGCCTGCCCTTTCTTTTCCTCTTCACCTTTTACTTCGCGTCCAGGTGTCATGAGATTAAACTTCTTTATTGCAAAACGGAAAACAAAATAATAAATAACTGCAAAAACGAGACCTAATAATATTGCGATCCACCAAGGCTCTCTACCTGGCAATATACCAAATAAGAAAAAGTCAATTCCTCCACCGGAGAAAGTGTAGCCTATATTAACACTCAACGCTGTCATTAAAACAAATGATAATCCATCCAGCACTGCATGGATTAAGAAAAGAATAGGTGACACAAACATAAATGAAAATTCAAGTGGCTCTGTGATACCCGTTAAGAACGATGTTAGGGCACCTGAACCTAATAAACCGGCTACAAGTTTTTTATTTTCCGGACGTGCAGCATGATACATAGCAAGCGCAGCAGCCGGTAAACCAAACATCATAATTGGAAATTCACCAGCCATAAAGTTACCAGCGGTAATTTCCACTCCATCTTTCAATTGTGAAAAAAAGATCGTCATATCTCCCCGGACGACTTGGCCAGATGCGGTTGTATAAGAACCGAATTCATACCAGAACGGCGCATGGAAAATATGATGTAAACCAAACGGAATTAATAATCTCTTTATAAATCCAAAGAAAAACACAGCAAAATACGTACCTTCTTCTATCAGCCAAAGTGATGCACTATTCATTGCATCTTGTACTGGTGGCCATACGACCAATAATAAAAGACCGGCTATAAAAGAAAACGCGGCAGTTGCAATCGGAACAAATCGTTTCCCTGCAAAAAATCCAAGAAACGAAGGCATTTCAATGTCATGAAAGCGGTTATAAGCAAAAGCAGCTATAAGACCAACTATAATTCCGCCAAATACACCTGTTTGTAATGTAGGAATTCCTAATACAGATGCAAAAGCAGGATTATCAGTAAGCATATCAGGAGTAACTCCCTGCCATGAACTCATTACCTGATTTAGAACTAAATATCCGACTAAAGCAGCTAGTGCTGCTGCACCGTCTCCAGCTAAACCAATCGCTACCCCAACTGCAAAGAGAAGGGCTAGATTACTAAATATAATCCCCCCAGCATCCTCCATCACCGAAGCAATAAGTTGAATCCAATCTGCTTCCAGGAATGGAAGATATTGAAGCATCGTTTCTTGCTGCATCGCATTTCCTATTCCAAGTAAAAGACCTGCTGCTGGTAAAAGAGCTACAGGTAACATAAGCGCTTTACCAATCTTTTGCAGGACACCAAAAACTTTTTTAAACACGGTTCAAAACCCCCTACTAATTTTTCATTCTCATGAGGTAATCGCATAAACATAAAAAAGGCATGAGAAAGAGGATAATCGAAAGAAGTTACATGAATAATATTCTCCCAATAAAGGGCGCAATATATCCTGTTAAACTTACTTCAATCATTCTCTTTACTCATGCCTGATCGAATCAGTAACACGTTAAAAACAATGTATACTATTTAATTTTCTTCTGAAGCCTTTGCAGATGCATCGTTATATAGACTGCTTCTGCGTCAAAAACTGGTTTCTTCAGCGCTTGCTGTATTACCTTAATGAGTTTCCACGAGAGATTATAACATAATGGATATTCTTCTTTCAAGAGTGAAGTGATTTTTTCTGGTTCTTCTACTTTCTCTCCCACTTTTACACGTTCAATAACGAACCTCAGATGTCGTACAAGTCTCATATAATCAATGCTCTGTTTGTCAATCACCATTTTCAACTGTTCCTCTACCAATTGAACTAATTTTGTCATTAGTTGAGAATGCTGATTTACTTCAGATAAATCTTTATTGGTTATTGCACTGTGGATGTGAAGAGCAATAAAACCAGCTTCTCCCTCTGGCAAGTGTATATTACATTCTACTTTAAATAAATTCATTACTTCCTTTGCTAAATCGTATTCCCTAGGATACATGGTTTTCGTTTCTATTAAAAAGGGATTTCGGATTTCTAACCCTTGTGAAACTCTGGCAACAGTAGTCATCAAGTGATCGGTCAAGGCTACATGGATATGTTCATTCAACGAAGCATCTGTCCTGCTTTTGATTAACTCAATGGCAGAAATAATCACTCTCTGTAAGTCATCTTCTAAATATGGTAGAAGCTTAATATAGTTAGTTTGTATTTTTTCATTTTTAAGGACGAACAGCTTTTCTACGCTAGCCGCATCGAGCACTTCTTTCTGCCTTCGGTTAAAGCCGATGCCCTTTCCTATTAAAACGACCTCCCCATAATCGGAGTGATCTGCAATGACGACATTATTATTCAACACTTTAGATATAGTAATGACAGACATCTTAATTCCCCACTTTTTATCTTAGACATACAATTCATATCGTATATGAGCAAGAAAAAGAAATCAATAATTTTACCTTTTAATGAATTGTGTAAGTCATAAGAAGACAAAGTGTACAAATAAAAAAAGGAGTTTAATTCAACTATCCTTTTTGTGATGTCTGACAGGTAAAGTAATGACGACTTTTGTTCCGAACCCAACCTTACTTTTAATTTCAAATATTCCTTTATGGTCTTGGATAATTTTGTTACTCATCGTGAGCCCAAGTCCCATTCCTTTTTCTTTTAATGTGAAAAATGGTTCTCCAATTTTTTCAAGGCGCTCTTTAGGGATACCTACCCCTGTGTCGATTACTTCAATTTGAACTTTGTCCTCTATTCTTTTAGTACGAATTTTTGTTCTTCCTCCATTTGGCATCGCATCAATTGAATTTTTAATGACATTGACAAACACTTGGATTAGTTCATTCATATCTCCATAAAGAACAGCATGATCTGCATCATTTTCAATGATAATCTTGACATTATAAAGGGTAGCTTCGTGTGATGTGAGCTTGATGACATAATCGAGTAATTCTTTTAATTCAAATTCCTTTAAAATTTTACTTTGCGGCTTGGAAAATACGAGTAATTCACTAACAATCTGATTAATCCGATCAAGTTCAGAAAGGATAATATTAGAAATTTGAGATGTTGATTCATTCTTTTCCTTTTGCAATTGAACAAAGCCTTTAATCGTTGTCAGTGGATTGCGGATTTCATGGGCTATTCCTGCTGCCAATTCACCCACTACAGAAAGTTTTTCCCTTCTAAGCGCAAGCTCTTCAGCGGCTTTTAAGTTCGAAATATCCCTTCCAATTAGCACTAGCCCCGTTCTTTGTCCCTCTTCAAATAAAGGTACTCGTATGACATCAAAAGTCTTATGTTCCTCACTTGGGATCATGATGGTTTGCTCTACCCTGGTCTTTATCCCTTTTTGCCAAGCCTCTTCATCTAATTGTGCATTCTCAATTAGATATTTCTCAAACCTTGGATACATTTTAGCCATTTCAAAATCCGTTTTGTTTTTATAAATTTCAAAGTCAAGTTGGAATAGTTCTTTTGCATACCGATTCACTCGAATCCATCTGCCCTTCCCATCTTTGAAACAGACAAAATCAGGCATCGCATTAATAAGTGTCGACAATTCATTCTGTTCTTCTAATGCATGAACATATGCATCATTCTTCTCAATAATAAGATGAATTAGTATGGTCGTGAAAGCGACAAAAATTAACCCCTTCCCAATTTGATAGTAATTAGCATATTCAGAGGGAAAACGATCAATTACGTATTCAGAGAAAGTTATCCATATTAGGCTTGCCAAGAAATAGATAAGCAACAATCTCTTCTTGAAAAGTGTTTTTACAGACATGACAAGCACCCCATTATCATTTGACAACAAGAATATTTTTCTGTATAATAAAAATTTGTTCCCTATTAACTTTAACATAATTATTATATATAGATATAGATAAATTTAATTTTACGTTTTATCTTTTACATTTGAGAAAGACTTATTCACACTGGACCGGCTTCGGAGCCGAAAGGACGAAAGAGAGGTAGGGCTTTCGTTGTTTAAGATTTTCAAATCTACCGCGGCATGTATGTATCATCAATTATGTATCTAAAGTTTTATTACGCCCAAAAAGTGAGAACCAACCCGTGTATTTATGGTTGGTTCTTTTTATTTTACATTAAATACTTAGCGCCATGTAGAATAATCGCCCTTGTTGCTTTTGGTTCTATCCCAACTAGAAAAGGGCGTTCCCCTCTCGGATGGTCCTTAAAGCTAAAATACACATCAATTGTGTCAAAATGGACCTTAAATGCTTTTTGTTCAGTGCCAGGTAGTGTTGAAATGTGGACTTTACCATTTAATACTTTCGCCCATATGTCTGCGAGATTTTCCGGTTGTTTCACAGCGTATGCAATGAAGGAAATGGATTTTGAGTCTGGAACATAAACCCCTATTTCATTAAGCTCTTGTTCCCTAATTCTATCATCACCTTTCCACTCAATAAAAAATGGCATTGGTCGGGTATGATCAATGAAGAGCATCGACCATTTGAGAATAGTCCCATCTGGACGTTTTCTGGAGCCTGGTAAGGGTCCAATTGTTTTGATGCCTTTTTGTGTAAGCTCTTGGTTGGTTTTATCGATTGAGTTGGTCCGGAAGGCAATTTGTGATAGTCCTTCTCCTCGTTTGTAATCCTCATATAAATGACGACTAAATGGGTGGCTACCTTCTTTTGTAACCTCTAGATTGTTAATCCCAATCCATTCGATATAAGTAAGATTCTTAAAATAACATAACGTATTATAGGTACCCCAATTCTCGTGATTACCACCTTTTGCCGTATGGAAACCAAGAAGTTTAAACGCTGTCATTGCCTCAAATGGATCATTTACATAATGGACAACATGGTCAAAACGTATATCCAACAAATCTTCCCCCTAGCGGATTTTTATTATATTTTACCAAAAAAATAAGACCCTTATAATCAGGGTCTTATTTTCGTTTCTGTTATGCACCTAGTTGTTGAGTTGGATTTGTATAGGTTTCAGTGTCAAGTTCTTTTGTTACTTTACTTGTAAGAACACCTGCTGTCATACTACCGCTAACGTTAAGTGCTGTACGTCCCATGTCAATTAAAGGTTCAACAGATATTAATAAACCTGCTAATGCTACTGGAAGGTCAAGTGCTGATAATACGAGGATGGCAGCAAAAGTTGCTCCTCCTCCAACACCAGCAACACCGAAGGAACTAATCGCTACAATCACTACCACTGTTAAGATAAAACTTGGATCCAACGGATTAATACCCACTGTTGGTGCAATCATTATCGCGAGCATCGCAGGGTACACACCTGCACATCCGTTTTGTCCAATGGAAAGTCCAAATGAACCTGCGAAGTTTGCAATTCCTTCTGGAACACCTAAATCATTTGTTTGTGCTTTAATGTTAAGTGGCAATGTACCTGCACTACTACGAGATGTAAACGCGAAAGTTAATACAGGAAAAGCCTTTTTAACATACGTAATTGGATTCAATCCGGCTAATGTAATTAACAATAAGTGAATCGCAAACACAATCAATAACGCAACATATGATGCTACAACAAATTTACCAAGCTTATAAATCGCACCATAATCACTCGTAGCTGTCACTCGTGTCATAATCGCAAGAACTCCATATGGAGTTAGACGTAAAATTAACGTTACAACGCGCATGATAACCGAGTAAAATGCATCAATAATTTTCGCAAACAATTCTGCATTCTCAGGATCTTTACGACGAACTCCAAGGAATGCAATTCCTATGAAAGCTGCAAAGATAACAATAGCAATAGTCGATGTGGAACGTGCACCAGTAAAATCTAAGAATGGATTTGCAGGCAATAAGTCAACAATCTGTTCTGGGAATGTTTTATCTTGAATACCCGCATATCGTTCCTCCAACGATGCTCCTCTATCTTGTTCTGCTTCTCCAGCTTCAATTTGAATAGCTTCTAAGTCAAATGCAACCGTTGTTCCAATTGCAACAAGTGCTGAAAGTGCAGTTGTTCCCACTAAAATTCCAAGGATTAAAACACTAATTTTTCCAATGTTATTTGCCATCTTCATTTTTGTAAAAGCTGATACGATGGAAATAAACACTAGTGGCATAACTATCATTTGTAAAAACTTCACATAACCATTTCCGACGATATTAAACCAACTAATTGACTCGGAAATGATTTCTGAATCAACACCATAAATGAGTTGTAGGACGAGACCAAAGACAATCCCTAGTCCTAGTGCTGCAAATACACGTTTTGAAAATGAGACATGTTTTTTCTGCATATAAAACAATAATAGTAATAATAAGACCATCAAAACGATATTTACAATACCAAGTAAACTCATATGTATTACCCCCTTTTTATTTACTAATGTATTAAAATATAATTGCTTACTCACGATACGTCAAGTACAAAATTGCCTAAGTAAAAATATAAAAGGATTTTCTCTCAAAAACTAATACGTCTAGAATCAATTGATGATTCTAGACGCCATCCAATCTTTATGCAACTTTTATAGCCTTTCCAAACGGGACTTTTGGTACATAATCATCCGGAACAAGCCAAAACACTTCAGCTTTTACATCTAACTCATCGTAAAAATAACCGGTAACATCGGTTATATAAAAAAGAGTATCAATTTTCTCTTCGTCCGCCCATTCCAGCACTTCAGTATAGGAGGACTTGCCATGCGTATAATATTTAATGGTAGGGTTTTGAATCGGTGTGATGGTTCTTATTTTAAAATCAGCTTGGACAAGCTGAGTTTCTGGGATCATTTCACCAAAAAACTTTATGATATTGTTAATTAAAACTGAACGGACCTGATTTGTTGATGTATCAATTGCTAATGCTATTTTTTTACCTTTACGATCCTTAAGTAAACCCATAAGTGACCTTTGCCATCTCACGCATCCTCAACTCCTCATGCATAATAACCAAAGGATGATTACTTGTCTAGTTTAAGCGACTAGAAACTAGAGAAATTTTAACTCCTCGAAAAGAAGCAAAAGGCGCCTCTCTGTCGGGATCTCCGACGCACAGGAATGTTAGTGCCGAATTTGCTACAGGACCTGGAGCCTTTATCGGCCAATTTTCTCATTTCTGGGCGAGTCGCTTTCAGTTTTCTTCCTTGGCTCCACTATTTTGTCACGTTTTTCGACTAAATATGAACAGTTTAAATAACAATACTTGGATTGGTTATAGGCGTGCATAAAGGTAAAACTATCAATAATTGGGGGAATGAAAAATGAAAACTTCGAAACAAGAGTTAGTCCAAAAACTTGAATTAAATAATGGATATGGATTTGTTGAATTAAATGGGGTACTTCATGAAATTAGACTCCTTGCTGGACATCAAATCGCTTTTTCAGGTGCATGTTGGAGATGGGAACAAACAGAGATGCCATCAGCCAATGGGGACTATAACGTGGTAACAGATGTACTTATAGAAGGGGAACCGGTTATACCAAGTTTTCCTACTAAGGATTCCTATAAATTCTACGAAACGGTTTCAGACTTTTCATAAGCATCTTTGTGGTTAGATTTTCCTTTTTCATTTATAGTAAATATAAACAAATCATATTTGGAGGAGGAGTACATAATGACAAACTTAAAACCATGGTTTGAAAAAGGCATGAACCAATACGAATACATTAACAGCATGCAAGTTCACAAGGAGAACCTCTTAAAAGTATATAATGGGTTTCAATTAGACGAAGCTGACAAGGAATTACTGCATCTGCTTCAAGAAAAAGAGTTAAAAGCAATCATTTTAGCAGCTGATTGGTGCGGAGATGCAATGGTCAATCTCCCAATTTTAATGAGAATTGCGGACGAGGCTTTACTTGAAACTCGCTATCTAATCCGTGATGAAAATTTAGAGTTGATGGATCAATACCTTACAAATGGAAAAGCCCGTTCGATTCCAATCATCATTTTCGTTAATAAAGAGTTTGAAGAGGTTGGTAAATGGGGACCTAGATCTCCAGAGGCACAAGCTGTTGCTGATGAATTAAAGGCAAATGTACCTGATAAAGATTCTCCTCAATACGACGCGGCTTTCAAAGCATTTATTAAATCGTTCACAGAACGTATCACTACAGACGAAGTGCTTTGGAGAGATATTAAAAATAGCATAATTGCTACAATAAAAAACGCATAATTATTGAACACTAAAACATATACTATATTTGAGACCGTCCACCACTTCCAACTTCGCATCGTTGCGGGACTAACCAGAACGGAAATGCGGGCGGTCTCTTTATGTGTTTAAATGGGTAAAAATAAATGCACCATAAAGAGAATAGTAAAAAGAAAAGCCGATGTATAATGAAACTTCCGGCGAAAACCGGAGGATTTTTTATGACGTAGATATCCCGCAAAAAGAGTAATTGCTAATAATAGAATAGCTAACATCCCGCTCATCATCTTTGGATTTACATACCCTATTAGCTCCCCTAACTTTACGAGCATGATTCCTCCATGAAACAGTATTAATATCGTACCGATGATTGCAAGCTTGATATGAGATTTCATCATTTGTCGTGACATTTTCGCAAGTGTTATTTTGAATTTCCGTACCTTCGTCCTGCGGATGACAAGAAAGATAAAATACATATTCACATTTATGATAAATAGGATGATTGCGATTTGAGCGAAAACCTGCCCTAGTGTGATGATTTGCGAGTCATGCAACCTAAAAATCCATATATATATAATTGTACTAATCACAAGTAGCGCATTTATAATAATCCAAATATAATAGGCCATTTCTTACCTCCCCTTCTATCTAGTTCCCATTTTATCAGATAGTAAGAAAACTAGTTGTGTGTGATGTCACTAGATGTACTTGTAGTACAGGAGCAAATTCTTCTATTTTTTTGCATCTGTGGGGGATTATAGATTTGGTTTGATGGTTTAATCTCCCCTAAATTCTTTCGAGTGCTAGGATGTTAACCAGGTTTGCTGGTTCGCTCTCTCCTAATTTCATCCCAGTGGCTACTCATTTGCTGTATATTAGTTTCTATCATCCTAATCTACTTTCATACGTGCTAAAATTAATATAGAAATAAGTAAAATGGAGGGAATTTGATGTCTACATGTAATATCGATCATTCAAAAGATGACGTTGTTAAAAAGCTCCAGAGCCAGGAAAGCTTTTTGCCCAAAGAGCTCTATCACAAGGCTGCTCAGTTTTTAGAGCATGGGCAAACACAACTAACATTAAATGAATTGTTTCACCTATTAAAGAAATATGATTTAATGTCTGAAGAAGAACAACAAAAGCGTAATCTTGCAATGGTGGAACTATTCCAAGCATAATGAAAGGCACCACAACTTACTGTGGTGCCTTTTGTCTATATTTTATTTAACCACTGCACTTTTCTCCTCAACGTACTTGCGAATCACAGAAAGGAAATCCTCCCCGTAACGTTCCAGTTTTGTCTTAGCAACGCCTTTAATTTCAAGCAACTCTTTTTCATCAATCGGCGCCACTTCACTCATTTCACGTAATGTACTATCCGAAAAGACGATATATGGTGGCACTTGATCTCGACTAGAGATTTCTTTTCTGACCTCTCGAAGAATTTCAAATAATGTATTATCAGTAACAATCTGTTTTTTCGTCACCTGTTCCTTCTTATAAATTTTTACTTCCCCTTTAAGGACAGGAAGTGCTTTTGCATCAAGAATCAGCACTGGATACTGAGAGTTTGTCAATTTGACATATCCTTCGGCAGCTAAATAGTCGATTAAACCCACAATTTGTTTTTCGGAATACTGCTTGAGCAGGCCATATGTGGTTAATGTTGTAAATCCTAATTCAAGGATTTTTTTGTTTCTTGATCCTTTCAGCACCTGAGCAACTAACGTCTTTCCAAATCGTTCTTTCATTCGTTTAATACAGGAAAACACCATTAGCGCTTCTGTGGTTACATCTATTTTTTCACGGTTATCGGTACAGTTAAAACATCTACCACATTCGGGACTTTCGTTCTCTCCGAAGTATTCTAAAATATAGGTTTGTAGGCATTTTTCTGTATGACAATAATCAATCATTTGCTGTAGCTTGTAATATTCTTGCTCTTTTTTACCTTCATCCATTGTTGATTGCTCAATCAGGAACTTTTGTAGTTGGATATCCTGTGAAGCAAATAATAGATAACAATCACTTTTTTCACCATCACGCCCGGCTCGTCCCGCTTCCTGGTAATACGCTTCAATATTCTTCGGAAGGTTATAGTGAATGACAAATCTTACGTTGCTTTTGTCAATCCCCATCCCAAACGCATTTGTTGCAATCATAACATTAACAGTATCAAATAAGAAATCCTCTTGAGCCCTTTTTCGCTCTTCATCGGAAAGGCCTGCATGGTATTTTCCTACTGAATGTCCTTCTTTTTCTAAAAACGAATGAAGTTCATTAACTTCACGACGCGTTGCAGCATACACAATTCCGGATTGGTTATTATTTTCTTTTAAAAAACTTTTGACAAAATCTCTCTTATTTTCACCTTTTAGGATATTAAATGTTAAATTTTCTCTAGCAAACCCGGTAATAAAAACAGCAGATGGGGTAATTTGCAATTGGCTGCAAATATCATCCTTAACTTCAACAGTAGCGGTTGCAGTCAATGCCGCAACAACGGGCTTTTTCGGTAATTCTGCAATCATATATTGGATGTTTCGATAACTAGGCCTGAAATCATGTCCCCACTGAGAAATACAATGCGCTTCATCAACAGCAATCATTGAAATTGGGATAGAAGATAATAGGGATCGAAATTGAGAGGATTCGAGTCGTTCAGGAGCAATATAAATAATTTTAAAACGGCCAAGCCTTGCATCCTGCAGTCTTTCCTGTATTTCCTGCAAAGAAATACTACTATTGATATAAGTTGCAGCAATTCCAACTCCGAGCAAAGTGTCTACCTGGTCCTTCATCAATGAGATCAAAGGAGAAATGACGATTGTTACTCCATCAAAAATCAAGGCTGGAATTTGATAGCATAAAGACTTCCCGCCTCCAGTTGGCATAATCGCAAGCGTATCGTTTCCTTCTAAAATGTTCTCTATAATGGATTCCTGCCCAGGTCTAAAGGAAGAATATCCAAAATACGACTGTAATACCTGTTTTGCTTGTTCAATCATAAAAAAACACCTTTTTAATTTTATTTTTCTAATTTCTGCAAAAATGTGCGTTTGACGTAGTGTACTACCCCACATGTCCGCATGACCTTGTGCATACTATACAGTGTGGTGTTAGCTCCTTATTCTTTATCTGTTCGTGTTAGGAAGTGAGTATTCACTTCCTCTTTTTTGTTCCAACGATATGGGTCACAAAGAAGTTGTATTATTAGACATTCATCTTATCTAAATTATAAAGGAAGAACTTTAAGGTGTGAAGGGTGTCCACGATATGGTAAGATAAAACTTATTATATATATTGAGGGATGGAACACGTGGGTAATGCAAATCTACAAGTATCACAAACTTACGAAAAAAGATCTTTTTTGTTAGAGCACACACAATCACTCCGAAATAAGCTTCCTGGTGTAGCTCTCGTTTTTATTATAGGCGTTTTGGCGAACTCATTAGGTAAGGATTTTCCGTTGATTGGTGGAGCTGTAATTGCAATCATCATCGGAATCATGATCCGAAACTTTTTGGGAATACCGACTGTTTTTTTGGAAGGAATTTCCTATACGTTAAAAATGTTACTTAAGACTGCGATTGTTCTTCTTGGTTTTGGTCTTAGTTATGCCAGTATTTTTCAACTAGGGTATGAAGCAATTCTATTAGTTGTTGTAGCGGTTTTAGCAGGAATTCTTTTTACATTTTTATTGGCCAAACTCTTTAAGTTGAGTGGAAATATTCCAATTCTGGTTTCTCTAGGAACAGCAATATGCGGTGCAACAGCTATTGTTACATCAAGCCCAATTGTTCGTGCAAAAGAGGAAGAAACAGCTTATGCGATTAATACCATCTTTGCTTTTAATGTATTGGCGGTGTTATTCTACCCATTAATAGGACAACTTTTTTCCATGCCAGACCATATTTTTGGAATATGGGCAGGGGTCGCAATACACGATACATCATCGGTAGTAGCTGCTGGATATAGCTATAGCAATGCTGCTGGCGATACTTCTGTCATCATCAAGTTGATCCGAACACTCATGCTAGTGCCTGTTACTCTCATTCTATCTATCATTATTTCTATAAAATCAAAGGGAGCCGCGGGCAGCAAAGTGAAGATAAGTAAGGTATTTCCGATTTTTATCTTATTTTTCGCTGGAGCGGTGGCGGTCAATACCATCTTCTCGCTTCCAACATCGATTACAAGCATAACAGATGGGGTTGCCAAATTTCTAATCCTTATGGTCATGGCAAGTGTGGGTCTTGGTACTGATTTCAAAAAAATCAAATCAGTTGGCCTTCGTCCATTATTTCTAGGTTTACTATCATCTGTCATGATGGGACTGTTAACTCTAACCATAATTCAACTTCTCTATTAGGAAAGAAAGTGAGGTTTTCCTTCGGAGGAGTACGTTAATAAGTGATATTCTGGTTAAAAAAATGCGTGTCACCTTTTAATTAGGTTGACATGCTTTTTTATGTTCTTTACGAAGCATTTTAATTAAACCCAGTTTCTATTATTACTTTATCGTAGGGATTGTGGGGTAATTTTGCCTTATATAGAATAGTTTCGATGTTGGTTGTCAGAGTTCCTCCCTGATATCGACTCTACTTGATTAATTCAGACGTTGACTGTCAGAATAACTTGCTGATTCGGACTCTACTCGATTAATTCAGACGTTGGTTGTCAGAATTCCTCCCTGATATCGACTCTACTTGATTAATTCAGGCGTTGGCTGTCAGAATCACTCGCTGATTCGGACTATACTTGATTAATTCAGACGTTGGTTGTCAGAATTCCTCCCTGATATCGACTCTACTTGATTAATTCAGGCGTTGGCTGTCAGAATCCATGGCTGATTCAGACTCTACTTCATAAGTTCCGGGGATTGTTGTCAGAATCCCTAGCCAATTCAGACTCTACTTGATTAATTCAAACGTTGACTGTTCGAATCACTCGCTGATTCAACTCTACTTGTTAATTTCCTGCAACGACTGTCAAAATCTATAGACTTTTTGACTTACCCTTCTGAATTTCGTGTTAGATCTTATCTATTTGTTCCTGATAAAAATAACCAAGCATCGTGTATTACCAAATTTTTTATCTAGTCTGTTTCCCAACTTCTTTTCGTTCCTCCAAGATGTCACTAATCATTTGGATGTGAAAGGAAGCCCATGCTTTTTCACGAAAATGAAGAATTACACTAAAGAAAAGCAAAGCAAAATAAATGATACTAAATAGGATTAAATACAAGTAGCCTTTTCCAAACAAAAACTTTTGCAATTGGCTTGCAAAAAGAAACAAAAACCAAGGGATTGCCGTAATTAAAATGGGAATGATGCCAGAACCATTTTGCTCTTTTAACATGCGGTAATGAATGATTTGTAACGTGTTTGAATCAATTTTTTCATAAAAGGACTTAATATCTCGAACTTCTACCATTTCTTTAACATGGTGGAAGGTGGAATCATGATTAATATTCTTTTTTAGCCTAAGGTAAATTTTATGTGCATCTCCACGAAACGAAATCAACTGTAACATCCCTTCATTTAATCAGAATATATTGTTAGCCATTCCCAGTTTTGCACATGAAAATGCCCCCAATTTTGGCTTGGGGGCAACAGTTTTATGCTGGAGGATCAATATTTAAATCATCCGCGATTTCTTTTTCTTGATATTCTGTATCTTTTCGTGCATTGAAACGCTCTGCTTTTTCAACATACACCGCAATATTGTAATCGGGAATACCGGCAAATTTTTCATAACGTCCTCGTGGTAATAAAAAGTTCCCTTCTGGGAAGTGAACGCCTAGATTTTTTCTGGCGATATCAGCAAATTTGGCTTTTCCTTGGAAGACTCCAAAACCATTGTGGACAACGATTGCTTCCCCGTCTGTAACACGAAGCTCCTTCGCATCCATTGGATTGATCAGCACATCATAACGGCCGGCACCATTGAATGGATCAACTTCTTTATAAATCATAGAATTAAATTGCTTTCCACGGCGAGTCGTGAGTACGAATTGTTCTTCTTTCTTACCGAAATCAGGGATATCAACAGGAATTAAATTACCCCTTCCATCCGGGGTCGGGCATACTCCACCTTCGCAAAGCCATGCACCTCCCCATTGGAATACATCCCCTTTTTTCTTAAGGAGCTGTATACCGTTATAGTTCGGATTGGCAATGGCAATTTCATCGCGGATTTCCTGCCCGCTTTTAAAATCAATTAAATGTGCGTGTTCAGGTTTCACCCGCTTGGCCAAGTCTACATAGATTTTCCACTCAGCGCGAGCTTCAGCAATTTCATTTTTATTTCCTCCAATTTCAGGTGAAAAATAAACCATACGTTCTGTTGATGTTGATGTTCCTCCACCCTCTTGTTCATAACGTGTCTTAGCCGGTAAAACAATGACCGCTTCTTTTGCATCCACAAATGTTGATGTATTTAAAATAATATCTTGGTGCACACGAATATCGAGTTCAGACAATGCTTTCTCGACAAACTTAGGGTCTGGCATCGTTTCAAGGAAATTGCCACCAGACATATAATAGAGCTTTACCTTTCGTTCATGGTCCTCTGGGAGCACGATATTTTCAAGAGTAACCCCCACAATATCTCCTTGCCATTTTTGAATTTCAAAACCCCAAATTTCTTCCAGGCGCTTCCTATTTTTTTCATCAAATTCGCCACCTGGCAGCACGAATGGATCTGCTCCCATTTCACCAGAACCTTGTACAGAAGAGTGCCCTCGGAATGGCATAAGACCATTATACTTGCGACCTAAGTGGCCACGAAGCAAGGCAAGATTGGCGACTTGTGAAATATTATCTGTTGCAAATGAATGCATTGTTAATCCCATTGCCCATGTGTACACGGCATTTTTACTCTTAGCTAAAAGTTCTGCAAGTCCTCCGATTCTCTCCTTTGATACACCGGATGATTTTTCAATTTCATCCCAACTTTGCGCTTTGGCGTGCGCTTTCAGTTCTTCATACCCATTTACATGTTCCTTCACGAACTTATGATTAATTGCAGAACCTTGTTGCTTTTCCTCCATTTCAAACCAGTGCTTCATAATACCAAACATGAAGGCAATGTCTCCACCAATACTAACTTGGTAAAAATCATCTGCGAGCTTTGTTCCAAATAGGGCAGATTCCATATTTGATGGGATCCAGTATTTATCCATTGCAGGTTCTCTGTGTGGGTTAATTACAATAATTTTTGTACCACGCTTTTTAGCTTCAAGCATGTACTTCGTTGAAACAGGTGAACTGTTTGATGCAACACTTCCCCAGAATACCAATACGTCTGTACCAATCCAATCCTGATAGTTGGCAGTCGATGCCCCAACACCGATAGAACGCTTCATCGCTGTTTTACTAGGCGAATGACAAATACGGGAAGCGTTATCAATATGGTTCGTCCCTAAGAAACGAGAAACCTTAGCAGCCACATAATAAGATTCATTCGTAATCCCTCGGGAAGTCAGGTAAAATGCATACTGCTTCGGGTTCAACTTCTTCATTCTATTTGCAATCGTGTCCATCGCTTCATCCCAGGAGATTCTAGAAAACTTTCTTTCTCCTTTACGACGAATCATCGGATATGGAATTCTGCCAAGCTTTCTTAGTTCCGTGCTATTAAGCTTTCGAAGCTCATCGATATCTGCATGTAGAATATCTGATTGAATCGCCGGCATTGTACTTAAACGCAGTACATTTAATCGTGTCGTACACATATGTGGACCTGTCAATGTTTGATCATAAAGACCTGAAACACCAAGTGCACATCCGTCACAAACACCTTGAGTTAAAATACGTGTCGCATACCCTAGATTGTCCTTGTTTTCCCAAGCAACTTTCATTGTATCTCGTATGTGTTTTGGCTTCACTTTTCCTAAACCAAATGGAATCGGACTTACCCAATGCTTTGGTTGTGGCATTTTTGTTGATTTAATAGGTCCCTGATGCTTTGTTTCTCCCAAATTTAACTCCTCCTTATACACATTCAGTTATAACTATGTCTATGGTCAAAGTTAACATATATTAACTATGCTTTCGGCATTAAACTGCTTAATCCTTCTAAAACTCTAAAATTATAGAAAAAACCACCGAAACATGATTCTACGTTGTTAGAATAATGAACGGTGGTTAGTCTTTAGCAGGGTCGCTACCAAGTGCCAACACATAAGGTTGTTCAAAAATTCGACCTAAAATGACGCATCAAATTTCTGCGTACATTGCTCCGAGAACAGGGTGAATAACCAAGTTATGCGCTTGCGTCTACTCGTTTATTCACGAAGTAAATTCCTCAGCGCAAGGCTGCAATGTAGTTAACTCAAGCAGTTGCCTCGCTCTGGTACTCGGGAGCTCGCGCACCTTGAATTCTCGGTCCTTTTTAACCTTCTTTTGAACACATTATATTGTTATTTAATTTTAAATTTCTTCTCTAGATCTTGATCAAATACAAAGACTGACATTCCGAAGTCTCGATCAATATCAATATCAACAAATAAATCTACTAGATTTGAACCTAAAAATTCTTCCATTTCAACTGGTCTATTTTTTCGGTACATTTCTTTTACCATTTCGGTTCTTGCCGCACGAAGCATTTGTTTTCCTTCATCTGCACCGGCAATAAACTTTTCAACTGGAGATAGATTTCCTTCCATCTCACATATGGCCCAATTTTTACAAAAGGTTGTTGTGATTTTGCTTGGTCCTTTCCCCATGTGCTTTTTACGGAACGACCTTACTAGATTACTAAACTCAGCTTCGTATTTATTCATTTTATGTCTACCCTTTACTAGTAACTTCATTAACCTTAAGTTAATCAAACTACCAATGATTGTCAACTAGCAAGCTCAGACCCTTTTCCGGATTGCTGCTTACGTAGTTTTTTTATATCCAAACGAATTAAAAGGGAAACCGCTAGTGCCACCGCAAAGAGCGCAGTAAATACCGTTAAGCTTTGTGTATAGCTTCCAGTTGTGTCCCGAATCCAAGATGCAAACATTGGACCAGCAAGACCTGCTGCTGCCCATGCTGTTAAAATATAGCCGTGGATTGCACCTAGTTGTTTTGTTCCAAACAAGTCCCCAATGTATGCTGGGATTGCAGAGAAACCACCACCGTAACATGTATAAATAAGGGCTAGTAATACTTGGAATAACACTGGGTTCGACACATGTGGCAGTAATGGAAACGCAATTAATTGGATAACAAAAAATACTGTATATGTATTGGGCCTTCCTAAATAATCAGACACCGACGCCCAACCAATACGACCAAGCCCGTTAAAAGCACCTAAAACTCCTACTAACGCAGCAGCTGCAACTGGAGATAAGCCTACACTCTCCTGTGCAAGTGGAGAAGCAGCAGAAATAATTGCTATTCCGCACGTAACGTTGATAAAGAGCATCAGCCATAAATAATAAAAACGTTTTGTCTTTATCGCTTGGTTTGCCGTTAATTGTGATAAATCCTGTTTTACCTTTTTAGCTCCACTCGAGACCTTCTCTTTAAATCCTGCTGGCATCCAACCTGCTTCAGGTGGGGCAAGATATAGTGATGAAATTATCATAATGGCAAAATAAGAAACTCCTAAAATAAAAAACGTATTTGCTATTCCAACAGAAACGATGAGTTTTTGCATGATAGGACTACTGATTAATGACGCAAATCCAAAACCCATGATTGCAAGGCCCGTTGCCATGCCACGTCTGTCAGGAAACCATTTTACAAGTGTCGATACTGGAGCAATGTATCCAACACCTAAACCAATTCCACCTAACGCACCATAGAATAAATACAATAATGGCAATGATTCTAGGTTAATCGCAAGACCAGATCCTGTGATACCGACGCCAAAGAATATGGCAGCAAGAATTCCAGATGCTCGAGGGCCATATTTTTCAACGAAATGCCCCAGGAAAGCTGCCGATAATCCTAAGAAAAGAATCGCGATACTAAACGTCATGCTGATGTCAGTTAAATCCCATCCGAATTCTGATTGTAGTGGTTTTGTAAATACACTCCAAGCGTAAACAGAACCGATTGATAAGTGAATTCCAACGGCAGAGGCAGCAATGAGCCAACGATTTTTTGTTTTTTCCATTTCTTCTCTCCTTTATTATGAAATGATAGGTTATATTTTGCAGTAGTTGTAAAAACAAAAAACCGCCAGCAGCCCAATGCTTAAATAAGCATAAAAAGGGTGATGACGGTTAATTTACCTAGCAGGATCGCTACTACAAAATTAACAGTTATCGTTTCCAATACTGCACCTTTAGCAGCAGAGACAGGTACGCTATCCTGTGACAAAAGTGTGTCAATATTGTGAACTATATAATAAAATATTACCAAAGCTAGCAAAATAAAACAATAACTTTTATTTAACTATTTCGAGTAGTGAAAAATTTTTATTGTTGTCCTTCCAATAAAAGTATGATTATATATTTAGTAACTAGATGCGTTATATAGATTTTTTAGGAGAGTGAGGTGTATAGATGGTGGATTCCATTACTGTTAGAAAAGGGATTATCAAATTTGAAGATGGTCAGCTTTTTGACGAGGAAGATCAAATTGTGACCGAATTTCCTTTGACGATTGTCTTGAACCAACAGGAATTTGCAACGATGGTTTGTACCCCTTCAGAGCTTGATGAACTGGTAATTGGCTTTTTAGCTTCAGAAGGAGTCATCCGTTTTAGAGACGAAATTAAAAGTCTCCATATCGACGAAGGCCAGGGCTATGCGTATGTCGATACGATGACTGAAGTAACAACTAGCCAGGAATATTATTCAAAGCGTTTTATCGGTTCGTGTTGTGGAAAAGGCAGGCAATTCTATTTTGTGAATGACTCGAAAACAGCCAAAACCTCAACATCAACCATTACCCTCACACCTGAAGAATGCATTGCCTTAATGAACGAAATGCAGCAAAAAAGTATTGTCTTTAAAGATACAGGCGGTGTGCACAATGCAGCACTTTGCACACCAAACGATATGATTATCAATCGGACCGATATTGGCCGACATAATGCCCTCGATAAAATCTATGGATACTGCTTAAATCATAAAATTCCTGTTCGTGATAAAGTGATTGTGTTTAGTGGTAGGATTTCTTCAGAGGTATTGTTAAAGGCGGCGAAAATTGGAGTTGGGATTGTTTTATCAAAATCTGCACCAACTGATTTGGCCATTAAGATGGCTGAAGAACTGAATATAACGGCCGTTGGTTTCATCCGTGGAGGTAAGCTGAATGTCTATTCACATCCAGAAAGAATTGTTCAGGAATCGTTTGAAGCTACTAGATAAACAGAAAAGAGATTAGTAGGTTTCCTCCTACTAATCTTTTTTCGTTACTAATTTTACCTATTGGCTATATTTTTTGAGTATCAGCCATATTTTTACGATATCAGCCATAAATTTAAATTATTAGCCATATTTTTCAATTATCGGAAAGACCACTCATTTACGTGTGTTGAAACAGCTCTTTTACGTTTTTCATGAACTCCTCAGACTGTTTATTGCTTGACCCTTTCATCAAAAGCTCCCCAATTGAGGCTAATTTACCGGTCATCTCAAAATCCATTTCGTATTCAACAAGGGTTTGATTCGGTTCGATTGTTTTTAAGTTTGCCGTAAGGGTATTTGTAAATGAACCCGAAAGCGAAACTGGTTTCCCTTTCATTTCAACGACAATCTTTTCATTTTCAATTGTTTCTTTTAACTCTCCAATTCCTTGAATTTTGATTGGGACAAACTGTACCTTGACCTCTACCAATGTTTCATATTTTGTTGGACTTAATTGTTTAATTTTTTTGCAACCAGGAAAACAGGGGCCTAATTTCATTGGGTCAATAAATACAGAATAGACACTTTCTCGGTCTGCATGTACGATAAATTTGTCAGCTTTTTTCAAAATCCCACTCCTAACGATTTTTTCTAAGATGATGTTACAATTTTATTAGCAAAAATTTGTTATAGAACTAAAATGATAAATCGTAAGACAACTGTCATAGTCTATTGGTAAAATTTCTTTTTGGTATAATGGGTAAAATAAAAATAGATGTTTGTATAGAGGAGAGACTTTTTATGGCTTTTGGAATTAGACGCAAGGAACTTCTCGAGTGGAAAAGTAAAGTTTCACAGGGAGAAATTGCATTTTTGACACATTATTGGATTGATGACCGTTTTCCGGGGATGAAGACCGTGACAAAAGTAGGCTGTGCTGACCTTAAAAAACTTAAAAGCTGGGGCGAACAATACGGCATTCCTTCAAAATACATTCATAACCGGACCGGATTTCCTCACTTTGATTTATTAGGTGAGAGACAAATTGAAATTTTAAGAAATGAAAACATGCTGCATCAGCTAGAAAGATTTAAGGGATAAGCCTTATGTACTATTTTCTTTTCCAATGATTTATGTAAAATAAGAAATGGTTTGAAAGGAGAATTTACTCATGATTAATGAATTTAAAAAATTTGCCCTCAAAGGTAACGTGATTGATCTTGCTGTTGGGGTTATCATCGGTGGAGCATTTGGAAAAATCGTTTCATCACTAGTGAATGATATCATAATGCCACTATTTGGTTTCTTATTAGGCGGGATTGATATTTCCAAAGCTTCTATCCCTTTTAATGGTGAAGAAATTATGTACGGTGCTTTTCTACAAACAGTCGTGGACTTTATCATTATTTCATTTTCTATTTTTCTCTTTATTCGCTTTTTCCAGCGCTTTAAGAAAAAAGAAGAAGAAAAGCCTGCTGCACCAACTCCATCAAAAGAGGAGCAATTACTTACTGAGATTCGTGATTTATTAAAAGAGCAACGCAGCTAATTTAAAAAAGGTTGTCCGAGTCGTGATTGACTCCGGACAACCTTTTTTATACTTCCCATGGTAATGCAATACTAAATTTAGACGCCATTTTTTCGTTTTCTTTTTTACGTCTTTTCCGATTCTCTGCACGATCTTTTGCTGATTCGTGTAGCATCTTTTCTTCCTCAGACTTTGGAATGACCTTTGGAACAGGTTTTGGTTTCCCATTCTCATCTAAAGCAACAAAGGTTAGAAACGACAATGCGCAAATATGTCGTTCTCCCGTATATAAGTTCTCAGCAATCACCTTCACAAAAACCTCCATAGATGATCGCCCTGTGTAGGTGACAAAAGCCTCTAAACAAACAGAGCTTCCTTCGTTAATCGGATGAAGAAAATCCACTGAATCTGTTGATGCTGTTACAACTGGTGAACGTGAATGACGCACTGCTGAAATAGAAGCAACATCATCAATATAAGCCATTAATTTACCACCAAACATGGTACCATGATAATTTGTATCAGGCGGAAAAACATTACTTGTTTTCACAACAAAGGATTCTCTGCAATACTTTGCCTCTTCCATATGTAAGCCCTCCTTCGTTTTTTTTATATTCTTCACGTTTTAGATCAATTTCAAACTAACTAGTTTTTCTCCCCAAGGAGCTAACCCATTTGATTGGAAGCCTGCACGTAAATACGTTCTTTCTGCTTCAATATTATCTGGGATATACCCGATTATGATTTCTTTGGCATCTGGTTTAAGTTTGATATTTTCAATTACCTGTAATAGAGCTTTAGTGCCGTAGCCATTCCCCTGGTATTTTTCATCAATCATAATACGATAAATCCAGTAATTATGATCATCCTCATCTAAACCGTACATCGTAAAACCAACCATTTTCTTATCGGCATAAATAGCGAGCGCTTCAAAGTTTGGCAAAAACTGTACCTCTGCAAGTGAATAAAGATTTGACGCGATAAAACCTTGTTGGTCCTTACTTACTTTTAAATCAATACATTCTTCCCAATTATCACGTGTGATTTTTTGTAAGGTCACTGTCAAGTGAGTATCCCCCGATACATTAGCATAAGGAGGTTTTATGACCTCCCAACATATAATCGTATGCTTTCGGACTAAATTTTTCAATCTTTTTAAACAAAAAACGTTAGCCAAATGACTAACGTTTGTTATGCGGTGAATTTTTGTTCAACACGTTCAAATGAATATACGCGATCAATGAAGAATGCATATATCGAAGCTAGTATTTGCTGGAAGAGCATTCCTACAACGACAGGAACAGCAACCTCGGCTGGGAAGAATGCAATGGCAATGACGGCACCTGCGCTAATATTACGCATACCTCCCGTAAAAATAAGGGCGATAATGACATCAGATTCTAGCTTTAGAAGGCGACCAATCCCCCATGAAATCATATAACCACAAAACGCAATAAAAAATACAACTGCGCCAGTCATGATTAGTTTCAAGTCCACATTTTTTAAATAAGGAGCAATATCTGCACTATTAATCATCACAACGACACCGAGACTAATCTTTGAAAATGGAGCCAAAGCCGGACTAAGTGTTTTAGTGCATTTGCCTTTAGTAAAATGATTGACAAGCATACCAAGGATAGAGGGTAACACGACCATAAAAAGGAGACCTTGCATAATGCTAAGAATATCCATTTCAACATTACTGCCGACAAACAAAGTTAAACTATATGGCACTACAAATGGGGAAATTAATGTGTCAATTAATATAATAGAAAGCGTCAATGCAATATTGCCATGCTTCATCGCCACCCAGATAAAGCTCGATATTCCCGTTGGTATCACAACTGCTAAAATCATTCCGGTGATCGTAAAACTGTCACCCGGAAAGGATAAATGCCCGACAACCCAAGCCCACGCAGGCATAATTAAATGTAAAGTAATAAGTGCAATCAAGATTGGAAATGGATGAGTGAGAGCTCTCTTTAAAGAACTAAAACTTGAACTTAACGCTCCGGAAAAAGTAATAAATGCAAAAATCCATGGTACTAAATATGAAAACGGCGCTAAGTATGCAGTTAATAAGACACCAAGTACTACACTTGTAGGTGTAATGAGCGGCATAAGTTTTTCTAGTTTTTTATTAAGTTTCTGTAACATTATCATTCTCCTAAGGACTGAGTATCGTTTCACAAGACCGTTATTTTAGTATACTACAATTTTAGCACGACAGTAGTTGTCCAACATAAATTTGGGTAAAATTAACATAAAAAAAGAAACACCTTAAATGAGTGCTTCAATTCCTTAAAGTTTTGCTAGCCGATCATAAACATCCCTTAATGTCCGGCATCCTAACGCTTGGATTTTTTTTATATAAAGTGACCAAAGCTTAGCTGTTAAAACAGCATCTCCTAACGCATGATGTCTATCAGTTACAGCGATTTGGTGATATTCACATAAATCTTCTAATCTAGTCAATCGTAAATCAGGTTCTGCTAACCTGTATAAAAAGGAGGTATCGATAATTCGATGTTTAAATGGGGTACGAAATTGCTTCCAACTTGCTGTATGCATGAAAGCTTTTTCATGATTTGCATGGTGTGCCACGAGGGGATTCCCTTTCGCAAATTCAAAAAATTGAATGAGAACCTCCGAAAGTAGTGGGGCATTTTTTAACATTTCAGAGTTGATTCCCGTTAATTCTTGAATCTTCTTAGGGACCTCATTTTTAGTGAATACAAGCGAATAAAATAGTTCATTTTCACGAATTGTGCCGCCCTCCACTTTAATTGCACCAAGTGAAATAATTTCATCCCCTTGGTCTGGGTAGAAGCCCGTTGTTTCGATATCAAACACGACAACAGATAGCTCATCTAACGGAACTGTCAACTTATCCTCTTGCTGAAGATCTCTATGAATTTGACGTAGAAAAGCAACCTGTTGAAAGCTAAGGCCTTGATTTCCACCCATTCCACTTGTATTTACTTTTCCATGAAGCCCCCGTACAAATTGAACAAATGGTTCAAATGCCATACTTCAACCACTCCTCTACACGATAATTGAACGAACATACTGATGTAGTTTGTAACCACTCTTCAAAATGTCGCGGAGTTCTTTTTTTCGTCTTTTATCTAAACTCTTAATTGGAATAAAATGACTCGCTTCGTAAGACTGAGTATGGTTGTAAAGATTATTCCTAAGTTCAAGTAAAAGCTTGAAATGTTCAAGATACCCCTTAAATTCAGGGGGATACCCTCGCTTTAGTAAAGCTTCAATACGATCGATCGTAGATGTCTCTAATAAGCCTTCCTTTATCGCAAGCACTCGAATTGCGTTTACATAAGGTAGAAAAGCGGTCTGCTTTAAATCGACAGATCCTTCATATTCTCCTTTTTCTTCTCCCACAAGTTGACCGAGTGGACCAATCGCTTTTTTGACAAACATAATGTTTTCCATATGCCTTCTTAACAGGTTAGTATTGGCCTCCTGATTGGCAAGAATATGGAACTTAAGTTCACTTAATAATTGACTACTTCCTACAAGAACTCGTGAATCATAAAAAATTTGCAAATATCGCATGGCCTCCCAGCTTTCCTCTTCCATCCATAATGATATCTGATGTTGCCAACCCTCTACCGAGCTACACCATAAAGGATTGGACGGCATGATTTTACCCTCACAAAATGGATATCCAATTTTGTATAAACCATAAGAAAGCTCTTTTCCTAATTCATAAAAAAAATGAGAAGCTTCTATTGAATTTTCGGCGAATATAATTCCATGATCCTGGTCGCTTACATACCCTTGCTCCAACCTACCTCCACTACCAGTAATAAACCATACAAATTCACAGGGAGGAATTTTTGTTTTTTGCACCTGTTGCTCTAGCGCCAAATGAAAAACATATTTCATCACCTTATCATGAAAATGGTTTAGGGAATCTGCATCAATCTGATATTGGAAAATCAACTTCTCCCTTAAATTTTTAATTGAATCATATGTTTGCATGTTCTTATTCATCGATACACCCCCTAAACCATAATGATAGCAAGCTCCTCTATTACTAGAGGGCTTGCATATTAGATTACGAACTTAACTTATCTTCCTTAGCTAAGAAAACTTCTGGATAACCATAGCTGCCATGCTCGCTAATGTCTAAGCCCATAATTTCTTCTTCTTCAGTTACGCGTAGACCACCCATAACCTTTTTCAGAACAGCAAGAATGATAAAAGAAACAATAAATGCATAGAGACCTGATGTTGCAACTCCTAAGAACTGTACGCCTAATTGCGTGAATCCACCACCATAAAACAATCCCGCCTGCCCAACTGTAGCAAGCTCTGGTGTTGCAAAAAATCCAGTCGATAATGTACCCCAAATACCAGCTGCTCCGTGAACTGATAAGGCAAAAATCGGGTCATCAATCTTTCTCTTTTCAAAGAATCGTGCACTATAAAAAACAAGGATTCCAGCTACAAAACCAATCACCACAGCTGCCCATGTATCAACAAATGCACAAGATGCTGTAATCGCAACTAAACCTGCTAATGCACCATTTAACATGGTCGGAATATCTGATTTACCTAATACAATCCATGAAATGAATAATGCCGCTACCACTCCAGCCCCTGCTGCCAAATTCGTATTTAGTGCAACGAAACCAAAGAATCCAGCATCAACAGATACCGTACTGCCTGCATTAAATCCAAACCAACCGATCCAAAGAATTAATACCCCTAACGCTGTATACACTTGGTTATGTCCAAAAAGAGTATTCGATGAACCGTCTTTATTGTATTTTCCAATACGCGGTTTTAATAAAATCGTGGCTGCAAAAGCTGCCATTGCACCTGTTAAATGAACAACCGTCGATCCTGCAAAGTCTTGCTTGCCATGCTCTGCTAACCAGCCGCCCCCCCAAATCCAGTGAGCAACCACAGGATAAACAATTGCTGCAAAAAGAATGGTAAATACAACGTACACTGATAATTTCGCTCTTTCTGCAAAACCTCCTGTTGCAATCGTAATCGCTATTCCTGCAAAAGCTAATTGAAATAAAAAGAAAACAGATGAATTAAGACCTAACTCGAGTTCTTTTCCAGAATAAAAGAATTCTGATAACCCTACAAAAAAGTTTGCGTTGCCACCGAAGATAAATCCAAATCCAACTGCCCAAAACACTAATGAAGAAAGACCGAATGTAAAAATCGTTTTACCTGCGATATGTCCTGCATTTTTCATTCGGGTTGAACCTGCTTCAAGTAGTATGAATCCACCTAACATAAAAATAACTAAAATTGCTCCAACCATTACCCATAGACTGTTCATTAAATAAGAAACGTCCATTTTCATCTTCCCCCTTTTATACAAATTGTTAGTATACACTACATAAGATGTTAGAAAATATAACATCATGTATATGATTATTAATAATAATCTAAAATATAGATTAAAATCAACTACTTTTTAAAATTATTAGATTAATTATGTAAGAAAATATAACATTAGTTAAAAAAGAAGCATAATCACCTCTGTGATATGCTTCTTAAGGACTTCTTCAGCTAGGATCATTTTCGTCATAAGACAGGGTCGTAACTTGTGTGTAATCGCCTTTTTCTATCTCTTCTGATGTCGCTTCCTCTTGTAAATCATTTTCTGTGTCCATTCCAACTGCGATGGTTGCATCGTTCTTCTGTTGGCGTTTCTTCATCAGTATCCACTCCTTTCTTTTTAATGTCCCATATATGTTTTAGTTTGAGTTGGGAATGCTACAAAAAAAGCTGGTAGATATAACCGTTTTCAGAATAGTATTTTTATACGTTTGGAAGCATTTTTATTTAAAAATCACTCGCATTTTTATACAAATTGTTATAAAGTAATCATTGTGACTTTTTCTGAATAGTATTTGAGGTGATACAACATGGCAATCCAAAAACAACAAGAAAAAACTGCAGTAACAGAATATTTAAGATTCCTAATCCCTTCTTTAATCGGTATTATTTTATTTATTGTACCGTTTCAATATAAAGATTCATTCACGATCCCTGTTGCGATTTTGGCGGGCATTGTTCAAGATTTATTAGGTGGTTCAATTCCTTATATTATGACGGCATTAATTACAATCACAGGGATTTTTTCTATTTTGACAGTATTCTTAAAACCATCATTCATTACAAAATCTCCCTTTTTATCTGGACTTTTTTATGTATCTCCAATATGGGTGATTGCACGAATTCTTGGAATGATTTTCTCTATTATGACATTATACAAGGTTGGTCCATCCGCGATATGGTCAGATACAACTGGTGGAACTTTGCTATTTGATTTGATTCCCGTGTTATTTTCCGTATTTTTATTTGCAGGACTTTTTTTACCATTGTTACTCGATTTTGGCTTATTAGAGCTTTTTGGAGCATTGTTAACAAAGGTAATGCGTCCTCTTTTCAGATTGCCTGGACGTTCATCTGTTGACGCCATCGCTTCATGGTTAGGTGATGGAACCGTTGGTGTCCTTCTTACCAATAAACAATACGAAGATGGCTATTATACAAAAAGGGAAGCAGCTATTATTGGAACGACATTCTCGGTAGTTTCCATCACGTTTACAGTCGTTATTTTAGCCCAAATGCGTTTAGAGCATATGTTTGTACCATTTTATTTCACAATCTTATTTGCAGGCTTGGTTGCGGCCATCATCATGCCAAGAATCCCGCCATTATCTAGGAAGTCGGATACGTACTATGAAGGCACTACTCAAAAGGCGGACGAAACCATTCCGGCAAATGTAGGACGATTTAAGTGGGGTATGGAACAAGCAGTCGTTCAAGCGAGAAAAAGCGGAGACTTTTCTAAAGTGTTAAAAGGTGGAGTTCAGAACGTATTAGATATGTGGCTGGGCGTTGTACCGGTCGTAATGGCAATCGGAACCATCGCACTTATTATCGCGGAGTTCACGCCATTTTTCACCTATTTAGGGGCTCCATTTGTACCGATTCTCTCACTTCTTCAAGTGCCAGAAGCTGCTGCTGCAGCCCAAACTATGGTTATTGGATTTGCAGATATGTTCTTACCTTCTATTATTGGTGCGGATATTGAAAATGATTTGACACGATTTGTGATTGCAGGAGTATCTATCACTCAGTTAATTTACATGTCAGAGGTTGGTGGATTATTACTTGGTTCAAAATTGCCGGTTTCTTTTTTGGACTTAGTATTCATTTTTTTACTGCGTACGTTAATTACCTTACCAATCATTGTAGGCATGGCATATTTGTTTTTTTAAGATAATAGGTTAAGCCCCGAAGCTGATTCGGGGCTTTTTTATGTAAAAGCCATAAATCACGATTATTGGCCAAAATAATGAGATATCAGCCATAAATTCTGATTAACAGCCATAACACAAATTCATCGGCCATTATCCAAAAATAAGCCCCACGGAACAATCCTCCGAAGGGCTGAAACACGTCAAAAATATCAAACTTTCACCGGAACCTCTTCTTTAGTAAATCCTTCTTGATAAATTCTGCTGATAATCGACTCAATTTCCGGCTCTTCCACTGTTAAATCCGTAATATTATGGGTTTGTGTAATTTGCGAAATCACGTCCGAAGCTGAAAAATCATCTCGGTTGAAACGGATCCACTTTCGGTTCCCTTCCTCTTTCATGAGCTCCCCATTTGAAACATGTAAATCGACGCCATTCTCTTCAACATCAACAATCAAAGTCCGCATTTTTCCGAAGCGAGACTTAACTGCTGCTATATCACCATCATACACCTTTTGACCATGATCTATTAAAATCATTCGTTTACAAAGCTTTTCAATATCCTCCATATCATGTGTCGTTAAGATCACCGTCACATCGCGAAGTTTATTAATTTCCTGTATAAATTCACGCATTTTCTCTTTTGCAACAACATCCAGTCCTATCGTTGGTTCATCTAAAAATAAAATCTCAGGGTCATGTAAAAGTGATGCTGCGATATCTGCTCTCATACGTTGACCTAATGATAGCTGTCGAACTGGCGTGTTCAAAAACTCGCCTAAGCCAAGAATATCCGAGAATGTATTCATGTTCTCTTTATAACGCGCATCAGGAACGCGGTATATTTCCTTTAATAATTCAAATGACTCAATTGTCGGGAGATCCCACCACAGCTGTGTCCGTTGACCAAACACAACACCAATGTTTTTCGCATTCTCCTTACGTTTTTCATATGGCACAATCCCATTTACAATAATGGAACCATTTGATGGAACAAGAATACCTGTAAGCATTTTGATCGTAGTTGATTTCCCTGCTCCATTAGGTCCAATATATCCAACCATTTCCCCTTTTTCGATGGAAAAGGAAATATCTTTTACTGCTTCTTTCGTGACAAACTGGCGGTTTACGACACTTTTTAAGACCCCTACAAAACCTGTTTCTCTTTTTGCAATTTTAAATTCTTTGTTTAAATGTTCTACTTCAATTATGGCCAAGACACATTCACCCCTTTAATCACGATCCAGCACTCTTATATCGACTTAAGCCGAGCATCCAAACATAATATGCCATGACAAAAAACACAATTCCCACAATCGGTGTGAAATATCCAATATAGGAAGAAAAATAAGGTGTATCCTTATCTAATATAACCGCTGCTGGGAAGTAATTGACGAACCCAAAAGGAACAACAAATGCCGTTACCCATTGAACAAACTTAGGATAGATAGCAAGTGGATAGTTCGTTAGATTTCGAGCTGGATACATCACAACCCAATAGAAACGCTCTGATTTAGTCGTCCAGAAAGCAATGGCTGAAATGAAGACAAGCAATCCTCCTTGAACTAAAATCCCACCAATAATCGCTCCAAGTAAAAAGAGGATTTTTCCAAATTGCCAATGAATATCAAGAGCATTGCTAACCCATATAAATACAAGAATACTAAAAATAAATTGACCGGCAGCTCCAATATCAAATTTCATTGCCATAAAATGAAAAAATGGGTTGATTGGACGAACAAGAAAACGGTCAAAGGTCCCATTCACAATATAAGTGTCCAAACTTCTAAAATGGAAAAAGAGGATGATACAGAATCCCCACGATAGAACAGCTAACGCAAATAGAAATAACAACTCATAAAAATTCCAGTTTCCAAGTTCTTTAAATTGATAGAGCATGATCCACATAGTTACAGCGGTTCCCGTATAGGCCGCGACCATACCAACAATTCGCATTATGAACGCAAAACGATACTGCATTTGGGCACGTACTCCCGCTCCGACTAGTCGGAAATACAAACGAACATAGTCAATAATCTTTGTCATCCTTTACCCTCCCTGCACAATCACTTTGTTTGATGCTTTTCGCCAAACAAAACGGAGGATTGCATAGGACACAGCTACCCAAAAAAACTGAATCCCAAGCGAAATAAACACATCTTTGCCGCTAATTTCTTCGATAAAAATCGCATTTGGAATAAAATAAATCCCTTGAAATGGTAAATATGTCGCAAACGTTTGCAACCATCCAGGAAAAAACCACAACGGAATGACCGAACCCGATAAAAGGGATACAGAAAAATAGAAGATATCCTCTATTCCTCCTGTTTCAATAAGCCAAAAAGTAAATAATCCAAATGTCAGCTCAATACAGTATCGTATTAAAAATCCTAAAAATCCGGAAATAATAAATAAAATCCATGTCATCCATGATGAAGGCAGGCTTAAATCAACAAAGAAAAACAAGAGAACATATAAAGGGACAAGTGCAGTCAGCATATAAAAAGCTACACTTCCAAAGTCAGCAAATAAATAACGTAACGGTACATCAAATGGCCTCATAAGTTCGAGTGCAATGTCTCCAGTTCGTACCTTTTCTTGCAGTTCCCACAGCGGCGTTCCGGCACCATTGACTGCCGTTAAAAACTGACTAACAACAACATATGTAAGCATTGCGGTTAGGGAGATTCCACTCGCCTCTTCTTTGCCAGCATAAAGCGCAAACCAAATTGACATCCACATTAACAAAAAGATGATATTTGAAACCAGCCTTGTCCATACGTCAAAGCGATATGCAGCTGATCTCATAAAGGCTTTCTTCGTAAAAGCCGTATACATTTTTACCGTATCCATTCATTCACCTCTAGTAAACTATGAAACACAAGATAAAAGTAGAGTATGACGAACTCCCTTACCTTTTTTAACTGATTTTTCTTTATAGTAGCATAATTCTACTACTTCCGACTAGACTCTTTCTTTCTTTTTAGACCCAAGTCTTGAAACGGTTTGTTCAATCAAGACTGCCACAACAGTTCCAAGGACGAGACCATTATTCAAGATTGAGGTTAAAATGGGTGGTACATCCGTAAACGCTTCTGAAGGAACAAACATTGCACCTACCCCAACGAATAATGAAAAAACGATTATCAGTCTGGATTGATATTTGTTTTCTAGAGTTTCAAACATTGCTAAAGACGGAAGCATAAGGTTAGCAAAAATGATAAAAACCGTTGCATATCCCACTGGTGCAGGCAAACCTGAAACGAAGTTCATAACTTTCGGAAGGAAACTAATACCGACCAAGATGAAACTTCCAACAATGAATGGGAGTCTTGTATTAACTTTCGTAGTGGCAATGAAGCCCGCAGCCCCTGATATCGGAACAGGTGCAACCGCAGAGAAGAGTCCAGCTATCATCTGGTTTATTCCTGCCATAAAACCTGCAGGACGAAATCTAGTTTTTTCTAATGATACATTTTGTGACTGAAGCACTTGTTCAACGACCTTTACACTAGCTATAAGGTTGGTTAAAAGCAACAGTGTCACAAGGATTGAGGTCGTAATCATTCCACTATCAAAGATCGGCTGACCGAAAGGAAAGATTTTAGGTACCTCTATCCATTTATTTGACGCAACATTGGTTGGTTCGATTAATCCAAGTACAGCAAAAATAATCCAACCAAGGGCCAAGCTGATTAAAACGGAGTATTGTCTTAAAGCACGAGGTCCTTTTTCGGCAAAAACAAAGGTAAATAGAATAATAAATAAACAAATACCTGCGATTTTTAAGTTAACCGTTTCTACACCACGGTACCCAACACCGAAAATGCCATTTAAAAAGGAACCACTCAATTGTAGTGAAAGTAAAATTAAATAAGTGCCTGTTACAACTGGCGTGAATAATTTCGATAGTCGATCAATAATCCCGAAAATACTTAAGAGCATAAAAAGAACCCCGCTCACTAAAATACCTGCTTCAATTGCCCGAAGTGTTTCTTCACCTGAACCATATAATGTCGGACCCAAGCTTGCATAGATAATAAATACACCCCACCATAAACCAGCAGGTCCTTCATTAATCGGCAAACGGTGTCCAAAATACACTTGTATTAAACAGGATAATCCCAATACGAGGAAGGTCCTTTGGACAAAACTCGCTGTCTCAACTGGGTCCATTCCATATAGGGCCGCAATTGCAATTGGTGCTACTATAGAACTAGCAATGATAAAGGCTAGCCATTGTAATGAACTAAAAAAAACTTTCAAATTTCTCATCCCTATCCTACTATCAAATGCGCCTTGGCGTATTTGCGCCCGATTTTTAGGCCCACAGGAAGTGGTTCATAAAGACGTTGCCACACGATGTGGCGTTCTTAGTCTTTGGACTTACTGCTCGAAAAATTACCCCGAAAAATCGTGGCATCCGCCGGAGGCCATAACTTTATTCACTATCGGTTTGACCACCTTGTAACTCTTTCTGCATTAATCTCAGCAAATTGTGGACTTCCGCTGAATAAAGTTATGTGCTCTCCCATTTTACCATTATTTTATAAATTTGCATGTTTGCTATAATGAATATATATACTTTACTTTTGGAGGAAAATTTATGATTCGTTTTGGAGTTATCGGAACTAACTGGATTACAGATTCATTTTTAGGAGCAGCAAATACAATTGAGGATTTTTCATTAACAGCTGTCTATTCACGAACGGAGGAGCGAGCAAAGGTATTTGCTAATAAACACCATGCACCTTATACCTTTACTTCAATTGAGGAAATGGCGAAATCTGACTTACTAGACGCTGTATACATTGCAAGCCCCACTTCCTTTCACGCCTCTTATGCAATTAGTCTTTTGAAACACGGAAAACATGTTCTTTGTGAAAAGCCAATAGCCTCAAATACGAGTGAGCTAATGGAAATGATTAAGGCCGCAAAAGAAAATAATGTGTTGTTAATGGAGGCACTCAAGTCAGGCTTTCTTCCATCCTATTCAAGCATTCGGGAGAACTTACATAAAATCGGACCTGTACGTCGTTATTTCGCAAGCTATTGCCAATATTCATCCCGCTACGATGCTTATAAGGAAGGAAATGTATTAAATGCTTTTAAACCTGAATTTTCAAATGGTTCATTAATGGATATTGGCGTGTATTGTATTTATCCAATGGTACAATTATTCGGAAAGCCAGATTCAATTAAAGCAAGTGGGTTTATGCTCAATTCTGGTGTCGATGGGGAAGGAGCCATACTTGCCCATTATAAAGACATGGAAGGTACGGTAATGTTTTCAAAAATTACAAATTCCTATATCCCTTCTGAAATACAGGGTGAACAGGCTAGTATTCTCATCGATAAAATTTCAGAACCTGAAAAAGTAGAAATCCGCTATCGTGACGGTCGAGTTGAAGATATCTCTAAGATCCCAGAACAGCACACTATGTATTACGAAACAAAAGAATTTATCGACCTTATTAAAAATGGTTCCTTAGAGTCCAACGTAAACACGTATGCAAATTCGATTGCAGTTATGGAAATATTAGAGGAAGCTCGTAAGCAAATTGGGTTAGTATTTCCTGCTGATAAATGATAAAAGTACAGAGCCCGAGCTTGTTGGCGACAAATATAAGGTATGACAAGTGCTGACAAAAGATTCTTGTTACCCTCCGAAGCAATTGTCTTTGACTAGAGAACTGGTGGAGCCTAAAATTAGAAATAAAAAACGAACGCTTGCGACCGAACCGTCGCAAGCGTCTCTTTTAATCACCTTTTACATTTTTCAATGCATCTTCGATCGGAATATCTCCACTTACAAGATCAAATGATTGATAATATGTATTTTCCTCAGATAAGGAAGCTACAATCACTTTTGCTACGTCCGCACGAGGAATTGTATTTCTTGTCAAATTCTCCCCAATTGAAATCCTCCCAGTGCCTTCTTCATTCAGCAAACCACCAGGTCGAACGATTGTATAGGTTAAATCACTTTGTTCAAGTATTCGATCGGCATAGTGCTTTGCTACATAATATGGACGAATTGCCTCATTCCATTTTTCACGTTGATTCGCACCTAATGCACTTACCATCACAAAGCGGTTAACGCCAGCCTTTTCTGCTGCTTCAACAGTCTTCACAGCACCATCAAGGTCGATTAGCAGGGTTTGATCAGGACCTGTATGTCCACCTGAGCCTGCAGTAAACACAATCGCATCAGAGCCTGAAATGGCCTCTGCTATTTTATCAACACTATCTGCAATACTTGCTAAAACATTTTCAACACCTAAGTTATCAAAATGGGCTTCTTGCTCTTGTTTACGCACCATCGCAATGGGGGTATGCTCACTACTTTCCTTTAAAAGCTCCACCACTTGTTTTCCAATTTGACCATTAGCACCAACTACACAAACTTTCATCAATCTAGCCCCTTTCTTTTTCACTTCCTTTATTATTACAAGTTAGGAAATAGATAGCAAATGAAAGGGCTTCTGATTTCAATGGACGGTTTCCCCGGTTATTTAGATACCGTTTGGTTGCTACTTTGTTCTTCAACAAGATCAACATCTTCCCGACGCTTTAAGTACCATTCTTCAAATGCTTGAGCAAACGGTAATGGAATATCTTTAATGGTCTCAATATGTGTTGGGATTGAACGATTCATCGTTGTAATGGAAGCAACTTGGAAAAGTTTTTGTAATCTAGATTGAGAGTAGGACATTTCAATCAAATGTCTTCTTTTGGTTATAAACATGCGACTTGTTAGTCCACCTTGCCACCATTGTACCTGGGTCTCATTTACAGCATATCTCGTATGATGATAATCAAGAAACCTTTGCAAGACAATGATGCATAGGAAGACAACAGACAAGATCCACCAGAATTGCTTAATATCAAAAAGTTCAGGTTTAAAGTAAAATAAACCAATTGTTACTATAAGCCATAACCAGCTTGGTTTCAGTAATTTTACCCATAACGATTTACGAGGTAACCTTTCTAATTTACTTAATTTCACCTGATAGATTGGTAGCAATTCTTCAATTAATTCATATGCTTTTTGGAGAGGTAAAAATGGGTAAAGTGAATTCACATTGATGGATTCATCGCCTTTATTTGGATTCGCAGAACTGATTAATTTTACTTCCGCTAACCCAAATATTCGCTTCAACAACGTTTGCCTTATCTCTAGACCCTGAATTTTCATTTTTTCAATCGCAAAATAACTTTCATCAAGTACCCCTCGGTCTATAAAGATATATCGTGCATCTGAAGAAATTTCATATTTTCCATACCGGATAAATGTTCGTGCCACACCAAATGTAACGGCAATAATGATAGCAATAATCAGAACAATAACAAATAGCCATTTACTTGCAAGCAAGACCTCAAGTACTCCTTCCAGCTGATTGGTATCAGGTAAGAATGTACTTAACGTATCCAGTCCAGCAAAAATAATCGGAATAATAGCTAGGAAGCTTAGGGATGTAAAACTAGCCTTCCATAGGTCCTTCCTTTCTGGCGAAAAATGAACATGACGGCTTATTTCCAAGTCATTTTGTTGTCCACTTTCTACGAATGCTTGTACAACATCATCGTATTTTTCTACTAACTTTTCATCTTTATCAACTAGTGCATGATTTTCATGAATTGACTTTACATTTTTAAGTTGTGACTCTCCCGTCTGCTCCTTACCAGGCTGAACAAGGTCAATTAGAAAATCGGCATGTTTTTTTGATATAACGTCAAAATGGATGGAATCATCTTCTCCGTCCATTGCGGTTTCAAATGTAAGAGATGTCAAACCAACAATTTTATGAAAGAAGGTGGTTTTTCGTGTGACGTTTTGGATTCTTGAAAACGGAATAGTGCTTGTACGCTTCACAAAAAGTCCTTTATGAATATGGAATGTACGGTCTTTCCACTCATATTTTTCCACAAACCAACTAGCTACTATGTAAAGCAATCGCAAGAAAACAAACACTAAAAACGCATACCTTCCATATACAAAGTACCAAGAGTCTGAATCCCTTTGAATAACAAACAATAGTACCAACAAGATGAAGTTGTTCTTCATTAGTTGATAGATCTTGAAACCAATACCGAGTGGATGGTATTTCATTATTCATCAGCTTCCTTTAACTTTGCATAATCTGCTAATCTCTCTCTTAATTCGAGAGCAATTCCCTCTTCCAAAGCAGGTATTGTATGAGATGAACCCATTGTTTCGATTTTAATGGAACGTGCATGATATTTTTTCAGAATGGGACCCTGAATTGTCGAAACGGACTGGATTTTCGTCATTGGCACGGTCACCCATTCTTTCGTTAGAACTCCATAACGCATTTGAAGGTATTCATCATCAAATTGATAACTCCAGTTACGATAATTCAAGTGGGGTTCAATAAATGACCAAATCGCTCCGAGGATGGCAAACGCGAGCAAAGCAATCAAAATCCAAAAGGCCCAATTTGGCCAGGAAAAATAATAATTCAACCAGAACAATAATCCCAGCACCAAAAATCCGATACTATTCGAAATCGATTCAGATATTATTCTAATTTTTGGAAAAGCGGGGGATAATTGATTTTCTAATTTTACATCACTCACTTCTAGCAGCTCCTTATGAAAAATCGTATTCAACATATTTACGATAACAATATCAATAAAGTTTCATTATTTCCTATTTTTATAGAAGTTGAATCAATAAACAAAAATAGCATATTTTTGGTGACCAGTGGGTTCTCAGTTTGGAAATTGGAGTTAAATTTATTGAAAACCGACATCTTTTGAGTCAGTTTTCATACAATTTTTGTAGAGGTGATGGAAAATGGCAAGAGTAAAACATACAAACAAAGACGTTGATTTAGTAGCAAGGATGATGAGGGCAGAAGCTGAAGGCGAAGGTCGCCAAGGCATGCTTATGGTTGGTAACGTCATTGTCAATCGAGCTGTAGCGGATTGTTTAGATTTTAAAGATGTAAGAACAATTAGGGACGTGATTTATCAAGTACAAGGAGGAAATTTTTCCTTTGAAGCGGTACAAAAAGGGAATCTATTCTATAACCCCGCAAGAGAGGTTGAAAGAAAATTGGCAAGGCAAACCTTAACTTTTTGGCGAGAGCATCCTTCAAAGTATTCACTTTGGTATTTTAATCCATATGCTCCATGTCCACCTACCTGGTACGGTCAACCATTTGCAGGACAATTCAAAGACCATTGTTATTACGAACCACAGGCAAATACATGTGATAGTGTTTATCGCGGTTAACCCCCATTTATCGTGGGGGTTTTTTTAAAAGATTTTTGAGTGCTTTAACGGAATTTGTCAATCGTAAGATTGGGCTGGATAATGATTCGAAATTTTTATATGTAATTCTAGTTCATGTAAAGTTGACATATTACGTGATATTGCACCGGCTAATGCAATTACAGTAGTTCCCTTTGGACTGTATTAAAATGATTGAAAACGCTACTTAAACAAAGCAGCGTTCTCACATTTAACAAGATATTATAACAAAATAGGAGCTAAAATTGATAAAATGACTAGCACTAAAGCCCCGCCTATACGGGATGAGATTTGTAAGAAAGGCATTAATCCCATTCTCTCACTTGCACTAAGTACCGCAACATCCCCGGAACCACCCATATCTGCCATTCCAAGACCGGCTGCAATTGAAGATTCTACAAAATAAAAGCCAACAAACATACCTACAAATCCAGCAGCAACTGCAGCTAATATAACTGTTAAGACTGTTAATGTCATATAACTTGGATCCGTAGCTAATTCAAGAACACTTTTAAAGTCAATCATCCCAGCACTGATTGTTACTAAAACTGCTGGAACCCATGCTGAAGAAATAAATTCATACCACTCACCAGCAGCATCATTAATATGATTAGGAAGAACATTAAATATTTTTAGTAATGCTGCCCCTAAAATAATATAAACATATGAATGGAAAGTAGGGATTATATCAGCTACAACTCGGCCAAAAATGTATAATGCTAGTGCAATTACAATTCCAATAATTAAATTATTTATTGAAATAGGAAACTTAGATTCCTTCTCCGCACCTTCTACTTTTTCATTCCTCACTCGTAACATTTTGCCATCACCCGAAAACCATTTGGGCATATTTTTTCTCTTACCTAATCCATTGAAGGCACCCGCTATTAAAATACAAATCATATTACCTACCATAACCGCTGGTGCTAATTTTGCTAAATAATAGCCTGGGTCACCATTTCCACTCGCTGCATAAATTTCAGACATTGGTACAGCACCTGCAGCCATTCCACCACCCATAATTGGCCCAGCAACAAAAAAGATTGTTTCTGCAAATCCAAATCCTAATAAATGCCCAACAATCCCACCAACACCTAATGCAGCAATGACTCCCCCAATTAATGGAACAAAAAATCTCACACCTACTTTTACTAATAAATCCCTATCCATACTTAAGATACTACCTACAATTAATCCAGTTACAACTAACTCCGCAAACCCGAACTCATTATAGAAATTATCTGTAAGTACTGCTAAACTTTCTGGTAACCATCCCCAATATAAGAATAAGGCTGGTAAAATAATACATAATATCGGGCCACCACCGAAAGTATTAAATACGGGAATTTTATCACCTATCCACATGAAAAGGCCGCCTAAAACCATTGCAACTGCCATTCCACTTGCGATGTTCTGTGGAAGAATCTCCATATAGACTCCAATTAATACAATAGCTGCAACCCCTAAAAATATAGGTAAATCAATTCCTAGAATTTTAATCTTGTTTGTATTCAACTTTGCACCTAACTCAACGTTTAAATTGCTCATACCAACACCCCTATCTTCCAGGTTAGATTTTTCAAAACACTTATTGTTAGCGCTATCATAATAATCTAATTAAGAATCTCCCATCCCCAAATGAGAGATCATGCACATCTTTACGTCTACAATGCTTTTAATCTTTTAATAATTTCAGTCGTAACACTAGCCGTATTATGTTTTCCGCCAAGATCAGGTGTTAAAATGCCATCACTTGTAACACTCTCAATTACACTTAACATTTGAGAACCAAGTTCCTCTTCACCAAAATGATCTAACATCATTTTCGCGGTCCAAATTTGACCTATTGGGTTAGCAATACCTTTTCCAATAATATCAGGTGCGGACCCATGGACCGGTTCAAACATGGAAGGATATTTTCCATTAACATTTATATTGGCTGCAGGTGCAATACCGATACTACCCATTATTGCAGCACCAAGATCTGTCAAAACATCTCCAAACAGGTTACTAGCAACAATAACATCGAACTTATCCGGATGAGTAATGAAGAACGCAGCCAAAGCATCAATATGCTGTGAATCGGTTCCTATTTCTGAATAATCTTTTGAAACCTCCTTAAAAACTTCATCCCAGAATGGCATGGAATGATAGATTCCATTTGATTTTGTTGCACTAGTCACATGCTTTTTTCGCTTTTTGGCTAATTCAAATGCATAGCGCATTGCTCGTTCAGTACCTCGTCTTGAGAAAATGGCATTTTGAATCGCAATCTCATCTTCACCTTGATAAATTCTTCCCCCAACTGAACTATACTCACCCTCACTATTTTCACGAACAACGATTAAATCAAAATCCTTTGGATTTACTAATGGAGAACGAATTCCATTTAGAAGCTTAGCAGGTCGAATATTGATGACTTGTTCGAATTCTCTACGGATTTTAATTAATAATCCCCAGAGTGAAATATGGTCTGGAACAAGCTTTAAGTTTCCTACCGCACCTAGAAAAATGGCATCAAAATCCTTGAGTCTTTCCATTCCATCAGGCGGCATCATACTTCCATGTTCCAGATAATATTCACAGCTATATGGAAAATCAGTAAACTCAAACTTCAAACCGCCATGGACTTCTGATACCGCTTTCAACACATCGATGGCAGCAGGCACAACCTCTTTTCCAATTCCATCTCCAGGTATTGATGCTATTTTTAAACTTTTCATGTTTGTTGCCTCCCGTTATGTAAGTCTTCGAAATTAAGACGACAGTCGACTGTATCTTCTTAATAATTTGATTCTACAAGAATTTATAAAAGGATACAATAGTTTTTTGACTTTTTCTAAAATTTTATTTTTTTATCCAAAATAAAAAGCCTTACCCGACGGCACGGCTTTTTACTGCTACTTTTCTGATATAAATAATCCGGACTTTCGATCAAATACCTCAAATAAGTGCTTCGTATCTAACTCCAAATGGTTAATCATTTCACGAGCTGCACTTTCCTTGTCTCTTAATTTTACATATTTAAAAATCTCAAGATGTTGATTCAATATTGTTCTTGCCCGATCTTCACCCTCAAAATTTAGTATACGAAAGTACCTCATTAGCCCTTTTAATTCATCAATTTGTTTTTTTAGTCTACTATTTCTTGTACATTCAATAATTAAATGATGGAACATTTCATTTAGAGAGATAATCAATTCTGGGCTTTTTTCTAGCACTATGGCATTCTCAGTTTCTTTTAATGTGTTTTCAATCTCTTCAATTTCCTGGTCGGTAGCAACCTCCGTTGCTAATCCAACAGCAAAAGATTCAAGTGCTTTACGACAAAAATATATTTCTTCAACATCTTTCAAAGTAGGTTCATACACTATAACTCTTGATTTTTCATTAACAATTACGAGTCCTTCTTTTTCTAATATGCGGATTGCCTCACGTATTGGGCTTTTGCTTACATTGAATTCTTTGGCTAATTGTGTTTCATTAATACGCTCCCCGGGTTTAAATTTACCCTCAAAGATCATTTTTTTTATAGTGTGATAAAACTGTTCATAATATGGCACTGGTTTTTCTATTGAAAAATCACTCATTTCCTATTTCCCCTTTTACAGAAAAGGAGGAATACTATTTATCCCTAGTATCCCAACCTCTAGTTATTGATCGACGATGGAACCATCAATATGGAGCCTCGTATTTATATCTCTTCGACTATAAGGAAATTTAGTTGATACATCTTCAACTAAATCTATTCCTAAACCTGGATTTGTAGGCGCTTCAATAAATCCATTAGTAGCCTTTGGTACCCATGTTACCATATCACTTTGTCTAAAGCTATTCTGTTTTGTGCCATTTGAACTAGTGAACCTCTCAGTTGCAGCTAATCCTTCATGATCAGGTAATTCTAATAAGGCAAGATTTTCAGTTGAAATTGATACTTGTAAACAGGCTGCTGTGCTTACAGGACTTAGCGGATTATGTGGAACAATCTGAACACCATGTGCCTCAGCTAATGCTGCAATTTTTTTGGTACCAGTAATCCCTCCACATATACATACACTTGTTCTCGCATAAGCCATTGCATTACGAGATAAGAGCATTTCAAATTCCTGTATAGTGTGAATCCGTTCTCCAGTTGCAATTGGTACATTTACTTTGTTTGCTATCCATCCCATTGAATCAAAGTGATCTGGAATAATTGGATCCTCCAGAAAAAATGGATGGTATTTTTCAACTTCTGTTGCAAAAGCTACAGCTTCAGCTGGCTTCATTCTTCTATGTAATTCTAAGCATAAATCCATTTCGTTACCAACTGCTTCACGAATTAATCTGACTCGTTCCGCAGCGTCACTAATCATCTTAGCATATGGTAGGAAATATGGTTTACTACGAGGCTCATCAAGAAAAGGCGATAAATGGCCAACAGCAGTATATCCCAACTCCTTCGCCTTTAAAACATCAGCAATCAATTCTTCTGTTGTCTCTCCACTAACATGGTAATATGTTCTAACTTTGTCCCTACATTTCCCTCCTAATAAGACATACGTGGGTACATTGAACTGTTTTCCTGCTATATCCCATAATGCAATATCAATTGCACTAATTGCCCCCATAATAGCTGCACCTCTAAAATGAAAGCTTCGGTACATATACTGCCAATGATGCTCAATTTGTAGTGGATCCTTTCCAATTAAATAAGATTTGAATGTTTTAATAACTTCAGATGAAGCATCTAGAAACCCCCAAGCACCTGATTCACCAATTCCACTAATCCCTTCATCAGTTAATACTTTTACATATAGAAAACGATTGACTGGTATAACTTGAACATCTGTAATCTTCACCTTTTTCTCCTCCTTTGGAAACTTGTTATTAATTCATTTCGACAGTATTAAAGCAATATCCTTTTTGAAAATAATATTTTGGTCGACCGTCTCCTTTTTTCTTTAAAGAATATTTTTATACTAGATTGATTCCAAATAAAAAAAGATCTTGA
Organism: Ferdinandcohnia sp. GQ5; assembly: GCF_059759275.1. Taxonomy (NCBI): domain Bacteria; kingdom Bacillati; phylum Bacillota; class Bacilli; order Caryophanales; family Bacillaceae; genus Ferdinandcohnia; species Ferdinandcohnia sp. GQ5. The sequence continues at coordinate 51,160 of NZ_JCAXEW010000015.1, forward strand.
CCTATATAATAGTCAACATCTTTTAATAAACAACTTCTTGATTAATAAAACTTCGCACTCATATTACATAAATGTTCGAGGTCTTTTTCCTTCACCAGTAAGCTCACACCAATGTACGAAATGAGGGAGAATAGTACTGGCAGGACAACTGAATGCATACCAAATGGTTCTGGTGAGATTGTATGAATTAGAATATAACTTCCCACTCCTACAAGAATGGAAGAAATAGCCCCATATTTATTACCTTTTCTCCAATATAAACCAAGTACAACTGGCCAGATAAAAGCTGCTTCAAGACCACCAAACGCAAACAAATTCAACCAAATGAGTAGATCAGGAGGGTTGATTGCTAATAAAAAGACAAGAATTCCAATCAACCCTGTGACCGACATACTCAGTCTTTTAACTGTTAAATCTGTTGCATCTGGTTTTATGTAGTTCAGATAGATATCTTTTACAATCGAAGAACCTACAATTAATAATATGGAGTTAACGGTAGACATAATTGCTGCCATTGGTGCAGAGAGAACAACTCCAGCTAACCAAGGCGGTAATACTTCCATTGCAAGCAATGGCATAACCGTATCAGGAACGTCAACCCCCGGAATAATGGCTCTTGCGAATACCCCTGATAAATGCATACCAAGCATAATAAATCCAACAACTATGGTCCCAATTATCATCGCTTGGTGCATTGCCTTTGAATGCCTGTACGACATAGCTCGGACAGCTATTTGTGGCAATCCAACAACTCCAATCCCTACAAGAATCCAAAAGGATGATAAATATAAGGGAGTAAGGGAGCCATCATGGCCGAACGGTGATACGAGACTTGGATTTTCAGATACCAGCTCTTTCATTATCGCTGGTACACCACCGCCAGCGATAATTGTTCCAATTAGGATGATTAAAGTCCCAATAAACATGATGATCCCTTGTATCGTCTCTGTTAAAGCTACAGCTCGAAATCCACCAATCGTTACATAAATTAAAATGGAAATTGCAAAAATGAACAATGAACTCGTATAGGACAAACCTGTTAACGATTCAATTAATCTTCCCCCACCTACCCATTGGGCGGACATTGACGCAAACAAAAAGATAATTATACTGCCTGCTGATAGCAAAACCACCCATTTTGATTTGTATCGCTCCTTTAAAAAATCAATGAGTGTAACAGCATGTATTTTTCGTGCAACAATCGCAAATTTTTTCCCTAAAATCGCAAGAACAAAATAACCGGTAACTACTTGTATCATCGCCAGTAGTACCCATCCTAGCCCCATCGTGTAAGCAGCGCCAGGGCCGCCAATAAAGCTACTGGCACTTCCATAGGTAGCGACCATTGTCATTGCAAGTACAAATCCACCTAACTCCCGACTCCCAAGAAAATAATCTTGGAGAAATCCAGTACTCTCTTTTAAACGGCCTGCTGCATATATACCCACAATAAAAATAATCACTAATAAAGCTATGAAAGGTATCAATACTCCCCAATTCATAAGGAGTCACCTCCCTCGTTTTCATCAAACGGTACCTCTTTAAATACCATTTTTACAAGAATGATGACTAACATAACAACAACTAAAAAACCAACCACACAACTGTAAAAAAACCAGCTAGGCAAACCCAAAATATATGTATACTCTTTAACAGGCTTTGACCCTAGACCATATGCAAAACCAAACCACCATAGGAAGTTAAAAACCGCTAGTCCTATCCCAATAACTGCCTCTTTTTTAGCAACCTTGTATCTACTATCACCTGAATGTTTACTCTTATTCATCACGACTTCTCCTTACGATTATCAATACATTGACATATTTTCATATCCTCTATACTGCCCCAAAATCCCCTTTTGCCATCAAAAAAGCTACCTAAGAACGATCCTTAGGTAGCTTCTACTTATTATTCAGCTGATTCTTCATCAATTAAATAATTGTAATCTGAACGATCAACAGGTTCAAAACCTGGTGGTGTATAGAAACGTAACAAGTCACCATTTACAACTTTATCAGAAGTGGCTAATTTTTCTTCAACGATGTCTTGAAGTTTCTTTGCAGAATCTAATTGATCTTCTGCAACTTCAACTCCAGTCGTAGAATCATAAAACTTACCATCGACTGATGAAATAGTTGGACTTACGAAATCACCATTACGGAATGGTACTACTTGATCATGCTGTTCAGATAATAAATCAGTTCCAAATTGAACATACTCTTTTGTATCAATTCCAAGTAAGTGTAGAAGTGTTGGAAGAAGGTCGATTTGACCACCGTATTGATGCTTAACTCCACCTTCCATTCCTGGAACACGAATAAACAATGGTACTCGCTGTAGAGATGCATTATCAAAAGCAGTTATTTCTTCTTTTTCTAATACTTGCTTCATGGCTTTATTATGGTTTTCAGAAATACCATAGTGATCACCATACATAATGATTATCGAATTATCGTATAATCCTTTTTCTTTTAAGTCATTGAAGAATTGCTCTAAAGCTTCATCTGCATAACGTGCAGTTTGGAAATATCCATCAACAGAACGATCACCTGTTGTATGAGGCGCAATAGTTGCATCCTCTTCACTGATTTTGTACGGATAGTGATGAGTTACTGTAATAAATTTTGAGTAAAATGGTTGCGGTAATGTATCTATTAAATCCGCAGACTGTTCATAAAATGGCTTATCCATAAGTCCATATTCAGCAAGATCTTCTGAATTCATTTGATAAAAGCTTGAATCAAAGAAGTGATTATAGCCAAAAGACTTATAAATTTCATTACGGTTCCAGAAGCTTCCTGAGTTACCGTGGAACACAGCTGACGTATAGCCTTGCTGACCAAGAATTGCTGGTGCCGCTTGATATGTGTTCATACCTTTTGTTGTAAAGGCTGAACCCTGCGGTAGACCATACATTGAGTTTTCAAGAATAAACTCCGCATCTGCAGTCTTACCTTGAGCAGTTTGATGGAAGAAATTATCAAAATACATTGTATTTTCTTCTTTAGTTAGTGAGTTAAGAAATGGCGTTACTTCTTCCCCGTTCACCTTGTAGTCAATTAAAAAGTTCTGCATGGATTCAAGGTGAAGGTAAATAACGTTCATCCCTTTACCTACTCCAAAATACTCCGGATTCGGTTCAGCATAGTTTGCCTTCGTATAGTTAATCACTTCAATACTGTCATTGCTGTCTGCTAACGCTCTTTGAGTTGAAGCTTTTGTGCTTTGAACAGCATCATAAATGGTATAGTTGTACATACCAAGATATTTCACAATGTAGTGGCGGTCAAATCCACGTGTTAAAAGTTGTGGACGATCAGCCTCTGCAAGAGTAAGGTTTACAGCTGAAATCAAAATCGCAAAAGCGAATAATGCAGCCACTTTAATTCCTCTCAAGCTTGTTGTTGTTTCAACCTTGATAACTTTGAAGACCATAAGTGCTACCAATACAAAAAAGTCAACAAAGAACAAGAAATCATATGGTTTTAAAAGAGAAGTAATACTTCCACTTACATCACCAAAGTTTTGAGTTTGAAACAATGTTGGCAATGTAATAAAGTCACTAAAGAATCGGTAATACATAATATTAGCGTATAAAAGGAATGACATTAGAAAATAGATAATAAGAAGTCTTCTATATCTTTTCTTCCCTTTACCCAAAAATGAAAAACCTAAGAAAAATAAAGCCGATCCAAGTGGATTTAATAATAATAGAAATGTCTGTAAAGAGTTATCAATATTTAAGTTAAATTCAGTTGATTGTGAAATAAATGTTTTCATCCATAGGAGAAAAACTGCTAATAAATAAAAGCCAAAAAAGCTAGTGAAGATATTTTGACCACGTTTTAGAATGTTCTTTTTCATGATTGCACCTACCTTCGATATAAACAAAAAAATTATTATCTCTTCTACGAAAACTCAAAAACCATTCTATCAAGTAAATATGAACAAATTATTAACATACGTAATAAAATTTACATTTGCGGTACATTCACTTACTTTACTACGTTTCTTTAAAATGTCAAGAGTCCTAAAAAACCCCGAAATTTTCTTGCAACTTATGTATCCCCTTACAATCCAGCCTGTACACCATTTTTACAAACTTTTATAAAATACGTTAGATCCTTCAAAATTATGACCACTTTTCCTTTACAAAAAAGAGCAAATTGAAAGACGAAACAATCTCTTTCAATTATACTACTGTAATAGAAATTACTTTATTTGGAAAGGGCTATTCGAACTATGTTTTTTCTTGCAATTTTCCTATTTCTCTTAGTTTATTGTGGTATGTGCTTCTTTTTTGGGTATATGGGATGGAACTGGCTTGAACACTCATTTTCATTTCGACATAAAAAGACATACATATTGGTTATACTTGTTTTATCATTAAGCATTTTTGTGGGTTACTCAACTTCCTCTGCAGTCTTACAGACAATTGGTTATTATTGGTTAACATTAACAGGCTATGGACTCGTCCTTTTGCCCATTGCAATTCTATTATTCTTCCTATTTAAAAAGAAAGGTATTCGCATAATTGGCTTTGGTGTAATTTTTACGTATGTCCTTATTTTGAGTGTCGGAACTTACTATGCATGGAGTCCAGTTGAGAGGAACTATGAAGTTACGATTAACAAAAGCTCTGAACGGGACAATTTGAAAATCTTAATGGCTTCAGATTTTCACCTGGGTAGTATTGTTGGTGAAAACCATCTTAAAAAGTTCGCCCATTTAGTAGAAGAAACTAGTCCAGATATCGTGTTAATCCCTGGTGATCTAATCGACGATCATATTGAACCATTTTTACAGAAGAATATGGGTAAAATCATGACGGAAATCAAGGCACCGCTTGGAGTATATGCTACACTTGGAAATCATGATTATTACGGTAATGATGATGAAAAAATTGTCGAAGAAATGGAAAAGCACGGGATTGAGGTTTTAACAGATGAAGTTACCATGATAGAAAATGATTTTTATCTAATAGGAAGAAATGATGATACTGATGATGATCGCGCTGGAATAAACGAGCTTATTGCACACCTTGAACATTCTAAACCATTGATTATGTTAGACCATCAACCAAATGAACTTGATGAAGCCATGAAAAGCGGAATCGACTTAATTCTGTCTGGTCATACTCATCGAGGACAACTATTTCCTGGAAATCTACTAACCAACCTGCTTTATGAAAATGATTACGGCTTGTTGAAAAAAGAAGAGTTAAATTCAATTGTGTCATCTGGATTCGGTACATGGGGTCCTCCCCTCAGGCTTGGAACAAGATCTGAAGTTGTCGTAATCAATGTAAAGTTTAAGTAAGAAGCATTACCTCACAGGAGGTAATGCTTCTTTTAATTAGTTTACTGATGTTGTCTTATTCTCTTTCCCTTTACCAATAAATTGGTCAAGAGCAAGTGCCTTAGAACCAGTTATTGCGAGCATCATAGCCATTGCAAGAAACGCTAGGTCTAATTCATAACCTGCCATCTGACCGTTTCCTAGAAACCCTATTGCAAGTTTTACTTTCACAATGGCTCCAACCATGACTACAGCAAAAAGAATAGAAACGATTCGACTAAATAAGCCAAGAACTAACATAAGTCCTCCAACAAATTCAATAATTGCTACACCATAAGCCACAACACCAGGAATTCCTATGCTCTCAAACCAACCAGCAGTATTTTCAACTCCTCCTTGGAACTTATCTAGCCCATGAATAAAAAACGTAATACCTAAAACCACTCTAATAATTAATTGACCTAATTCAAATTTATTTTCCATTTGTATTTCCCCCATTTTTTAGAATGTTAGTTATCCATTCAATTAAATCACGATAATTTTGTAATGAAACGGTATGTCCTTCTGGATAAGAATGAAAACTTACAATTGCCCTTTGCTTTTCAAAAAACTCCTTACTCTCCACTCCCCATTCAAAAGGAAGAACAGGATCATTTTCCCCATGAGAAATGAAGATAGAAAGGTTTTCGACGGGTTGTATATCATAGTCCTTTTTAACGAAGGCAGGAATATACCCACTCAATGTAACAATACCCTTAATACGATTTCCTAAGGCGAGCCCTAATGTCATTGAAACAATGGCACCTTGGCTAAATCCTAATAAATATATATTTTCTTGATCAATCGAATAATTTTTCGAAGCATAGTCAAGAAAATTCTTTAGTTGACCAATGCTTTTGTCGAATACCTCTCTGTGCGGTTTGCCATACCCCTCAATTGTAAAGAATGCATAACCTGGTGGCTGTGCTAATGGCCCACGAATACTAAATATATAAAAAATATCCTCCAACCCTTTTACTAACGAAAGAAGATCTTGTTCATTGCTCCCCATACCGTGCATTAAAAATAGAGCAGGATATTTTTTATCGGGATCAATTGTTGTAGGATGGCGAAGTTCATAGGTAAATGGTGAATTCAAGTAATGTCCCCCTCCTTGGATGTTATTTACTAATTAGTAATCTAATCGAGTAATATTTTTATAGAAATAAAATATTCATATTAGTGAACCGAGAGACCAAAAAAAGAAAAACCTTAAACGGTTCTTGTTGTTTTCTAATATGAATATTTGTTGTTTATAAGATAACAATATACTTAGTAGCTTGTCAACACTTTTTTTGCTACTATTAAATTAAGTTTCATACTAGAAAACATGTGAGGTACAGATATGGATATTGGTACAAAAATTCGTGCGATACGAAACCGAAAAAAGATCACAATCGCCCAAATGTGTGAAGGCACTGGTCTATCAAAAGGATTCATTAGTAATGTAGAAAACAATAATACATCTCCATCCATAAATACACTAAAAACAATCGCTGATTTTCTTGAGATTCCACTTCCCTACTTGTTATTGGAAAAGAAAGAACATATGCGTGTCATCCGTAAAGATGATAGAACAACTACCTCCTTTAACAATTTAAAAGTGGAACACCTCACCTCTAAGGGTGGGCTACGTATGATGATTGTAGAATGTCCACCTGGTGCTTCAATGGGAGAACCTAACGCCCATGAAGGGGAGGAATGCCACTTGGTCTTACAAGGGAAAATTCTTGCTGAACAAGGGGAAGATTCAGTTATAGTTGAAGAGGGAGATTCTTTCAGCTGGAATGCAAGCGTCCCTCATTTCGTTAAAAACATTGGAGATACAAAGGCTGTAATCTTAATCTCCGTTTATTCTGATTCAGAATTGAATGATATTTTATAGTGCAAGCTTGCGAACAACGCAGGCTTTTTTTCTTGGTTATTCCTTATTTCGTAGGTCAATACTAAAAATGCTTTGACAACGGTTTAAAAATCATGTAAATTATCTAATGTACGAACATTATTAAACAACCAAGAAAATAATATTCGGTTTTAGGAGTGTTTTTTGAATGGAAAATGTATTTGATTATGAAGATATTCAGTTAATCCCTGCAAAATGTATTGTTAACAGTCGTTCAGAGTGTGACACTACAGTCGAATTTGGCGGCCACACATTTAAACTTCCGGTTGTCCCTGCAAACATGCAGACTATTATAGACGAGAACATTGCACTATTTTTAGCTGAAAATGGCTATTTCTATATCATGCACCGTTTCAACCCAGAAAAACGTGTTGATTTTATTAAGGATATGCAATCTCGCGGTTTAATTGCTTCTATCAGTGTTGGAGTAAAGCCTGAGGAATACACTTTCGTGGAACAACTTGCTGAAGAAAATCTTGTACCTGAATTTATTACAATTGACATTGCACATGGACATTCAAATTCAGTTATCGAAATGATTAAACATATTAAAGCACATTTACCAAAAAGCTTCGTAATTGCGGGTAACGTTGGTACACCAGAAGCAGTAAGAGAACTAGAGAATGCTGGAGCTGATGCTACAAAGGTTGGAATCGGGCCTGGTAAAGTGTGTATCACAAAAATTAAAACTGGATTTGGAACTGGCGGCTGGCAACTAGCTGCACTTCGTTGGTGTGCGAAGGCTGCAACTAAGCCAATTATTGCTGACGGTGGTATCCGTACTCATGGTGATATCGCAAAATCAATACGTTTCGGTGCAAAAATGGTGATGATTGGATCCCTTTTCGCAGGACATGAAGAGTCCCCAGGTGAAACAACAGAAGTCGAAGGTAAGTTAGTTAAGGAATACTTCGGTTCAGCTTCTGAATTCCAAAAAGGTGAAAAGAAGAATGTTGAAGGTAAGAAAATCTATGTGGAGCACAAAGGCTCATTAAAAGATACACTAAAAGAAATGGAACAAGACCTTCAGTCCTCTATCTCTTATGCTGGTGGAACGAAACTAGATTCCATCCGCCACGTTGATTATGTGATCGTTAAGAACTCAATCTTTAATGGTGACCGAATCTACTAATTTTAAAAGGATGAGCTAAGGGTTCCGCTCCAAGGTTCCAAACAGTAAATCACAGTACATTTTTAGCGTGAATTCACATATGAATTCACGCTTTTATTTGATAAATTAACGCCTAATACGGATTTCATCTTATAAAAAATTCAAATTACTAGACTTCGGACTCAACCACGATGTTTTTTATGTCCCGTGTCCGAAGATACCTCATCTTCAGACTCAACGTTGTTCATTCTACCTTCCCTTGTCCAAAGATACCTCATCTTCAGACTCAACCTTGTTCATTCTACCTTTCCTTGTCCGAAGATACTTCATCTTCGGACTCAACCTCGTTCATTCTACCTTTCCTTGTCCGAAGATACCTCATCTTCGGACTCAACCTTGTTCATTCACCCTTTCCTTGTCCGAAGATACCTCATCTTCAGACTCAACCTTGTTCATTCTACCTTTCCTTGTCTGAAGATATCTCTTCTTCGGACTCAACCTCGTTCATTCTACCTTTCCTTGTCCGAAGATACCTCATCTTCAGACTCAACCTTGTTCATTCTACCTTTCCTTGTCCGAAGATACCTCATCTTCGGACTCGACCCTGTTCATTCTACCTTTCCTTGTCCGAAGATACTTCATCTCCGGACTCAACCTCGTTCATTCTACCTTTCCTTGTCCGAAGATACCTCATCTTCGGACTCAACCTCGTTCATTCACCCTTTCCTTGTCCGAAGATACCTCATCTTCGGACTCAACCTTGTTCATTCTACCTTTCCTTGTCTGAAGATATCTCTTCTTCGGACTCAACCTCGTTCATTCTACCTTTCCTTGTCCGAAATTATTTTGTTATTATTTTATATTAGATTTTGTAACTTTAATTTTTTTCATTAAAAATCGTATCGTTTGATATGATAGGTGGTCTGTTTTCAACTCAAAACGAAACTCGAATACCAAAGGCTCATCCTTTTCGTATTACAACTTAGTTTTGATTTTGATTTTCTTGTTTACTCACTGATTTTTCTACTAGCTCGTCGATGAACTCATATTCAAGTTGCGTACCAGTAGATGTATAAAAGAACCCTTTATACCTAATGGTGTCACTTGAATTAATGATTAACTCCTTCATGGTCTCGCCGTTCGTATCGTAAATCGTTGTGTCAAATCGATATCCCATATAACCAGCCGAAAGCTTTCCTTTCTTAAATGTCACTTCATTTAGACTCGTAATAATACGGTTGATATCTTTTTCGGATGTAATATCCGTTCTGTATCCAGAATTTCCGTCTACAATATGTATTTTTGAAACCTCATCGGGATTAATATCAAAAATCTTGTGAGGTACGTACGTAAAACAGTATAGTAAAACAATAAGAAGTGTTATTAGAATTAAAATTGTTTTTAATTTCATTATGCTTCCACCTTTATTAGATTAGGAGTGTTTTGATTGTTTATAAAGCTATCGAAAGAACAACAGCAAATGATGATTTCGGACATACAATCCTTTTTCTCGCTAGAAAGAGACGAGGAAATCAGTGAGTTTGCTGCTGAACAGGTCTTACATTTTGTAAAAGAAAAACTAGCACCACATATTTATAATGCTGCTGTACATGACGTTAAAGCAGTGGTGGACCAACAGTTCGCCTCACTTGACGACGAAATTTTAACACTTGAACGCCCCATAAGAAGGTAGAGTATTTTTCATTAGATTGCCTACACTACCTTTAAGAGGTGAAGTGTATATGCCAAAAGAGAAACAAAAATCTTTCGATCCAAAAGATACATATGGCATTTTTAATTCTGAGATGGAAGTGGATACAGATGTCAATGAAGATAAGAATCGTGAAAGGCTGCTTGATGACTCAGTTGAAGCATTTTTAGAATTGAAAAAAAGTCTAACTGAATAGTTCGTGGAAAAAAGAGAGAATCCTTCTTAATTTTTGGTATTATTTTGTAACACAATAACAAGCCAACATGCACCAATTGCATGATGGCTTTTTCTTTACCACTGTTCCGTCTTAATTTTTTGATTCGTTACGTAGAGCATTCCAGGTATGATAACAAGTGAAACGGCCAATAATGCGATTGTCATTGAATTTTTGCTACTATCATGTAGTCCAACGGCAAACACAACACCGTATATGCTTGAGGCTAAAATATTCCCAATAAACCTTGAGGTCATTAAAAGACCTGATGCGATCCCCGACTGGGCAACGCTGATAAAACTATACAATAGGTTTTGGAGGCTAATGTTCATCAGTCCATTACTGATTCCAAACAACGCTAAAACGATGATTATCCAGAGCAATGAAGAATTTTTCGTTGTCGTAAACAGGAATCCTACTCCCACAATGCCTACTGCAGCCCCTACAAGCAATGGAACTCGGTATCCCACTCTTTCTGCCCACCTTGTTACAATTGGCGTTGTGATCATTGCGCATACGGATAGCGCCAACATCATCAAACCTGTATATTCCGAACCTAAACCGATCACTTCCTGTAAATAAGTTGGTGTGAACAACAAGATAGAAAAGAATATCAAAGTTGAAAGAATGTACTGTGCATAAACAACAGAAATAGTCGGATTCTTTCCCAAAAATACAACATTGATTAACGGATCTGCCTTCTTTTTTTCGTATGTATAAAAAAGAAAGGATAATCCTAGTGCAAGGACGAAGAAACCTATAGTAAATCCGCCTTCCAATGATAGCAAAAAGACCATCCAACTTGTGATGAAGGCACTAAATAACAGCATTCCAATGACGTCCCATTTAAAAACAGTCCCTTTGGTTGGCTCGTCTTTTGGAATATATAATACTGTTAAAAATGCCGAAAGGAAAATGACTGGAAGATTCACATAAAAAATAACCGGCCAGCCCCCATATTGAATAAGCAGTCCACTAATGGTTGGTCCAAACGCTGCGGATGTTGTTGCGAACACCGCTAATGTTCCGATTACCCGATTTTGATTTTGTTTAATATATAAGCGGACCATTCCAATCCCTGCAGGATAGAGAGCTGAAGTGCCAATGGCTTGAATCAATCTCAGGCTAAGTAATGTCATCATATTTTGTGACAACGGAGCTAAAACTGATGATAGTAAAACGAGTAATAAACCGATGAGAAAGATTTTTTTCCTACCATAATGATCGCTGAGTCTACCGATAATTGGTAAAAAAATAGCACTAACAATAAAATAGGAGGCGATCAACCACGAAACCTCCTTTGAAGAAAGCATGAAATCTTGCTGAATCGAAGGTAAGGCAACCGTGATCATCGTGGTATTAAGCGGATTTAAAATCGCACCCAATGCGATTGCAATGATTACTAATGTAGGTTTTTTTATAGTGTCAGACATTTGAATTCCCCTTTTAGCCTAATGCTAACAGTTTATCACACAAACAATTAGGGCGGTTGAAGTCCAATACAATGAAAACGGATAATCTCATCTAAGTCGTAAAAACTACAAATAACCTAAACTAATTGGAGGTATGAAATGATTAGTAGAGCAACCAAAATCACAACATTGTTTTATATTGCGATTCTTGGAGTGATATTAACAACAATCTATACGATTATCATCATGATCCAAGGAAGTAAAACGATGAAGATGATTCGATATATTTACAATCAAAATAAACAGCGTGGAGAACATGAGAATCGCGGGGAATAAACCCCCGCGATTCTACTTTACTCATCTGTTTTAAAAGCAAGTCCTCTTTCCCCTAGGGCTGCTCGAAGTTCCCTAATTGCAGTAGGACCCACACCATGTAAAGCCAATACTTCTCTCTCAGTTAGTTTTGTGAACTGTTCTAACATGATGTACCCCGCACCATGCAACGCACGTAATGCTGGTTTGCTCAATTTCAACTCATCAATTTCAGCCAAAATAAACACTCCTTTTTCATCTCCGTTTTTCATGCATGTACCTCATCCATTTTTTCTGTTTATGTGTCACATTAAAATATCCAATACAAGAAATTGATGTTAGCCCACCAGAAAAGTAAAGCAAGATTAAATGCGAAGTAAAAATACTGGCCGCAATTCCTATAATGCCAAGTAATGACAACTGAAATAGATGCTTTTTATATGTTTCATAAACCGTAAATTGAAATTCTCTTCTTTGTTCAATTTCCTTCAAATCCTCTAATTTGTGAGGTAACTGTAAAAACTGTTGGATTGAATGGAAAATCTTAAAAATCGGCTGTGCCTGAATCCATTGCCAGACCAATGACCATTTCTGATTGCCTTCCTTGTTCAACCAGTTCGTGAACACTGGTTTTACTAATTCTAATACATCATCCTCAGAGATTAGATTAAGAATAATTCCTTCAATTGCTACAAAGGATCGCCCTAAAAAGATATATCGTGTTGGGACTTGGATTGGTAGTGCTTGAATGATATCATTCAGGTCGCGTTTAAAGGCAATAAGGTCTATTTCCTTTAATTGAGACAGTTCAAACGACATTAATTCCTCTAACAGTTTTTCCATTGTTCGATGATCAGCCTCAGGTAATAAAAATCCTAATTGTGATAAGCAATCAACCGTTTTCGAATAATTCTTGGTAAGAAAGCTTTCAATTAACCCTTGAAAATGTTTCGCATCCTTTTTCGAGATTTCCCCAACCATCCCGAAATCAAGTAAGATGATTTTCCCTTCCTTTGATAGCAGAATGTTACCTGGGTGTGGGTCAGCATGAAACATACCTGGTTCCAGCCATTGTGGAAGGAATAGTTCTATTAAACTCTGGGCAATCTTTCTCCGGTCAATGGATTGGATACCCTCGATACTTGATATTTTTATTCCATCAACCCATTCCATTACAAGAACCTTTGAAGTACAGTATTCTTGGTAGACCATAGGAATTTTGAGATCGTTCATATCCTTAAACCGCTCGGAAAAGGACCCAAGAGTTTGTCGTTCCTTTGTATAATCTAACTCTCTCTCAATTACTTGTTTTATTTCCTTAAATAGTACCTTGAAATTAATAAACCCCTTCGGAACTGGTACAAAATGATCAGCAAACCAAATAATGATTGCTAACGACCGAAAATCCGTTTTTAAAATCGACTGAATATCTGGCCTTTGGACTTTGATTGCAACCTTCGCTCCATTTTTAAGAACCCCCTGATATACTTCACCAATGGACGCAGAAGCAATTGCCTCTTTCTCAATTGATTGAAAAAGGCTATAAATAGGACGATCCCACTCGTCGTTAAGAATACTCTCAATATCACTCCAATGTGAAGAAGGAACCTTATCTGTTAGATCTTCGATTTGCTTAATAAAAGGTTTTGGAAGAAGATCTGTTCTAGTACTTAAGATTTGTCCAACCTTAATCAATAAACCTTCTAATTCAAAAAGCGTATTTCGAAAATTTGTACCTATCTGCACCCAAAGTTTATCCCATTCAGCCTGTGGCTTTCTACGAAGTTTATACCAGTAAATTTTACTAAAAATCATTAAAGCCATCGAAAGAACCTTGGTCATGCGAACCAACTTATTTTTCGTCTTCATAAGAAACCTCTCATTTCCTAAACTTCCCATATTAAAATATTTCAATATAAAAAGCATTTCTCCTTTAAAAAGAAATGCTTTTTGTGTCCGGAGATCTTATGAAGTTTTCTCTTTCTTCTGCAATAAAACAGCTGCGATTACAATAACCCCTTTAAATGCTTCCCTTAAAAATGGCGGAACCCCGAATAGGTTAAGAAGGTTGTTCATAACGGCAATGATTAGCATACCGTAGACAGTTCCCAGAATGAAACCTCTTCCACCCATCATGTTTGTTCCTCCAACAACCGCTGCAGCGATTGCATCCATTTCCATTCCTCTACCCGCATTAGAAAAGTCCATAGAACCAATTCGCGAAACTTGGATAATAGCGGCTATTGACACGAGCAGCCCCATAAGAGCGTATACCCTTAATTTCACTTTCTCTACATTTATCCCAGAAAGCTTAGCTGCCCTTTCATTCGATCCAACCGCGATGATATGTCTTCCGAAGGTTGTTCTTTTCGAAACATAATAAAGTATATAGGCAATGACTGCCCAATAGACAATTGGCATAATCATATAGTTTCCAATTTTAAAGCTTGCAATTTGTAAAAATTCAACTGGAACAGTAGGATTATATCCTTGCATGAAGTGCTGTGTCACACTTCTAAAAATCATCATCGCTCCTAATGTTGCGATAAATGGAGGAACATTCCCCTTCGTAATACTAACTCCAATTAGTGAACCTAAAAGATAGCCTGCAAGTAAAACCAATAGAATTGTAATGATAAATGCTGGTGCACCTGATATTCCCATCATTGCCAGAAACCCTTTTGTCCCGGTATCTAGGAGCATCATTGAAAAGGCACCAGTGACAACCAAGGTAGAACCAACAGCTAAATCAATTCCCCCTGTCATGATAACAAAAGTCATCCCTAAAGCAACAATGGCTGTCCCTGCATTATTTCGTAAAATATTGATCCAGTTATTAATCCATGACTGAAACCATCCTCCAAATGAATCATAATCAAAGCCCAACACCAATGTTTGTAAAATAATCATAATAATTAATGCAATCGCGATACTGAATAATGGGTCATTTGACCATTTATATTTAAACCACCCAAAAAAATCTTTCTTATTTTTGATTGTTGTTTGATCGATATTTGGCTTCATGTTAGCTTACCTCACCCTCACTTAAGTCCCCACCCGTAGCAAGACTCATGATGGAATGCTCATTCATATTTTCTCCAGCGACCTCCCCTTGGATGGTACCGTGATACATGACGATTGCTCGGTCACAGACACGAATGATTTCATTCGCTTCACTTGAAAGAACAACAACTGCAATATTTTCTTCAGCTAGTTTGAGAATAATATCATAGATATCTTCCTTTGCCCCCACATCAACACCTTGGGTAGGATTGTCCAGAATAAGAAGTTTTGGATTAGCCGCCAACCATTTTGCTAGGACAACCTTTTGCTGATTTCCACCAGAGAGACTTGTAATACTGTCAGAAAGGTCACCCATTTTTAATTGCAAAGCTTTTCGATGCTTTTCAAAAATTTCCTGATGCTTTTTCGTATTAATCGTGCCCCGCTTTGAAAACGTTGGCCAAGTAACGATTGACGCATTCTCGATGATGTTCATGTCCTTGATAATCGCATTTTCTTTTCGGTTTCGTGGCAGATACGCAATTCCTTCCTTGATTGCTTTCGTAGTACTCGTTATTTTCACTACCTTACCATTCAGGAATATTTTCCCTGATGAAATCTGGTCGGCTCCAAAAATGGATTGAAAAAGTTCACTTCGTCCATCTCCAAGGAGCCCTGTAAAACCGACAATTTCACCCGCTCGAACTGAAAAATTTATATCTCGAAAGATATGACCAGAGGTTAATCCTTCAACCCGTAATATCTCATTTCCTAGCTTTTTTTCCCTGATAAGCGATTCTGTTCTCACATCGTGTCCCACCATAAAACGTGCAAGATCATTCGTGTTCACTTCGCTGACACTTCCTTCAGACACCAAGTTACCATCACGAAGCACAAGATAGCGATTACAGATCTCCATTACCTCATTTAATTTATGAGAAATAAAGATAATGCCGACATTATGTTCCATTAATGTCCTCATCATCGCGAAGACTCGCTCAATTTCCTGGTCTGTTAGGGAAGTAGTCGGTTCATCCATAATAATAATAGACGCATTTGTCATCATAGCCCGGCATATTTCGATGATTTGTTTATAAGAAGCATCAAGTTCTCGCACCAATTTATTTGGATTAAGATCTACGTTCATTTTGGTAAACATCTCTTTTGTTTCTTGATACATCTTTTCTAAATCCAGAGTGCCTCTTTTGGTTTTTAACTCTCTACCAAGAAACATATTTTCATAGATTGGTAAATCGTTGATTAAGTTAAGTTCTTGATGGATGAAGGCAATTCCGGCATCCTGAGAATGTGCTGGTGTAGCAAATTCCACTTGTTTCCCGTCAATGAGTATGGAGCCATGATCCATTTGCAAAACTCCACCCAATATGTTCATCAAAGTGGATTTTCCTGCACCATTTTCTCCAAGCAATGCGCAGATTTCACCGCCTTTTAAGGAAAAAGATACATCCTTAAGAACATGATTGCTTCCAAAGGATTTTCGGATTTTTTTCATTTCAATACGCATCTCATCACTTCCAAACCTGTAAAATCACTACATTATTCATAAGAAAAACACAAGGCGCCCGCCTATAGGCGACAAGCATAAGACAAGCGCTGTTTGCCTTCAAAAGCTCCTAGGGCTAGACACCAAAAACTACGTGCAAAATTTTATATTTACTTATCTTTAAAAAAAGGTAAAAAGAGAGGCTATAGCAGTGTTGCCATAGCCCTCAAAGTCTACGAGCTCCAATCTTTAGTACGGTGAACCCTCATCGAGGAAGTCTTTATAATTATCTCTGTCAACAATGGTTGTAGGAATAATGGTTTCCATTTCAACCTCTTCACCTAATACCTTAAGTGCAACATCAACAGCATCCTTTACCATTGCTGGGCTGTAAAGAGCTGACTGAATCCAGATATCTTCGTTTTCAGGCATCATTTTAAAGTACTCTTGCATTCCACCGCCACCGGTAACTACTTTAATATCTGTTCTTCCTGCTTCTTTGATTGCTTGTAATACACCGATTGAAGTTTCATCATCTAGGGAATAGACTGCATCAATTTTATCTAAGCTTGTCAAAATATCTGCAAAATCTTTCAATCCATCTTCTCTTGTAAACTGTGTCGCATATGTGTGGAGTTCAATATCTGGAGCGATTTCCCCAATTGTTTCAACAAATCCCTTCTTACGCAATTCAGAAACGGAGCCTGAGGATGGTACTTCTAGAATAACAACATTTCCTTCTTTACCGATTTTTTCAACAACGTAATTGGCACCTTGAACACCCATGTCCTCATTGTCTCCAGCTACTCGATAAACACCTTCTGCATCAATGACAATGTCAAAGTTTACAACCTTGATTCCTTCATCTAATGCTCGTTGAATAGGTACTTCCATCCCTTCCCATTGTGGGAACGCTACAATAGCCTCTGCACCCCAAGTCATTAAATCATCTAATTGTGAAGTCATTTCAGCTGCGTTGCTACTTGTTTGAATTTGGTACTCGATTTCACCGGAAAGTTCCTTTGCACGGGCTTCGGCATGATATGCTACTGCAGCAACCCATCCATGTGTTACAGCTGGCGCCAAAATACCAATCTTATGCTTTTCACTTGAGTCATTTCCAGTATCCCCGCTTGTTTTATCACCTGTTTGTTCTGAACTACTACAAGCACTCAATACAGGAATGAATAGTAAAATTAGCAGTGACACTACACGTAAAATTTTTTTCATAAGTAAATAACCCCCTCGTTTTTGGCTAGTAATCTATTTCATGAATAAATTGAAACCTAAGTAAATAAATAGTTTTTACTAGTAAATATAAGCGCTTTCTTTTCTAGGAGTTAAAATCATGTTGTGGTTTATTGTGAGGACCTCGAATGTATGTAAAGTGGGCAACTACATATATACTTGTTTTCCAGATTCTAAGGATTCTTCTATATTTTTAAGTAGTTGTATTGTGTAGAGTACGTCTTTTAAAGGTATAATTGTATTTTCTTGGTTCTTATCCAAACAATTTATAAAATACGATAATTCATTTTGAAAGGCATCGCTCTTTTCAAAGGTTACTGCTGACTTTCCCTCGTGATTGTAGTAGATAAATTGTTTCGTACCCTTTTCTATGTTTTCGATATTTTCACCGGCTGTTAGATTAAAATCTAGCGTCCCTTGAGCCGATTGTGCACGTAATGACATGGTAAAAGGATAGCCAATTGGCATACGTTGAGAGGCTTCAACGAATGCTTTACTTTTATTCTTAAAGATTAGTGTTGTCATGACATGGTCCCAAGCACCATATTTGTTTTGGTTTCCAACAGCATATACAGATTCAACTTCGCCTACTAAATAATGGACGAAATCTATATCATGTAAGTGAAGATCAAATAGGGCTCCACCACTCTTTTCGGGGTGCAAAAACCAATCACTCCATGTAGGAATCTGCCCCAATCTCTTAGCATGGACAATCTCAATATCTTTCAGTTTGTCAGTTTCACTTAACGATTTGATTGCCTTGTATTCAGGCCAAAAGCGAAGCACATGACCGACAAAGAGTTTGACACCATTTTTATGAACTTCATCCATTATTCGATCTGCAGATTCAGGTGTAAGTGTTAGTGGTTTTTCACAAATAATATGTTTCCCAGCTCTAGCTGCCTTGATGATATAGTCTTCATGTAGAAAGGTTGGTACACATATATCAATGATGTCTATTTCCTTACTATTTAATAAATATTCGTAATCCGTGACAAAAGACCCATTAAAACTTTGAATAATGTCAACGTCTTCTACTTTATTCCGGGTACATATTGCCGTTACCTGACAATTTTCAATATGTTGGTAAACGTCTAGATGTGCTTTACCAATGAATCCCAAACCAACTAGCCCGATATGCTTCATGTTTCCCCCTCTTAACCTATTAATCTAAAAGGATTTTTGACAGAAACGTCTAATTCAATTTGAGTGAACCTGCTTTGCTTGCTCCTTTGACAACAATCTCCAGCGAAAAGCCGCGATATGTATTGGGTTTATGGATAGCTGCTTTAACATAGTAGCCTTCTATCAAACATGTAATTGATTACATATCGCAATCTCAACTCATCGTACAAGCTCTACGTTACTAATTATATTAGTAAAGAATTACCAATTTGTAATCCGTTACATTTATAGTATAAGATAAACAATATTCAGTCAATTATTTTTAGGTATTAATTATCATTTTTACCAATTAAGGGTTGTTTGCTTTTTTTTACAGTTCTAACGTATCATCTTTTGAACCAAGAATTTTTTCAACAACCCTAAGAGAAGCAACCGCTTGCTCACCAGTAACTGGAGGCTCTATTTCATTAATGATTGAATCAATAAATGAATCGATAACACCTGAATTCGTTTGGTTGTCATTTGTCTGAATGGATTCTAGTTCATACCTCTTAATCGAGCCATCCCTTTTCTCAATTAGTAACGGCGCACTTGGATCATGATAAATTTTTAGGATTCCCAATTGACAGTAGATAATCGTTGAATTATCTTCTGAACCATAATATGTCCATGAAAACGAAGCTGTTCCCAAACGGCCTTTCTGCGTTTTTAATGCACAGACAACATTGTCACATACTTCTATTGGTTTACCATTTTCATCTACCTTATCTAACGCACCATAGAAGGAGTGAACATCCACAATTTCGTCATCTAGCAGATAGTGAATTAAATCAATTTTATGAATTCCTAAATCACCTGCAACACCTGAATAAGAGCGATTCTTTTTAAAAAACCAAGTAGAGTTTGATTTGTTTACTCCCCAATTCTCAGGACCTTGATGACCAAAAGAGGTTTTGAAAGTTAATACCTCACCTAGTTCCTTTTTATCTATTATTTCTTTTGCTTTCTGATGTGCATTTGTGAAACGTTGGTTATGGTCGACCATTAATTTTTTCCCAGATTTCCGTTGTGCTTCTAGGATTACCTCAGCATATTTCACATTAATAGCTAATGGCTTTTCACACAATACATGCTTCCCGCTTAATAACGCATTTGAAGTATTAATATGATGGGCTTCATTAGAAGAACAATCGCTAATGGCAATAATGGATGGATCGTTGAATAGTTCCTCAACTGTCTTTACAGCTCGCCCACTAAATTCTTTAGCCAAGCTCTGGGCTCTTTCAATTTTACGGTCAAAAAAAATAATTTCCTCAACATGTGGATTTGCTTTATACTCTGGTGCGTGTCTATGCCTAGTAATGGAACCACACCCGATAATGCCCACCTTAATACCCATGATTGAAAACCTCCCTATTTTTTAAAAATGTAAGATTCCTACCCCATTGTTGACTCACGAATTATTAATTCATGGTCTAGAATCACACTTTCCACCCTTTCTCCTTGAATACTACTAATCAGCATGTTTGCTGCAATACTCCCCATTTTATACATCGGCTGTGATATTGTGGTTAAGGTTGGATTCGTCATGTTTGAGAAACTAATATTATCAAAACCTACTAAAGCAATGTCATTTGGAACACGTAAGCCATTTCCATTAATTCCTTTTAGAGCTCCAATAGCCAGTGTGTCAGAAACAGCAAAACAAGCTGTCGGTTTTTCTGCTAATTGAAACATGACCCTCATCGCCTGAACACCATTTTGAAATTCAAGTTCTTTTGAGTGGTAGATCCATTCATCACGGATTGGAAGATTAAATTCTTTTAAAGCTCGCTCATACCCATTTCGACGTTGTCTAGCATATAAAAACTTTTCATCAGAATTGATGAGCGCTATTCTTTCATGGCCTAACTTAATTAAATGCTTAACAGCTTGATAAGCCGCCAATTCATTGTCTATCGTGACATAAGGGATACTACCTCCCTCTTCATATTCACTACAGAGAATAACAGAATAATTCTCCGCTAATTCATTTAGCTTGTTCATATTAACTGTCGGATCCATCGAAATAACACCATCAGCTAATTTATTCTTAATCATGTTAAAATATATGTTTTCTCGTTGTGGATTGGAATCCGTTTCGCATAGAAGTATATTGTAGTTGTTGATAATGGCTGTATTTTGGATTCCGTTGATAATTTCTGTGTAAAAGGGATTTGAAATACTTGGAAGTAATACTAATAACAGTCGACTTTCGGAGTTCCGAAGATTTCTTCCTAGCATACTAGGTTCATAATTTAGATCTTTAATTGCATTTTCAACTTTTAGCCTTGTTTTCGGACTTACAGACGTAGCATTATTAAGGACCCTTGAAACCGTTGCGACGGAAACACCTGCTTTTTGAGCTACCTGTTGAATATTTGCCATTTTTGGTCCCCACTTTCAAACTAAATAATCAAATGCGCCTTGGCGTATTTGCGCCCAGATTATTTGGCCCACAGGAAGTGGGTAATAAGGACGTTGCCGCAGGACGTGGTGCTTTTAGTCTTTGATCTTATTGCTCGAAAATTTATCTTTGAATATCTGTGGCATCTGCAAGGCTTTAACTTTATTAAGTCAGGGTTTGCCCCTCCCACTAAAATTAGTTGCTCATATTGTATTAACCCACTTATAGAAGCGGAGGACTTCTACCGAATAAAGTTTAAAAAATGTAATCGATTACAATTATGATTGTAGGTACTCTGAAATTTTTTGTCAATATTTAAACTTTAACCTATATTTTAACAATTTTTTATATTTAATTTTTTATTTTCTTTGCTATAATTGGTTGTAACGGATTACAATACTTTAAATTGGGGAGGTTTTTTTATGAAGTTAGGGGTTTTTACAGTTCTATTCTCAGATAAAAGTCTTGACGATATGCTTGACCATGTCGCAGCAGAAGGTATTGAAGCAGTCGAATTAGGCACCGGTGGTTATCCTGGTAATGCCCACTGTAACGTTGATGAATTAGTAGATAATGAACAAAAACAAAAGGAATTCTTAGAAAAAATTTCTAGTAGAGGACTAATTATTAGCGCCTTAAGTTGTCACAGCAACCCTCTTCATCCTCAAAAACACATCGCAAACGAAGCAGATTCTCTTATTTTGAAAACGGTTAAATTAGCAAGTCAGCTTGGTGTCCCTGTTGTAAATACGTTTTCTGGCTGTCCAGGTGACCATGAACATGCAAAATATCCGAATTGGCCTGTCTCCCCATGGCCAAATGAGTACCAAGAAATTCTAAAATGGCAATGGGAAGAAAAAATCATTCCTTATTGGAAGGAAAAAGCAGCATTCGCAAAAGAGCATAATGTGAAGATTGGGCTCGAATTACATGGCGGATTTTCCGTCCATACACCTGCAACTCTCTTACGCTTAAGGGAAGCATGTGGTCCGGAAATCGGTGCAAACCTTGACCCAAGTCATATGTGGTGGCAAGGAATAGACCCTGTTGAATCTATAAAAATACTTGGACGTGAGAACGCAATCCATCATTTCCACGCTAAAGATACGATTATCGATCAACCAAATACAAACCGTAACGGGTTAACGGATATGACTCCTTATCATGAAATGCAGAACCGTTCCTGGTATTTCCGAACAGTTGGTTTCGGTCATGATACAAAGGTTTGGGCTGACATTATTAGCACTCTTCGTCTTTTTGGCTATGATTATGTCGTAAGCATTGAACATGAGGACGGATTAATGTCCATTGACGAAGGTTTTAAAAAAGCGATTCAAACCCTCAATCCGGTTATGGTAAAGGAGTCAATTGGAGAGATGTGGTGGACGTAAAAATGTAAAAAAGGAGAAGCTTAAAATAGCTTTTCCTTAATTTTTGTTCCTGCAAGGCTACCGGTGCCATATTTTCTTAAAGTTGTATGTAATTTTTATTTAATGTATTCCAATGGAATTGGGAACCTAGTTAATAGAAAAATAATCCAAATAAATGATAACCCCAATGCGATAAGTGGTCGTTTTTGATGAAGTCTTAGCATTGGAAACATAACGAGATTAAAAAGAATGGACCATTCCATCGTCCAACCATGATGATGATTGATTAAATGCAAATACTCCAAATTGATGTATTCCATAACTACATATATTAATACCCACAGTCCAATCCAAAAAAACTGTTTCCATTTCTGTTCAGGAAAGCGCCCTAAATAAATGAGAGTAGTAGCAGGATAAGAAACAAACATAATTAATAATGAAATAAATGTATGATTCGATAAGATGTTTTGAGCAAACAGCGTTTCCTGGTAGGTCCAGATCAAGTAATCATGGAACAAGAAATTTTTTAAAAGATCACCCATAATAAAGAATAGAATCGTTGGGTAATATTCTCGCCATCCTCTCCAATCCCCCCATTTGATTGCAGCCGAAAGAAGTAAGGCATTATATATTAGGTGCATCTAATACACTCCTGAGTTAGTTATACATTTATATTACCCAATATTTTACATAAAAATAAGACGAATCCTCAATTCGATTCGCCTCGTAGGGAGTCTTAATTCGTACCCTTCTCTATTTTAACAGTGAGATTTCTTTTAATCGATGGACTGTCTTTTCTAATGTTTCTTCGTTTTGAACAAGTCCAATTCGAACATAGCCTTCGCCACTTGGACCAAAAGCATTTCCTGGAGTGACTACAATTCCTGCTTCATTGATTAACTGATACGTAAAATCAGTGGAGGTAAACCCAGACGGTACCTTCGCCCAAATAAACATTGAGGCTTTTGGTGAATCAACTTGCCAACCTATTTCATCCAGGCCATTAATCAAAATATCGCGTCGTTTTTTATACGTTTGTCTAAGTTTTTCACTAAAACTTGACGTCTCACGTAAAGCAGCAATCGCAGCTTTTTGGATTGGTAAAAAAACACCATAATCAAGATTTGATTTAAGTCGGTTTACAGCTGCAATGATTTCCGGGTTACCGAGTATATATCCAATTCGACACCCCGCCATATTAAAGCTTTTCGAAAGCGAGTTGAATTCAACTCCGACTTCTTTCGCACCTTCTACTGATAAGAAGCTTATCGGTTTTTCTTCATAATATAGCTCCGAATAGGCAAAATCATGTAGGACAATAATCTGATGTTTTTTCGCGAATTCAATCACCTTCTTAAAAAAGAATTCCGAAGCAAGTGCGGGTACAGGGTTGCCAGGAAAGTTTAAGATCATCAATTTCGCCTTTTGGCAAACATCCTTAGGAATCGCATCCAAGTCAGGTAGGAATCCATTTTCTTCTTTAAGAGGCATTCCAATTGGAGTTGCTCCTGAAAGTGCGATACCAGCTGCATATGCCGTGTAGCCAGGGTCTGGAACAAGAACTACATCACCTGGGTTAGCAAAAACCATTGGAAAGTGGACAAGTCCATCTTGGGAACCCATAACCATTAAGACTTCATTATCCTTATGGACCGAAACATCAAAACTGTTTGAATAGTATGCTGAAATGGCTTCATATAACTCATCGGTTCCTGTTAATGAATATCCGTATAATGAAGGATCTTGTACATGACCAGTCAACGCTTCGATGACATACGGTGGTGGCGGCAAATCTGGGCTACCCACACTTAGGTCAATAATATCATGCCCCTCACTCAGTTTTTGTTTCTTATAGTTTGCTAGTTCGTTAAAAATCGATTCCCCAAATTCATTCATTTTCTGTGATAGTGTGATATCCAATGCTGTCACCTCATTTGATTGATTAGTATTATTATAGCAAGATTTTGAAAGTTAAGTTAGACTGTCATCAACTAATCAATAAATTCAAAGAATTTTTCTCATAAATGAATCTAATAATTATAAACATTGTTTTCAGAAAGATGTGATTGGTGTAACCATTTCGTAATATTCACTACCAAACATTTATTAATACAATTACAAAAAAACAAGCATTTGCTAATATATACAAATGCTTGTTTTACAATTTTATTAATTTATTAACCTCTTTTCTTTTCGCCAATACGGTTCTCTCATTTTCTTTTTATCTAGTTTTCCATATGATGTAAGTGGTAGTTCTGATACAAATTTGATTTCCTTGGGTTGTTTATATTTTGCCAAATATTTTTTACAATAAGAGATAAGTTCTTCCTTTATAGGCTGTTTATTAGAATCAGGCACCACCAATGCTATAATTTGTTCACCCCAGTCAAAATGAGGGACTCCAATAACAGCAACTTGTTTTATTCCAGGGAATTTTTGAATAATGTTTTCCACTTCCGTACTGTATACATTTAATCCGCCCGTAACAATCATATCATTCTTTCTATCTAGTAAATAAACATATCCATCTTCATCCATTTTCCCAATATCGCCTGTATGTAACCACCCGTTGACAATCGTTTCATTCGTCTTCTCAGGCATGTTATGGTATTTTTCCATAACATAAGGTGCTTTAACAACAATTTCCCCCTGCTCTCCTTTTGATACTTCTTTTCCATTCTCATCAAAAATTTTTACGTTGGCCATAAAAGAAGGAGTTCCACAACTACGTAATCGATGCACCTTATCCAAATCAAGGCTGTGATCTGATTTACGCAATCTTGTAATAAAATTCGGGCATTCGGATTGTCCATAGAATTGATAGAAAACAGGACCAAACTTCTTAAGTCCTTGTTTTAATCTCTCTTCCATGATAGGTGATGCAGCATATGCAATCGTTTTTATATCATTCGGCGATATTTTTATCTGATATTGATCAATGGCATCAAGCAGACGGTATATCATTGTAGGCACCATAAAAGTCACTATGTTTCCTTTTTGTTTAATAACATTTAATGCAAGCAAAGGATCAAATTTTTCAAATATTATGTGGGATGCCCCTTTTAATAAGCCACTTTCTAAAAATTTTCCAGCCCCATGAACTAGCGGGGTCATCAATAAAATTTCATCTTGTTCTACAAGCTCTAACTCAATGATTTCACAAAGCAAATTAAGCGCTATTTTCTCTTGAGTCTGTACAATTCCTTTGGGCACACCTGTTGTACCCCCAGTAAATTGAATAGATGCAATATTACTAGGTCCAACATCAATAACTGGTGCAGTTTCTGGCATATTTTGAATAAAACTTTTCATGCTGATGAAGCCATGAGGTATGGAATTAGATAATGCGATAATCACTTCTAAAAACGGTAATTTTTCACGAATGGCTGAAATAATCGAATTGCATTCCGGTCCACAAATTATAGCCTTGGCATTTGATTGTTCTAGCATATATAAAATTTCATTTTTATTTAACATATGATTTATTGGTATCTTAGTTGCGCCAATTTTCATAATAGCAACGTCAACTATAGCAAACTCTATGCAATTTGACATTAATAATGCAATTGGAGTTTCTAATTTAATTCCATTTTGAATAAATGCATGAGCAAGTTGATTACTTTGTTTATCTAATTCTTTGTAGGTTATTCTCTCATCGTTAAAATTGATTGCAGTTTTATCTCCGTATAATGGAAAAACTTTATTGTACATATCCTTTAAAACCAGACCTAAATTGCTCACTCATTAATCCTCCTCGACTGTATTTATAACACTATATTTTCAGGATTATTGATGAGAAACCAAGAAATTGAATAAACTATATTTCTATTTTAGGAACACCCTATTTGGATCAAAATATCTTATCATTTCTAATTCTTCTATTGTTGGAGGTTCGATTACCTTTAGTTCTGAACTTACTTGTAAATCCCAACCACACTTATTTTTGATTTTTTGAACAGATTGTTCTGTTGTTTCTCCTTTTTTATAAAAATAACTAGTTAGAATAAGTTCATTATTACTGTCATCTTTTTCAAAGACTCCTAAAGTTGAAACTACAGTTTTTATATTTCTTCCGGGACTTGTCACATATGGCACCTTTTCAATAAATCTGTGCTGCGATTGTTTTACTGTTACCACAAGTTCCTGTGAAGCGGAAGCTATATCATTCGCGCCTCCAGACCCTACCATAAATTCTCCATTTGCAGTGAAAGTTGAATTTATATTACCAAATTTATCGATTTGACCAGCGCCTATTGCTCCTAAACATGGGTTATTCGAGCCACCAACCATTATTCCTAATGTTGTAAGGACATCGGAGTACATTTTACATGTTGGTAGATTTCGATTACTAAATATAAATGGTTCTCCTGGCCTTGGAAGGTAACCAAACATTCCAATTTCCGCCATCAATTCAACGTCAAAATTTTCTTCCTTTAATACGCTCGTTGCAAGCCAAGATGCAAGATTAGCAAAGCCTACGCCTGCTAAAATAGTATTATAATTATTTTCACGCATCTTTTCACTGATTTTTCTAGCAGTAACAACAACCATCATTTCTTCATCTGTATATTCTGGTTTATTAACTCTACTATAAAAGTCAAGTGGTAAATCTTCTCTCCACGATTCTGCAAGACTTCCATGTTTTATTGCCCGTAATTTCTCTTTCCCTATTTTTTCTAGATATTGACTATGGTCTTTACATTCTAAAATCCATTCCTTTGTCCAATCATCAAATTCCATTTCATTCTTTGCTTTATTTCTGACGGTCACAATAAAATCATGATCCTCAACATATGAACTTGGCCCCTCAATACCAGGATTAAACACTCCATAAGGATGAGCTCCAAATGGAACCTCTGATACACTTTTAACTAAGTAGCCTGGAATTTTTACATGAGCTGCATGTTTACGAATAAAATCCGTTGAAACAATTTTTTCAACTGTAACAATTACTCCTTCCTTACTTGCCATTGCACCATACAAACCTTCCCCATATGGCGGTGAAAGTATGACATTACCATTCTCATCAGCCATTAACCCATGTACAACGACAATATCCGGTCTTAGCGCTTTTACTATCCCAACAGATTGGTTTTCATCAAAAGGGTTGGTTAACTCCTGGAAATCGTCGTTAGCAGACATACCACTATCTATTAACGAATTAGTTGGAACAAACGGTATACCCATCGCACCAGCAAATAATCTTTGATTTAAAGAAAGGAGTGACCAGTTTTCAATTTCTATCTGTCCGTTTTTATAAGCACGTTGAAAAATAGGATTTGGGCCTGCAGTCGGAAAATTATCCCCACAAAATGAGGCAATTATTTTTTTAACTAACCCCCGACTAACGAGTGCTGCTTGATTAGCTACTAATCCTGCAGTTACGATTGAAAATTTTGGGTCTTTCCCTTCAAACTGTCTTACAATTTCATTTATCGCTGCATTTGGTCTACCATAGCTATAACCAATATCAATCATCATCCTGGGTTTTACATAATTTGCAATAGCTTCTGATAATGGCATGACTTTACTTTTACCTTCATTTAGAGGCAAATCAAACTTAATTTCATCCTGATTTATCATTTGCCTTACCTCCTTAGTCTAATTTGAATACTTTTACTGCTACATCTCTTAGCAGAGCTTTTAATGATTCTTCTCTATAGTTTTTTTCGTATATTTGTTCTAGACTTTCCTTATGTTTTAATACTGGGAAGTCTGTTCCAAACATCACTTTTCCTCTACCCCTACTATTAATAAAGTGATTCAGTGATTCAGACCAATATTTTGGAGCATGAGCTGTGGTGGCAATATATAGATTTGGATGCTTCCAAGCAAGAGCGATTAATTCCTCTACCCATGGCCATCCAGTATGTGCGGCGACAATCCGTAATTCCGGAAAATATAATGCAACTTCGTCTAGATGAATAGGTCTTGCCATTTCACTTGGCATACGTTCTGCTGAATGACCTGTTTGAATCATCACAGGGATATCTAACTCTACGCATTTTGCGTAAAATGGATATAAGTCTTTATGATTGAGGGGAATACCGAAACCATTAGCATGTAAATGAGCACCCTTAAACCCATATTCCTTTACTGCCATTTCAAGCTCTCTAACTCCGTCCATCTTTAAAAGTGGGTTAATACCTGCTAATCCGACAAATCGATCTGGCTGCATTTGTACCAAATCATATATCTTTTTATTGTCAAAATCCCATAACATTTGTTTTGTTTGGAAGGATTGCATTCTAAAAGCAGGTATTAGGACCTTTTCAATTCCAGCTTCATCAAGGATTGAGATAAAATCATTAACCTTGTGCCCCTTCACTTTTTCATGCATTCCCCACCAGTTAACAATCTGAAACAGCTCTTCTGTTTCGATATACATCTTATGCAATGCTTCTGGGGTAAAAACATTCGTCCAACAATCAATAATTCCATATTCTTTCTCCACTATTCCACTCCCCTTCTACTTCTACTATCGGTAACCCAAACGATTTGAGATATTACTCGCTTCTTCCTTTAACACATCCACTAATGAGTGTAATTTCTCTTTTATAAATCTTTGTTCTGGAATTGAGAATGCTAGTGAGCCAATAATATAGTCTGATGAAAAAATGGGTACTGCGATTCCATAAATTCCTTCGATTTTCCCACCATAACTTAATGCAAAGCCTTCTTCTCTAATCGTTAGTAACTTTTCATCTAACTCTGTACGTGTAAGCGTTTGACCATTTGAAAAACGTGGTAAACCATGTTTTTTAATTACTTCTTCTATTTCATTCTTTTTTAGGAATGCCATAATTGCTTGACCTGCTGCACTGACATGCATGACTGAATTTGATCCTATTTCCAAGATGTAACGTAACGGATGTTCGCAATCTTCACGTCCTATATATGTGATTTCCGTTCCATTTCGCACACTAAGGTAGACGGTTTCATTACATCTTTTGACAAGTCTCTTCATGTTTTCAGTAGACTCAGTCAATAAGTCAAAACTCTCAAAAGCAACTTGCCCCAATTCATAGATACGTAAACTTAATTTGTATTTTCCAGTATGGTTGCTTCGAGTTAAAAAACCACATATTTGAAGAGTTTGAAGAATCCGATGAACGGTACTCTTACCTATTTCAAGCTCTTTTTCTAATTCTCTAACGCCCCATTCAGGATTTTCTTTTGTGAAACAATTCATTATTCGAATTGCGCGTTCTACTGTTTGGACTAACTCTACATTTTCACGATTCATAAGAGGCTTTTCCCTTCTATCACGCTTGTTTTTCATTAAACAACTGATAATCGTTTATCGCTTTTTCACGAAGCTTATATTTTTGAATTTTCCCAGAGCCTGTCATGGGAAGCTCACCTTCACCAAAAAACTTAACATATCTAGGAACTTTTTGGCTTGATAGGTTCTTTTTAACAAATTCAATCATGCTTTCTTCACTTAAAGATACACCTTGTTTCAAACGAATCCATGCCATTGGCACCTCGCCTAAACGATGATCTGGAACTCCAATAACATGTACTTCTTGAACATCGGGATGTGTTTGAATAAAGTTTTCAATTTCAGCTGGATAAATATTAAAACCTCCGACGGTAAACATCTCCTTAAGTCTTCCTACAAATCTAAGATAGCCATCGGTACCCATTATGCCGATATCACCAGTCTTAAACCAACCATCCTCCGTGATGGTCTCTTCCGTTTTATCAGGCATTCTCCAATATCCTTTTCCAACGCAAGATCCTGGAAGCACATCATGTAGCCAAATTTCACCAGGTTTATTTTTTATTGTTGCTTTGCTCTCTATATCAACAACTTTCACTTGAGCAGACGGGAGTGGTTTACCAACTGTCTCGAGTCTTTTATCCATTTCATCTTCCGAAGAAGTAACTGTTGCTATTCCACCACACTCGCTAAGGCCATACGCCTGCATAATATTCTTTACACCCATCTTATGGATAATGTCGTTCATAAGCTCGGGAGATAGAGGCGCACCTGCCACATGACCAGTAGTTAAGGTGCTTACATCCCTAACTCTAAAATCTCGATGCTCAAGTAGCATAATAAACATACTTGGTGACCCAGGGATATACGTTACACCTTCTTGTTCAATTAGCCTTAACGAGTTTTCCGCATTAAAATACTCAGTTAATATAACCTTTGCCCCTCTGAGCATCGCTAGCGGCCCAACATATAGTCCTCCAAAGTTCGTAAATAATGGTACCTGGCCAAGTATGACTGTCTGCTCCGAAACATTAGCAATTGTCGTCCAGTGATATACAGTTGCTAAGTTTGTTCGGTGCATGGACATGCCACCTTTAGGGAATCCAGTTGTTCCAGAGGTATACATGATGTTCATAACATCAAAAGGACTAATATCTTTTGCAATACGATTTACTTCACGAATACAATTCTCATTTGTTGATACAACTTCAGAAAAGTCGTATCTTCCAATTAATTCTTTTCCGTCCAAACCAATAATCGTTTTTAAATTTGGTAGCTTCTCAGAATGAAAGTCTTCTTTTTCCTTTGAGTCAATTTCTGGACAAATATTTTTCATAATTTCTAAAGCATCGATTTTTCCTAAAAAAATATCCTTCATAAATAGAACCTTTGCTTCAGATTGCTTAAGGGCATATTCTACTTCCATTGTGCGGTAGTAAGTGTATAAGGGTAGAAGAATGCCTCCTATTTTATAAATGGCAAATTGTATTTGCATCCATTCTGGACAATTCGGCATCCAAATGGCTACAACGTCACCTTTTTTTACCCCTAACTCCAAAAGGCCACCTGCAATTTGATTTACTTTTTCATAAAACTTGCCGTATGTAATTCTTTCATCATTAAAAACAATGTATTCATTATTCGGGAATCTTGTACAAGTTTCTTCCAAAACCTGTACCCATGTCTTTTGTGTATTTATATACCAATCTGGGTAATAACTATTTTTCACTTAGGTTACCTCCTTACACTTTTGATAAAGTTGAGGATTGGTTATAGAATGAGGGGGTAGACATTTACCAACTCACATATTTTGAACGGTCCACCCCCATTTGAACTTAATTAGTTCGCACTTACTGCATCCTGGAATTCCTTTATTAGATCTTCACCGACAATACTCTTGTATTCCTCATATACCGGTTCCATGACTTTTCTAAATTCATTAATTTGTTCTTGATTTAGTTCTGTAATCTCCATTGTTTTTGATAGTTCGTCTAAGGATGTTTGATCGGCTTCCTGTTGCATTTTTCTATGTTCTCGTGCGGCTTCTTGAGCTGCTTCATTTAAAATAGATTGTGTTTCGGAATCTAAACTCTCCCACAATTCCTTGTTAATCAGCATACCAATTACATCCGCCGAATAATTCCAAATAGATAGATATTTTTGAACCTCATCGTAACCAGAAGCTTCTATTAAACTTATTGGATTTTCTTGACCATCAACTGCTCCTTGCTGCAATGCAACAAATAACTCTCCAAAAGACATTGTCGTTGGATTCGCTCCTAGTTCGTTAAAAATGGATGTATACATGCTTATACCGGGTACCCGAATTTTTAATTTCTCTAGGTCCTCAGGCTTTTCAATTGGTTGATTTTTAGTAGTTATTTGTCTAAAACCACTACTGCTGTACCCGTCTAAAGGGACAACACCTTTAGAACTAAGGTCTTCCCATACTTGCTTACCCGGACCATCCATAATTTTTTCCATATCTTCAAATGAAGACGCAATCCATGGCATTGAAAATCCTATAAATCGTTCATCAATAGAGCTAAGGATAATACTTGAATGCCAAGTTATATCTATTGAACCATTTTGTAATAATTCCAGTTCAGTGATTTGGTTACCTCCAGCTAATTGACCATTAGGATAGACTGTAACCTTTATTTTTCCATCACTTTTTTCTTCTACTAATTCTGCAAATTTATAAGCCCCTTTTGTCCAAGGTGAAGTTTCCCCAACTGACATACTAAACTTAAGTTCTCTAACTTGTTGTTGTTCTTCTTTAGCTGTTTCATTTGTTGCTTCATTACTTGTATTTGAGTTAGAAGTGGAACAAGCGAATAATAGTATAAATATTGTTATAACAGTGATAAATTTAAGAAAATTTTTCATGTTTTATCCCCCTTATTTTTTTAATATTGTTATAACCTATCTAATACCTTTGTTCCTTCTATCATGGCTGTAAAACCAGCTGACAAGGCTGATAATGACATGGCTTCAAATACTTCTTCTTTTGTTGCTCCATGATTTAATGCACCTTTGGCATGAGATTCAATACTGCTTTCAAATCTAATTCCTGTAGAAACAGCAACAAGGATAAGCTCCTTATATTTTCTTGGAATTGTAGATTCTCGCTCGAGTATATGACCTATGTAACTTACTAATTTTTCATGCATTTCTTCATCATATTCTTTTACAACCTCACGCCAATTTCGAATCTCATTTTGTTTCTCCATCTAAATACCCTCCATTTATTTATAATTTTTATTTAGTAATCAAGTTATCAATCTATCGCATATCAAGTAGTTGAGGCAGCCATAAACTAATTTCTGGAATATAGGTAACTAAAAGCAATGCAAAAAGTGATACTAAAAGAAATGGTATTATCCCAATAGAGATTTCCTTTAGAGGTAGACCTGTCAATCCGCTCGCAACATATAAATCAATTCCAACAGGAGGTGTTATTAAACCAATCGCTAAGTTCATTGTCATCAAAATTCCAAAATGTACGGGATCTATCCCCATACTTAACAAAATAGGCATAAAAATTGGTAAAAAAATATAATATGCAGAAATTGCATCAACGAACATACCGGCGATTAGAAGAATAATAGTTATCATTAATAACATCGTAAATTTCTCCGGCGCGATACTCATTAGTGCATTTGCTACTTCTAAAGCAATTCCTTCAATCGTGATCAGCCAACCGAATGAAGCTGCAGATGCAACTATAAACATAATCATAGCGGTTGTCTTTGCTGAATCTAGGAGGATTCGTGGTAAATCCTTAATCTTAAATTCTTTATAAACAAATAGTCCTACAATTAATCCATAAAAAACGGCAACTACTGCAGATTCGGTAGGGGTAAATACTCCCGAATAAATACCACCTAATATAATAATTGGTGCTATTAAACCCCAAATAGCATCCTTAAAAGCTTTCCATACTTCGTTTAAACTTGCCCGTGGTAAAGTTGGAATTTTTTCTCTTTTTGCTATAAAGTAACTCATAATAGATAAAGATAATCCCATTAATAATCCTGGTACTATTCCAGCTATAAATAACTCGCCAATTGATACCTGTGCAACAACTCCGTAAACAATATAGCCGATACTTGGAGGTATAATAATCCCTATTCCTCCTGCTGTTGCCAACAAACCAGCTGACATCTTCTTTTTATAACCCGCCTTAACCATCGCAGGGATTATAATGGTACCTACTGCAGCCATTGTTGCTGGCCCAGAACCAGAGATGGCAGCAAAGAAACATGCAGCTACAACCGCTACAATTGCTAATCCCCCTGTTAAATGGCCAGTTAAAGTTTGAGCTAGATTAATAAGTCTCCTCGAGATTCCTGCCCTTTCTAAAATGAGACCAGCCAGAAAGAAAAAAGGAATAGCTAATAAAGAAAATTTCGTAAGAGATGATGATAATGTTGCCGGTAAAGATTGTATTGGTAAATCAAATAAAAACATAGTGATAACAGTGGATAAACCCAAAGCTACCGCAATTGGCATGTTCATGAGAAGGAATAGAAAAAACAATCCAAACAACGCAAGTGTGATTGTACTCATTTTCTTTCCTCCTCTTTCAATAGATCATGAATGGACTTGATATATCCTTCCCAAAAACGATAGATACATAGAAACGATCCTAACGGAATAGCTAAACCCATTATCCATGCAGGCATTCCCATAGCTGGAGTTTTTTGATTAAATTGGTATTGTTGAATTACCATATCTATTCCATACCATACCAATGCTATAAAAAAGATAGATGTTAAGCACCCAACAATTATTATTAGTACAATTGAAAATCGCTTTGGCAGTATATCATTGAGTAAGGCAAACCCAAGATGCCCTTTTTCCCTA
This sequence comes from Ferdinandcohnia sp. GQ5, assembly GCF_059759275.1. Taxonomy (NCBI): domain Bacteria; kingdom Bacillati; phylum Bacillota; class Bacilli; order Caryophanales; family Bacillaceae; genus Ferdinandcohnia; species Ferdinandcohnia sp. GQ5. Next base: position 85,950 of record NZ_JCAXEW010000015.1, read on the forward strand.
GCCAAAAGGGCAGCACCTATAAATATGATAAAAGGAAATAGATTTGTTGTAAGTTCTTCAGTAAAAGAGAAAGATGAATGAAAAATATATCTTGCCAAAACATTGCCAAATGTTAATAAACACAAGATAGACATTAACAATACTAGAATCCATTCTTCGAGCTTAACAATTATCCGCAATAACTTTCCTCCTTTATCACATAGTTAGCTCTAAACTTTTTTAAAGGTATGTTAATTAATATAAAGACTATTTAACTCCCTTTTTTAGCATTATCTTAGCTGCGGCAGATGCATCCATTCCCTTTTTAACCCCGATTTTTTCAGCAGTTTCATTTACCGTTGATATGATTCCTTCTAGATAAGTACTTTCTGCATTTCCGACCTCTGCTGAATTAACCGAAACCGTTGCAACAGGAATACCGTATTTATCAAGGATAGGCAACCCAGCAATTCCTGAATCTCCCTTAGGTAGACCTACATCATTTGTAATAATTCCATATAAGTTCACCTTTAAATCCAAGACATATTTTGCCATTGATTCGCCTGCATGGGAACCCATACAAATAACTGTATTGTTTATATTCTCATCACCATATTTTATCGTATCTATCCCGATTACTTTTCCATGTTCCGAATCTAAAAGTATCTTCTGCAATTTCTTTATTGGGGGTGAAGTATAAACCCATTCCAACATGATCATTGCTGCTTCTTTAGTAGTCATACCTAATTTTATTCCTTTGTCTTTGGCAGGTTTATTAACGGCTGTAATTATTCCTTCATGATATAAACTTTCACCATTACCAATTTGTGCGAATTCTCCACCGCAAGCAGCACCAGGAATACCCAATTCTTCGAGAAGTTTTAAACCTGAAATACCGCCATCTCTTAAACCAATTCCCGCATCATGTCCAATTAATCCTCTTGGACGAACCCATGAAACCAATTCAACCGCACATGAAGCACTATGTGAACCACATATTAATACATCAGTTACATCGTTTCTTTCATCAATGTAGCCCATTGAATCCATATAAATGATTTTTCCTCGATTAGATTGATAAACAACATGTTGAGGCCACTTTGTCAATATAATCACCCTTCATACAATGTATTTAGATAAACTCCTAAACTTATCGAACCCCTTCAAGCATTAACATTGCTGCTTCTTTGGCAGTCATCCCCACTTCTACACCACATTGCTTAGCTGTTTCGTTACGAGCAGAAATAATTCCATCTTCATAGGTACTCCTTCCACTTCCTATTTCTGCACTCATTGAATCAACTGCCGCTCCAGCGATTCCTTTACTATCCAAAATAGGAAGACCTGCAATACCTGAGTTATCTTTTGCCATACCACCGTCATTACATATAACTCCTCGCGGAGAAAATCTTGACGAGTATGCTGCCGAGGTAACCCCACTGTGTGAGCCAGCACATACAACATCATAATGATTACTATCATTCGTAAAAGTAACTGTTTCCATCGCAACAATCTTTCCTCTTTCACTTTCAAACATAACTTCTTGATATTTCGGTATTTCTTCAATAACCTTTTTATACTTCAATAAAATGTGAGCTGCCTCTTTTACCGTCATTCCAGGATATACTCCCATTTCTTTAGCAAGATCATTTACAACTGAAATGACTCCATCTTCATACATACTTTGGCCATCGCCAAGTCTCGCTGACATAGTTTCAACAGCAGCTCCAGGAATACCCTTTCCTTCCAAGAGCAATAGTCCATTTATTCCTGCATTATTCTTTCCAATTCCGGCATCATGGCATATTACTGCCTTTGGTACTACTCTCAGTGGAAATCGAACGGAAATAATCCCTGCAAAAGAAGCACCTATCATCACATCTCCATTATTGTTTCTTTCATCCGTCCATGTGATAGAATCCATAACGATAATTCTACCTTCCTCGGAAGCATGAACGATTTTTTGAACCTTTTGAACCTCTTCTCCCCATTTAGACATATAAATCCTCCTCTATTTATCTGCTAAGTTTGGCAGCCAGGTTGTAATTTCTGGGAACATAAAAAGTATTGTAATGACGATGAGGTCAAGTACCATAAACAACCCTAAGCCTTTAAATATCCTTACTATTGATACATCCTTTGCACTTCCAGCAACAACAAAGGCATTAACACCTAAAGGTGGTGTAATCAATCCTAATTCAATCATCTTTACTGCAAGAATACCGAACCATATACCATCAAAACCCAAGTGGGTTACTACCGGATAAACTAATGGAATTGTAATCAATAAAATGGACATACCATCTAGGAACATACCGAGCGGTATAAAAATAACCAAAAGGAGGGCCACTGTAATAACAGGTGATACACCTAACCCTGTTATCCATTCAGCAAATCTAGTTGGAACAAGGGAAACTGTAAAAAAATAGGTTAGTAAACTAGCACCTACTAAAATAGCAAAAACCATACATGTGGTTTTAGCCGTTTCTAAAAGAGAGTCGACTAGTTTTTCACTTAATTCTTTCCTTTGTTTCCGATATTGTAAGATAAGCATAATAAGAGCTACCAAAGCACCGATTGCCGCAGATTCGGTTGCTGTAAAAATACCACTATAAATTCCTCCCATAACAATCACAAACAATATTCCAATTTTCAAAACTCCCCAATAGCTTTGGTTCTTAAGTTGGCTGGGAGATAGACCTTGTAACGAACTGCCTTGCGGTGCCTCCACCATACTAGGCCTAAATCGAGCAATTATAACTATGGCAATCATAAAAATAGCTGCTGTTAAAAGTCCAGGAATAATACCTGCTAATAGTAGTTTGCCAATTGATTCATTTGTAATTGTTCCATAAATTATTAATACTAGACTAGGAGGAATAAGAATTCCCAATGTACCGGCAGCACCAACAATTCCTGTGGCAAACGTTGCATTATACCCATGCTTTCTCATTTCCCCTATTGTCAGTTTGCCAACTGTTGCCGCAGTAGCTACACTTGATCCGGATACAGCTGCAAAACCAGCACAAGCTGCGACAGTAGCTATCCCAAGGCTTCCTGGCAATTTACGTAAAAATCGATGAGCAAAATTAAAAACATCCTCTGCAATTCGTCCATGTTGAGCTAAGAGTCCCATGAAGAGAAATAAGGGGATCACAATTAGTGTATATTTTGCTGTTGATTGAAATGGTATATTCGCTAATGCTCCGGCGGCAACATCCCAATCCTTTAATAAAACAATACCTACCAAACCACTTGCCAACAATGCAAAAGCAATGGGAATATCAAAAAATAAAAGCACAAATAAAAGAATAATTACTAATGCAACGATAAATCCAGAAGTCATTTTGCTGATATCCCCCCTTCTTTAGTAGAGTCAGACTTATCACGCTTTATATCTGTAAAAATGTTCTTAATCGTATCAATAAGTTCATATAAGACTATGAAAAAAAAGAGGGTAAACCCAAATACAATAAAGAATTTTGATGGCCATAGAGGTATGGACAAAAGCCCGGTACGAAATTCACCTGAAGTAAAAGAAGATATAAATCCTTGACCTGTTGTATATATTAGTAGGACGGCAACAAAACAAAGTACCGTCAATCCAATAATACGCATTAAAGCACTAAATCGATTCCTCGGCAAAAACCCAAGTACTTCCATCTTCACATGTGCTTTTGTTTGTTGAGTATACGCCATTCCTAGAAAAACAATCGCTACGAGTAATACATCACTAATTTCAACTACTCCTCTAAGTGATTTATTAGTTAAACTGCGACTTATCACATCGAATGTAGTACTTAACATTAAAATACCTATCAGTATTGCTGATAAGATAGCACTCCATTTTGATATCTTTTCAATTCCTTTTCTCAATCATTTCACCTACTTTACTAGACTGAAAAAGGATTGCATCATTTATTGTAATCTTTCATTTTATGAATAAACCCAAAATGAATACAATCCTTATCCTTAACTGAAAAAATATTACTCAGTTGACCATCTCTCAGCACCTGATGTATAAGTAGAGCTTTCTTGATATTTATTAATTAATTCTGTATATTGATCAAAGAAATCCTTTGCCGGAAGCCCTTTCTCCTCGTTCTCTTTAATCCATTGGTTAATAATTTTATCGCCAATAGCATCCTTCCATTTCTGTACCTCATCTTCTGGTAATACTTTTATAGTTCCCCCAGCATCAACAATTTGTTTAGCACTACTCTCTTGCCACTCATTTAAAGATTCCAAGGATTTTTCCTGTGCTTCTAACGCTACTTCCGAAATAATTTGCTGAATATCTGAAGGCATTTTATCCCAAACTTCTTTTCTTATACTCATCGTTGCAGTGATATAACTTCCCAATCCAGTATCTACAATATGCGGAGCAACCTCTTGAAACTTAAGAGTGCTATATGCTTCTAATGTCATACCGGAAACTGCTTCTATGGTTTTACGATTTAAAGCCTCATATACCTCTGCGGCATCGATGGCAATTGGATTTGCACCTACAGCTTCTAATGCTTGATTTACATATCCTAACCCACGCACCATTTTCCCATCGAACCACTCAATACTATCGACTGGATCTTGTGTACCAATCACATTAGTTCCAAATGGGAAGAAATTTAACACATGTACACCTTGGTTCTCCCACTCAGTTTTATACGTTTCATTATTTTGATACAGATCATAGAAGGTTTTTAGAGTTACTTCCGGATTCGCATTAATAAATGGTACGGCAACTACATTCGTTAATGGCAACTCTGAAGGGAAAGCTGCAGGATTAACATAAGCCATATCTGCTCTTCCATCTTTTAAACCCGCTAAAGTATCAGGTCCTCCAAGTAATGAGCCTGCCCAAAAAGGCTCAATTTTTACTCTTGCTTCTGTTCGTTTTTCAACCTCTTCAATAAACCAAACTACTACTGGATTTGGTGGTGAATTTTCACCTAGGTAACTTGAGAATGTTAGTTCAAACGTTTCAGCCTTTCCATTTTCATTATTCTCTGTGTCACCTGTTTGTGATCCTGTTTCCTTTTCGGCACTGCATGCAGCAAGAAGTATAGAGACAAAAAAAACAACAACAAGAAATAAATTTCTTTGATACTTCAACCTTTTCATAACGTCCCCTCTTTCGATTTTTTATTGTTTTTGTATTTAACTAGAATTCTGCATAAGTTGTATGTTCATCAAAATAATCAAAAACTCTTTGACCTACACTTTCTTTTCTACCCAATTTCATTTCTTCAGTTATATGACCAACTAGACCAACCGCACGAGCGGCAACCATAATTGGTTTTACTACACGCCAATCGATATCCATATCTGACAAAACAGCACCAACAGCTCCTGCTGCATTTAACGTAATTTGCTTTCCTTTATCTTCACATAACAATTTATGTACTTCTTCTAATAGTTGAATGTGTGCACCTCGAAATCCATACTCTTCTGCAAGAGAAAATAACTTTACTGTTCGGGGATCAACGGGTCTATGAATTGGATGACCAAAACCAGGTATTTGTAAGCGCTTACTAGACATCTCTAAAAATAATTTACTAGCAATCTCTTTAATATCTGGTGTAACCACCTTATATTTCGAATAAGCCTCTTGTAACATTTTGGCCGTAGACTCCATAGCACCGAGATATACAGTTCCTGCACCTAAAAGACCTGCTGCAACAGCTGCCTGAGTTGCTTCGGGTGCTCCTAGATAAGTCAATCGAGTAGCTATTGAACTTGGAGTAAAACCATGTTCTGAAATAGAGACCATGACTGCATTCAACATAATCGATTCATTTTCCGATGGCTTACGATTTTTTACCCCTAAAAAAATCATATCAGCGAGGTTGATTTTTCCAACTAACTCTTCCGTTAAGTCATAACCATAGACTGTAATTTTATCTTTTGTGGAAATGGCTGTTCTAGTTTCAAACTCCATTTTCATCCCCCTTATTATTGTAAATACACATAATTCGGGATTACGCAATCATTTTTAAGTGTCCCGATATCTGAACGTGTGTCCCGATTTATTTATAGGTAATTTATCACGAATTATTTAATTTGTCAAATTATTCTAAGTTTTCCTAATATAATTATGAACTTTTGCAATAAAATATATTTGTAAGGATAGGAATTAGTGAAAATTCTTTTTCCGATGATACAAAAGGTTCATTCATTCAGCTATCAAAAAATTATGCCCGGATTTATTATTTTATAGAGGATTCTGTATAGTTTTGTTTTGTTTAATTAAAAAGAAATTTTTAAATTGGATTCTAAAAATGAGTTAGTGGATAAAATGACAGTGGCAAATTATATTAGAAGGTCCACCTCAATTAGTGTTTTGAGGCGGACCTTCTTTAGTCATCATGATGTTTCTTGCTTATGCAATTCCGTTATATAATCTATGCATCTTTTGGCTGCCAAACGTGGAGCAGTTAATATTGGAATATTACAATTGACTTGGTCTGCTACGTGCTCCATGCTAAATTGTGTTAAAACGACAGCATCTACTTCTTTACTAATTTCAGTAATCATTTCTATTACTCTTTCGTCATGTTCTTTTTTCATGCCCTGATTTAAATAGAAGATTAGGCCATCTTCAACCAATGGTACTACGGATACATTTGGGTTCTTTTTCTTTAAATAATTCATCAATACGATTGATGTTTCATGAACAGTCGATAAGAGGCCGATGCGCTCATATGCAAGAGCGCTATCTAACACTGCTTCATCGGAACGAAAGATTCGTGTTTGATAAAGTGGTTTTAAGATTTCTACTAAATCATTAAATGCTGAACAAGTAAGTAGGATCACATCAACCTCAGAATCCACAGCGGAGTCAATGAGTCGAATAAAGCGCTTCATAATTTTCGGGGAGAGATATCCCTCATCCTTTAGCATGGGCAGCAAACTAGAATCCAGATAATGAAAGACCTCTATTTCAGGAGATTCTTTATGAAACGCACTCTCAATTGGTTCGAGTGATACCTTTGTTGCCGAGATTAGACCAACTTTCATAAACATATCCTCCTTATATGATATGACTCAAGAACAACAATTAAGGTAGCAGCGTACATACGCTAGTCTAAAATATCCAAAACGAAAACATAGACGAATGCTAATATGGTAATTGATAAGAAATACTTACCGTTCCAGTGATACGCTACTCTTACACCATTTGTTTTAACACATCTACTAATAATGACATTCAATACATTCAAAGGACTTAATGAAGCTGAAAGCATCCAAGTAAAGATGCACATAAATGCAGATACAAACAGACCAATGTTAACATCTGGAGATATTAATAACGTTAATATGATGGGAATGACCACTATTTGGTGAATTCCCATAATAGACATTAATGTTACAAAGCAAATAACTAAGAAAAACAGGAGCATAATCGAAATCTCAGAAGACCATAGTATTATACTTTTTAGTACACCATCTAATTTTGTACTAAGTAGTGCATTTCCCAGTAATCCTGCACTCAGAAATAAAGCTATTTCAAAATTAGAATTTGTCGTAAGTTGCTTTTTAAAAAGGATCACTTCTGTTTTTATTTCAGACCATTTTCTTCGCAGAATCGTGTAAATAATAGGTAAAAGTATACAAATAACTGTAACTAGTAAAGTCATTGGCTTATTTGTTATTTCTTCTAAAAGGATAAGAATACAAACTAGTAAAAAAACGTAGATAATTAGCAGATAAAACGGGCTAAATCCTTGATTCTTCTTCCTTTCAATTTTTAAAGCGGTCGTTCTTTTTCTTATTGGTCCCACTAACAAAAAGGCAACTATAACTTGTAATAGCACAAAGATAATCCCAACTGGAAAATACTCAAGATAGGTGAGACCAGTATAATATAAAATAATCCCGAGAGACGCGAAAAATGGTGACCAAATAAAAGTTGGTGATATTCCACCGAAATAGGCATTTGATAGCAGTTTTTGTTTTACATGTAGGTCCGTTACAAATTCGTTTACCATACGGATTGAACCTACATTTAGGATTGGAGAAAGAATAAGCATGAAACTAGTGACACTATAGTATAGCTTTCGACTATCATCTTTAAGTCTATTCAACCCAGAAACAACAAACTTAGTAACTCCTTCTAGTTTTAATGGAATTGATAATAAAGGAGCAAGCAACACAATAGCTAAGATTGCCATATTTTGTGAGATTCCATTGAAAAGTCCTAAACCGGTATATCCATAATAAAAATGAATCAAAAAACCGAGAGTAAATAATGTTCCTGTAAATACTTTCCCTCTCTTGTCTAAATTAAAAAACGCAATAAAAAAAACAATAATACAACTAATCATAAAACCCTGATTAATAATAGAGATTTTGAAAATATTTGAAAGTATGTACAATAAGCACATGGATATTACCATACAAAAGTGAAACATATAACCCCAGCTTTCTATTGAAAGGTAAGGAAATCATCATATTCTTATATATAGAAAGAATACTATTGTTCTAAAAGCTCAATAATAGTTGATATCCCCTGTCCACCACCAATACATAATGTAACCAATCCATATTTTTCTCCGCGTTTTTCCATTTCGTGTAACAGTTTAGTCATTAAAATAGCACCAGTTGCTCCAATAGGATGACCTAATGCAATTGCACCCCCGTTTACATTTACCTTGTTTAAATCCATATTGGTTTCCTTTATAACGGATAATGCTTGTGCTGCAAAGGCTTCATTAAGTTCTATTAATCCAATATCCTCTATCTTCAATCTACTATTTTTTAATGCTTTAAATGTTGAGGTAACTGGACCAATCCCCATAATTTCTGGTGATACACCACTAACGGCATGTGAAATAATCTTTGCTTTTGGCTTTAAGTCATATTCCTTTAATTTTTGTTCATTCATTAACATTAATGCTGCAGCACCATCATTCCGACCACTAGAATTTCCTGCTGTTACCGTACCATTTTCTTTAAAGACCGGTCGTAATCTTGCAAGTTTTTCTACAGAGCTAAGGAATGGATGTTCATCTTCTTTAAAAGATATTATCTCCTTTTTATTCCTAATTTCAATTGGAACTATTTCGTTATCAAAACGGCCAGACTCAATCGCATTATTTGCTAATTCCTGACTTCTATGGGCGAATTGATCCTGTTCATTACGAGTAATATGATATTTTTCCGCAAGATTCTCAGCTGTTAGTCCCATCGTAAGTTCGCCATACTTTTCACGAGGCTGTGAGGAGGGTTGGCTTTCTGTGTTGGGATCTAACAATAGTCCATTTCCTGCTCTGTAACCGAACCGAGCATCTCTTATGTAATAAGGGGCAGTACTCATACTTTCTGCACCTCCTGCAATGATAACATCCGAAACCCCAAGCTTAATTTGCATATCCGCATTATTAATGGCTTGCAAGCCAGACCCACATTGTCGGTGTACTGTATACCCAGCAACTTCCACTGGTAGATCAGCGCGTAATGCTGCCAACCTAGCTAAATTTGATGTGTCAGCACTTTGTTTGGCCTGCCCTAAAATAACTTCATCAACTTCAATAGCAGGATTAGTTCTCAATAAGATTTCTCGAATCACTTTTTCAGCCAATAAATCAACGGTTACATCCTTTAATGTTCCACCCATTTTCCCAACAGCGGTTCGAACAGAATCCACAATATATGTTTCTTTCACTTCATTCACCACATTTCTAATTTATTTACTACTTTTTTTAGTTATATAAAAGGTCCCATTTGCTTTTGCAACTGTGTCTCCTTCATCATCAAATATTGTACATTCAGAATATACGATCCTATTACCAAACTGTAATATAGTTGGTTTTGCGGTTAATTTTTCACCCTCACCTTTTTTAATGTAAGTCATTTTCATTTCGAGTGTAAAAACAGCCTTATCTGGAGGTAGTTGCTTACGAATCGCAAACCCGATGGCAGTGTCTGCTAATGAATATAATGCTCCACCGTGAGCAACCCCAGATGTATTATCATTTTGAGGACCAAGTTCCATGATCATGCCATCTTCTCTTTCTGATATTCCTAACCATTTACCTATATAGTGCATATATGGAAACTTTTCTTTTTCCCTCTTTAATACATTTTCCAGATGTACAAGTTTACTAGGAGATAAATCATGAAGCATTTCTTCGATTCTTCCTATTGTTTGTATTCGTTCTTCATCTGTACTACATATTAGATTCTTTTCCACTGTTCCACCTCTACCTGCATATTCGTATAATTCATATAGAAATGTCCTTGTATAAACTACAAGGACTTTTTTTAAACTAAAGAATTTTCTCCATTGAACCTCTGATTTTAAAAATTACACCTTCTACAAATTTTTGAGAAAGACCAACATAATTTATAGGATTTAGGATTTTATCGATATCATCAATCGTGAATACACTCTTGATAACTTCATCATCCTTTAAAGCATTAGAAAACAACTTGCCCTCCTCAAATGTTTTCATGGATATTCTATAAACAATATCATGTGCTTCTTGCCTACCAACTTTTTCAGCAAGTTTCATCATGACAGCTTCAGCCATGATCAATTGATTGGACTTGTTTAGATTATCAGCCATCACGTCTTCATTTACCTTAAGTCCTAAAAGAATCCCTTTAATATGATGTAGTAATCCTGATGATAATTGGAACATCTCTGAAATTGTTTCCCATTCAGCCGTCCATGGTCCCATATCACGTTCGTGTTCCTGTACCATATATTCGATTCCAAAGGCAGCTCTTTGTCTCAGTAACAAGCTATTACCCAAGACAAACTCACTTGCCATAGGGTTTCTTTTTTGAGGCATTGTGCTACTACCCACTTTTCCAAATTCAAAGGGTTCTTCTAGCTCATTGATTTCTGTCTTTTGTAAATTAATGATTTCTTTTGCAATCTTTCCAATCGTAGCTCCTACCATCCCTAGTATTACCGTAATATCTGCTATCCGGTCTCGCGCAACATGCCATGAAATCGTTGGGGTTAGTAGGTCTAATTTTTTCATTACCGCATCGAGAACTTCTTGTCCTTGATTACCCATAGACGCTAAAGTTCCAACTGCACCCGTTAGATTGCCTGCAAATATACGACTCTTCATTTGAGTAATTCTCTCTAAATGTCTATTTATTTCATCGGCCCAAACAGCCACTTTATAACCAAATGTAATAGGTAGAGCATGCTGACCATGAGTCCTGCCAGGCATAATCGTATTTTTATATTTCTCTGCTAAATCACATAAAATGGATTCGATGCTTTTCAATTCTTTTTCAACAATATTCATTGCTTCCTTAATTTGTAATATGAGTCCTGTATCAATGATATCTTGAGTGGTTGCACCCCAATGAATATATTCACCACTATCTCCTTGGCAAAGTGCCTTATATTCTCTAATAAACGGGAGTAAAGGATGCCAAGTTGTATCGACACCTTTTTTTATATTTTCAAGATTAAAGTATTTTACATTCCCTTTATCTTTAATTTCAATTGCTGCATTTCTAGGAATAATCCCTAATTCTGCCTGTGTTAGAGCAAGGGCAACTTCAACATCAATCCATTTTTGTACCATTGTTTCTTCAGAAAATACGTTCCGCATTTCATTAGTAGATACTATATCCTGAAATATTACTGAGCTTAGAATATGATTCCTCATCTTACCCCTTCTTCCAACGTGACAATTTTATTGTAGCGAAACAATAAGCTTAGGCTCTGTCGCATTCTGTACATCTTCTACTGTGTAACCAGGACTAACCTCTCTTAAAATTAGGCCATCTTGAGTTACGTCAATTACAGCCATATCCGTATATATTCGGTCAACACAATTTAACGCAGTTACTGCATAGTCTAACTCATTAACAATTTTGGGTTGGCCATCTTTCGTTGTATGTGTCATTGCAATAAAAAGCTTCTTTGCGCCGATTGAAATATCCATCGCCCCACCAATGCTCCCCAGTTTAGCACCTTTTACTTTCCAGTTAGCTAGGTCACCTTTTTCTGAAACCTGCATTCCACCTAAAATCGCAACATCAATATGCTTACCTCTCGTCATAGCAAAAGAATCTGCTGAGTGACAGAAGCTTCCACCCGGAACAAGGGTTACGGGCTCTTTAGACGCATTTACTAGATCAGGATCTGCTTCTTCCTCAGATGCTACAGATCCCATACCCAAAACGCCTTGCTCACTGTGGTAAATAATTTCTTTATCCTTAGATACAAAGTTACTTACCAAAACCGGAATACCGATACCCAAGTTGACAACAAATCCTTCGTGGAGGTCCTGTGCTATTCGTTTTGCAATTTGTTCCCTAACATTCAAGCTGTTCGACATTACAATCCTCTCCTTTTCACAACATGTTGAACAAATATTCCGGGTGTTACTATACATTCTGGATCTAATTCCCCTACCTCAACAATTTCATCCACTTCTGCAATGGTTATTTTTCCAGCCATAGCCATTAAAGGATTAAAGTTACGACCCGACTTATTGTAAACAAGATTTCCCCATCGATCTGCCTTTTTCGCTTTTACAAAAGCATAATCACCTTTGATAGCTTTCTCCAAAACACATGGAACACCGTCGATGACTCTTTCTTCCTTTCCTTCGGAAATTTCTGTACCTACGCCAGTTGGAGTATAAAAGGCTTCAATTCCTGAACCACCTGCTCGTAATCGCTCTGCCAGCGTCCCTTGAGGGATTAACTCTAAATCAATCTTTCTCTCCTTGAATTTCTCCAAAAATACATAACTATCTTTAGAAATAGGGAATGAACACATAATTTTAGCAATACGGTCATTTTCAATTAGTGCAGCAATTCCTTCGTAATGATATCCTGGGTTATTACTTACAGCGATTAAATCTTTAGCACCTTGATTTAATAATCCATTAATTAATTCGTAAGGTACTCCTGCACCACCAAAACCACCAAACATAATTGTACTTCCATTTTCAATCGTACTTATAACCTCTTCAATTGAATTGGCAACTTTATTAATCATTCTCCCGATATCCCCCAGCTCTTATTTTTTTGATAGCCCATTTTTACTTTAATAGACCATTTCCCGTGATGGTCGCTTACCTAAGAAAGCATTGCGAATTAGATTCTCAATTGACTCCTCATCTATAGGACGGGGATAGGTTAATGGTTTTCTGCATGCAACCGCAGCTGCTTTCTTTATATCCTCTTCTTTCAAATCAAGTTCCTTAAGTGATTTGGGTCCACCTAGGTCTTGGATAGAATCAAATAGGAATCCAGCAACATCATCACTTTCAGTCCCTATCGCTCGAGCAATTGCCTTTATTGCTTCAGGCGCATGATCCTTAATGTAAGCAATCGCATAGGGAAGGATCATTGTATGTGTATCTGCATGCGATAGATTACATGTTCCACCAAGCGTATGGCAAATACGATGATGCACACCCATTGGCACAGTATCTAGCACCGTTCCTGAAAGCCATGCACCATATAGCACCTGTGTACGTGCTTCAATATCCAGTGGATTCTCATATAACTTTGGTAGACCCTCTGCAATAGCTCTGATTCCTTCTTCGGCCATGATAGATGAAATTGGATTTGAATCTTCAGAATAAAGAGCTTCTACACAATGGGCCATGGCGTTAATTGCACTTACCACAGTTAGTTTAATTGGCATATGCATTGTTAAATCCGGATCAAATAAGACAACTTTAGGTTTGACAATTGGATTACGACCAGTAGTTTTAACTCCATCCGTTGTTATCCCCCACACATGGGTCAATTCTGAGCCCGAGTAGTTTGTCGGAATCGCAATGATTGGTAGATTTGTATTTAGTGCAATCGCTTTTGCTAATCCAACAGATGAGCCACCTCCGATTGAAATTAAACCATCAATCTCTTTATCTTGTAAAAACGTTAAGGCTTCTGAGACTATTTCATTTGGCACATGCTGGATTGCTTTTGGATAGACTCCAAAGCAGCGATCACCAAGTTCATTCGAAATCTTTTCTGCAATTGCTTTGCCACTTTGACCAGGAGTGGTAATAATAAGAAAATTCTTTAAGCCTAAATCATTAACGCATTCTTCAACCTTATTAACAACACCCGCACCAAAATACACTTTGCTTGGTTGTGCATGATAAATAAATTCTTTCATTCTTATATCTCCTTTTTGTCAGCTATGAAAGTATTCATAGATTTCTAGATTACGATCCCGCTCCATTTGGTAAAAATAATACTAGTTGTGGGAAGAGAACAAAAAGTAATATGGTAAATAACAATATTCCAATAAACGGTAGCGTTCCAAAGAATACTTTTTTAACTGGTACCCCAGATGAATTACTTGCAATAAATAGGTTCAATCCTACCGGTGGAGTAACTAACCCTATTTCTAATAGCAGTACCACTATTATTCCAAACCATATTGGATCAAATCCAAATCCCATCATTAATGGGTAAATAAGTGGAAGCGTTAACAGCATTGCTCCAACTAAGTCTACAAACATACCAATTGCTAGATAAAGAAAAATAACTAAAATTAATACTCCCCATGCTGGCAATCCACTTTGTTCAATTGCAGTAATTAACTGATTACCAATTCTTGTAACGGCGATAAAATAGGCAAAAACGTGAGCACCAATTATAATAGTAAAAATCATTGCAGTTTGTTTCGTTGTTTCAACCAAAGAATCTACTACTGTTTTGAAATTTAATCGTTTCATAAAGATGCCAATTAATAGAGCCCCGAAGGCACCAAATGCTGCAGCCTCTGTTGCAGTACCAATTCCCATGTAGATTACAGTTACGATTATGACCACCAGTAGTACAACCGGCCAAATATTCTTCAACGAGCGAAACCTTTCACCCCAAGAATATCTTTCACCTTTTGTATTATCTCTAATTCCAACAAATACAATGTACATACAATACAAGAAAGCTACGATTATACCAGGTACAACACCCGCTATAAGCAGTTTTCCGATTGAATTATCAGTTTGAATTCCGTACAAAATTAAAGGGATACTCGGCGGTATCAGAGCAGCCAATGTACCCGTACTTGACGCAACAAGACCTGAAGCGAGTGAAGGGGAATATTTGGCTTTCACCATTTGAGGTACGGCTATTTGAGACATTACTGCAGTTCCTGCAACACTTGAACCAGATAAAGTTCCAAATCCAGCCGCTGCTAAGACGGTTGCCATTCCTGGTCCACCAGGTTTATGGCCTACCCATTTAATAATGCTTTCAAATAACTCGGCAGCAATATTACTTTTCGAAATAAAATGTGCCATCAATATAAACAATGGAATCGTACTAAAGGTAAAACTATTAACACTACTAAATGCTGTTGCGGATAAAATACCTAAAGCAGTGTCTAGTCCGGATTGATAAATCAATCCTAACGCTCCAACAGCTAACAATACAAATCCAATTGGCATTCCAATAAAAAGTAAAACTAGTAATAATAGAATAAAAACTCCTGCAACCATAAGGTCACCTCACTTCCAACATTATTAATGTGATTTACTTCCCTTCATTTCTAAGAGAATAGTTAGGGTTTCAAAAAGTAAACGAATGATTAGCATTGCAATGCCGACCGTAATAATCATGTAGGCTGGTGCTAATGGGTACTCCAGTAGACTTACTGAACGTATATCCCTTTCGAACATATCTAACCCTTTTTGAAAGTTTGTCACACCTAATGCAGCGATGACAACGATTCCAATCACATTTGAAATTAATTGAAGAATTCTTTGAACAGACTTTGACAAACGATCTACTATTATTTCTACTCGTACGTGCTCTTTATGAAGGTACGCATAGCTAATACCAAAGAATACAATTGTGACAAGTAAATATTCACCAGTGAATTCGAGAACACCCACTAATGGTTTATTGAATGCTGCACGTAAAGCGACATCGAGAACAATTAATAGCATCATGACAAAAATTGCTGCAGCTGAAATATAATTCAAATACGTATCAATTCGATTAAGCCATTTATTTAAAAATTCCATTATTCCACTCCCTTCATATATAATGAAAATGCCACGTCCGGTATATTGGTATATCGGAAGTGGCACTTCCATCAAGTGTTAAATCAATTTTCAAACATTCATATTACCTTACAATTATCGTATTTTTTCAAGCTCAGTATTAAACTGATCAATAGCTTCTTTCAGTTTATCAACATCTTTTAGTTCATTAATTGCTGGTTCAGTAAATTCTTCATAAAATTTTTCCCACTTAGCCAATTCATATTCTGATAACTCAACTACTTTAATATTTCCAGTAGCCTTAAACTCTTCGAAAACTGCTACTTCATCTTCTTCATAAATCTTTGCAAAGCTTGCGGAAACTTCATCACCAGCTTGTTTAAATGCATCTTTTACGTTTTGTGGAAAGCTTTGATAGACCTGCTCATTGATTACAAGACCGCCTGAAAGTCCACCAAAATTAACATTTTGAATTCCGTACTTGATTAATTCACTTACCCCATAATCGCGTACACCTTGGCCATACCAGTTAACAACATCAATAACACCACGTTCAACAGCTTCATAAACTTCCGTTGATGATGTACTTACTGGAGTTGCACCAAGAGCTTCAATTGCTTTTGTAGCGATTCCACCAGGTGCTCTAACTTTTTCACCTTTCAAATCTTCAGGTACTCTAACTTCTTTACCAGTTGTAAAAAATTGATAAGGAGAAACTAAAAAGTTTGCAACTGGTCTAACACCATTATTTAAGTAGTCAATTGTCAGCATTGGTTCTTGTTGAGAAATCGTATGTAATGCTACACCATCTTCGGCCGATTGATACATACCTGGTAATCCGAACATATTTGCATTGATTGGCATGTTACTTGGATAATATGTTGAGAGATAGTAAGCAACGTCCATAACGCCATCTCTTGTTAGGTCAAGATAGTCAGCTGCTTTTCCTAGTTGCTCAGCTGGATAAAATTCAAATTCAACTTGACCATCTGTTAATTCTTCAACTCTTTCCATGAAAGGTTTAAAGAAATTTTGTGTCAACGTATGTGTCTCTGGTTGTATAGTAGCTAATTTTAACGTGATTTTTTCACCTGATTTTTCGTTTGAGCTAGATCCTTCATCGCCTTCCTTAGCTGATTGTTGTCCTGAAGAACAAGCGGCGAATAGTAATAAGATACAAGACAGAATTGCAATAACCTTTAATTTTTTTAACATTTTTTCAACTCCCTTTTTTAATGTAAATGTAATTTCTAAAATTGAATGGTGAAATTTCCTATTTATCGCTTGAAATAACCACCCCCAAATAATATGAATCTAGCTAGTTATCTGTTTTTTAAGCTAGTTTGTTCGCGAGGCTGATAATCTGTATTTTCCTCAATGTACTCAAAAAGTCGTTGGCCAATACTATTTTTTCTTCCATGCTCGATTTCCTCCGTAATATGAGAAATTAATCCAATTGCACGAGCACCAACCCCAAACGTTTTCACGATTCCATAATGAATATTCATATCAGAGAGGATAGCTCCGATAGCTCCAACTACATTTACTGTGATTTCCTTTCCTTTTCTTTCATTAAATTGTCTACTGATTTCCTGAAGTAATTCTAGGTGAATTCCTTTAACCTGATACTCTTCTGCTAATTGATAGAGTTTAATGGTTCTGGGATCCTTAGGCTTATGGATTGGATGTCCAAATCCAGGTAATGCTTTACCAGCAGCAGTGTACTCATCTAATGTTAGTGCTGCAATTTCAGGAATTGATTTTCCTTCATGTTTTTGAACGGCTTTTTGCACCATTTCTGCAACATATTCCATCGCTCCAAGGTATACTGTCCCTGCACCGAGGAGCCCAGCAGCGATTGCCCCTTGTACTGATTCAGGAGCACCTAGGTATGTAAGTCTGGTTGATACAGAGCTAGGGGTGAAACCGTGTTCAGCAATTGCGACCATTACCGCATTTATCATATCTGATTCGTTTTTTGTTGGCATCCTATGGGTTGCACCTACGAAGGCCATATCTGCAAGAGTAGCAGTTCCAATTAAATCTTCTGCTAGATTAAATCCATGATTATATACTGCGTCCTTCTCTGATGCACCAATACTTGTTTCAAATTTCATTTTCCATCACCTCTATTGTTTTTTGTAAAACGAAGCAATACAAAGACTATCTATGAGAAAACTTGTTGTATAAATAGTTTCAATACTTATTCGTTAAAGATTCACCTACAATCATTGGTTAGTTGATTGATTTTACACTCTTTCTGATAATCAATTGGTGATCTTTCAGAATGGTACTTTTATTTACCTCTTGTTTATTAATCAATTTCAGCAAAGTACTGGCAGCTTTTCTACCCATATCTTCGAGTGAAAATTTCACAGTTGTAAGGGGTGGATTTAAAATCGAGTTAAAATGTATATCATTAAATCCTATTATTGATAAATCATCAGGAACTCTTATATTTTTATCTCTAAAACACGCCATTGCTCCAAATGCGGTTCTAGTATTAGCAGTAAACACCGCTGTGAAAGGGTTTTCATTTTGTTCTAACAGTTTTTCAATACCTTCATAAGCGCTGTCTTCCGTAAAGTCGGTTTCGACTATTAAACTTTCGTTTACCGGAATACCATGTTCTATTAATGCATTTTTATAACCGCTTAGCCTTCTAAATCCAATATCGGAATAGAATTTACCAGCTAGATGAGCAATTTGTCGGTGACCATTTTCAATTAGGTAACTAACTGCGCTTTTTGCAGCCGATTCATCATCACTACCAACACAATATTTCGCTTTGTTATGTAAACTGTTCATTAAAACATATGGAATATCGAAAGCATCAAGCCTTTTAATATCCTGTTCATCTATATTTGTAATAGCTATTATTATTCCATCTACTCGACCTTCGTTTATTAAATTAAAGTAAGATTTATTCGATCTGTACTCCCCAGCACTTGTTACAATTAAGTGGTATCCATGCTGATCCAACACTTCTTCCACACCCTTAATCATTTGACTATAGGCAGGGTTATAAAAATTTCCAATAACCAAACCAAAGGTTGAAGTTTTACCTAATTTCAATGCCCTTGCGTATGCATTTGGTTTATAATTTAGCTTCTTTACAGCCTGTAGGATTCTTTCTTTTGTTTCTTCAGCAATTACCAATGTAGGATCTTTATTTAAAAATCGTGAAACAGTTGTTATGCCCACACCCGCTTCTTTAGCCACATTTTTTAACGTAGACATTAGCTCCTCCAGATAAAAGTACTTTTAGACAGTTAGTAAATCGTTTCAGTGAAACGTTGTAGTGTAACGATTTACCTGTAATTTATCACGAGTTTTTATAATTGTCAAATTATTTATTCTATTATCAATATTCAAAAAATATTATACCAGCAAAGTGTTTTTTTGCTTGTTTTTTTGAAAGCGTTATCATAATAAAAGCAGCAATAAGACAATTAATATTGAAATAATATAAGGAAATATTATTTGATAATATGACTTCTTAATTATTAATCATAAATTGCTTTTAAAAATAAAAAAAAAATCCATGATTTTTAGTCAAAATCATGGATTGATTAATGAATATTTTTTATGTATGTAACAGATATACAAAATACTCCCAGTTTCCACCTATTCCAATTCTAAAACCAAAATGCTATGGAGGTTCTTTTTTATTAACGACTTCCACCTATTTCAGTTACGCTTGAAAAAAATAAACGCCAATCCCTTATCCAAAAACACTTAAGGGCCGGCGACACTATTAAGTGAACAATTGTGTTCATTATTATTTGCACAAGTGTATAATTATTTTTATCTAATTAACATTAAGCTCCTCTTTCAATCTTCATGTTTTCAACTTTAGCCTTTGAAGCGTTTTCTTTTTTTGTTTTAAAATTCTTTGATAATCCTAGAATTCCTTTTGGTAAGAAGAGAATGATTAGCATAAGAATCGCACCATATGCTACACGATCAATACCAGGAAATTCACCAGCATACTTATTTAGATAGGATGAAAGTGGTACTAAGATTGTGGAACCTACAATGCCTCCAAATAAGTTTCCAACCCCACCAGCAATCGAGTAGATGATTGGGTTTAAAGCAGTATGGAAACTGAATGCCGTGTTAGGTTCAATTAGTTTGTAATAGGATACATATACTGTTCCAGCTAAGGAAGCTAGTCCCGCACTAATAATGAATGTATAAAGTTTTATTTTGAAAACATTAATTCCAACTGCTTTTGCTGCTCTCATATCTTCACGAATTGCAGCCAATTTATAACCAAATCCTGATTTCGAAATAAACCAAATTACAACTGTACAAATGATCGTAATCAATAATGCTAAAAAGTAATATGGTAATTGGCTGTCAAATGTCATATTTAGAATTCCAGATGGCTCCATCATTAGTGGGATTGTTAACCCATAATCTCCACCTGTATATTTGTCAAAATACCTGAATAATACTCCCATCCCTAGTGTAAATACAAATGTAACTAATGAGAAATAATGTCCAGATAATC
This sequence comes from Ferdinandcohnia sp. GQ5, assembly GCF_059759275.1. Lineage (NCBI taxonomy): Bacteria > Bacillati > Bacillota > Bacilli > Caryophanales > Bacillaceae > Ferdinandcohnia > Ferdinandcohnia sp. GQ5. Next base: position 106,398 of record NZ_JCAXEW010000015.1, read on the forward strand.
GACATACAAAAAAGCCAAATGCAAATGCGACGATCATAGCCACAATCATACCTGCTGGAAACCCTAATATCGTTGGAACACCCCAAGCAGCAAAATAGGCTGTCGTATAGGCTCCTAATCCGAAAAAAGCAATATGGCCTAGAGAGTACATACCTCCATTACCTGCGAGTAAGATCCAACTTTGAGCAACAGCTGCCCAAATCATGATTGAAATAAAAATATCGAGCATGTAACCGTTTGATTGGTAGACAAATGGCAAGATAATGGCGGCAATAAACCCTAATGAAATTAAAATTGTACTAATTTTCATTTTATTTAGTTTCATATCCTTCCCCCCATCAGACCCTGTGGTCTTACTACAACTATTGTCATAAATACTAAGAATAACATTACAAATTCTAATTCAGGGGCTAAATAGACCGAGGTGAAATTTTGAACGAAAGAAACGATAAATGCACCCAAAATAGTGCCTGTTAGATTTCCTAATCCACCGAGTACAACAGCAGTAAAGGCCAAGATTACAAATGGTAATCCACCAACTGGTGTAAACGTATAGTAAGTTGAAATTACACCACCAGCTGCTCCAGTAAGTGCAAAACCAATACAAAGTGCAATTAAATAAACCATTGATCGATTGATTCCGACAATCCCAGCTGCAACAGGGTTATCAGCAACCGCTCTGATCTTTGTACCAAGAGTAGTTCTGTATAATAAATAAAATGTTATTGATACAATTACTAATGATAAACCTGCCGCAATTAAATAAGATTGATTAATTGTAACAGGACCAAGATTGATAAATTCCATTTTATTGTTCATACTGATTGATTCAGGACCGAAAATCATTAAGATTAAGTTTTCAAGTACAATATTAAATCCTATTAGTCCGAGGATCTGTCTTGTCGCATCATCTGGCGGAATAAACCGAAGATAACAGTAATAGAGTAAAACCCCGATTATAGTTAACACAGCCATGGCAGGGATTATAGCTAGAAATGATTGCCCCCCCATCACTGACCAAAACACATAGGTTAAGTAACTACCTGAAATCAACAAACCACCGTGAGCAAAGTTAACGATATCCAAGATTCCGAATATCAATGATAATCCTAGTGAAACAATAACAAGAACAAAACCTAACATGATTGAATTCGTTATGACCTGCAATAGCATATCCATATTATCACCTGCCCTATTTTAAGTAGTATTCTGCTAATTTAGATTTGCTTAGCTCACTCGTATTACCAGAAAAGATGACCTCACCTTCTCTCATAACATAAACTTTCGAACATACTGATAGTGCTAATTCGGAGGATTGTTCGACTAATAAAATCGAAAGACCAGACTCAAGTAGTTTTGGAATTGACTCATAGATTTGTTCTACTATAATAGGTGCTAATCCTAAAGATGGCTCATCGATAAGAAGAACTTTGGGCCTCATCATCAGTGCTCTTGCTATTACCATCATTTGTTGCTCACCGCCACTTAAACTACCAGCCTTTTGTTTATACCGCTCTTTTAATTTTGGAAAAAGACTGTAAACAAACTCTAATTGTTCCTCAATCTCACTTTTGCTCATTTTAATAGAATATGCGGGTAGAAGCAGATTTTCTTTTACGGTTAGAGAAGCAAATGGTAATCTTCCTTCTGGTATTAAACAAACACCCATTTTTGATAGCTCATGAGATTTTCTCTTTGATACATCCTCACTAAGATATGTCATTGCACCGCTGACAATAGGAAGTACACCTGATAATGCCTTTAGTAATGTTGTTTTACCAGCACCATTGGGACCAATTAGGCCTATTGCTTCCCCTTTAGGTACAGAAAGTGATAGATTTTCTACTGCCACGACTTCTCCGTATTGAATCCTTACATTTTGTGCTTCAAGTATTGCTGTCATTGTTTCCCCACCTTCCTATTCTTTCGTCACTTTGAAGAACAAGTCTTCAAAGTGACATTTTTTTTGTTAACTAGCTTTATTTCAGTTCGAAAACAGGCTCTTGACTCGCTACGTCTTTCGGATATACAGTTCTAGGTAAACCATCAATCCATTCGACTAGTACTGGAATAACATCCGCATTCATTCCAGTTTCATCAAAGCTTACATTTCCACCAGTCATAATAGAAGGGATATCTAGTTTTGCTAATGCATCACGAACTTTGTCATGATCAGTAGAGCCTGCAATTTCTAAGGCCTCTTTCAATGCATACATCATCGCATAATCTTCTCCAGCTTCCTGTGGGGCGAATGGCTCATTATACTTTTCCATGTACTTTTTGTTAAATTCTTCAGCTCCTTCGTATGGGAAATCCCAGTTCCAACCAACAGTTGCAAATGATAGATTTCCAGCATCTCCAGTTGCTTCTTTAAATTCTTTGATTACATAAGCTCCACCGTTTCCTAAGAATGTTCCCTCGTAACCCATTCCCCGAAGTGTTTTCATAATCATCGCTACGTCAGATATCGCACCACCAACATAAACTAAATCAGGCTCCACATTTAATATCTTTGTACTCATACTTGTTGCATCTGTAATACCAGGTTGATAGTATTCTTCAACAGGAACATTTACACCATATTCTTTAAATTGAGCCGCTGTCGCCTGCCCAACTGTTTTGTTGGAAGATTGGTTATCTGCGACAATTGCAACTGTATCTAAGTTTCTACCTTGTTCTTCAGCTAATTCTACTAATGCATCTACAGCAAGCTCTCCCATTACACTTGCCTTTTCGGGGAATTGGAAGATATATTTATATCCTCTATCTGTAATTTCATCGGTAAATGATTGTGTAAGCATAGGTACCTTTGCTTGCTCAGTAACTGTACTAGCTGCAACTGTATATGCACTTGCCCATAATCCTATAACTGCTACAAGGTCTTTGTTTTCTTGTAATACCCTTCGTGTTACAGAAGCAGCATGAGATGGATCCGCACTACCCGCGTCAGCAGTCACCAGTTCAAATTTTGCACCACCAAGAGCTTCAACACCACCATTTGCATTGATTTCATCAATAGCTAGTTCTGTACCTTTGATTACATTCTCACCATTTTGAGCAAATGGACCAGTTAAAGGTGCGATTGCAGCTACTTTAATCGTTTCAACCTCATCATCTCCTGCATCTTCACTTCCATTACTTGATTTACCGCCACTACATGCTGTTACCAGTAGCATGACAGAAATTAAAGTCAACACTAATAAAAATTTAAACTTTTTCTTCATACTTTCATCCCCCTCTTATTATAAAATTAGATATCCGTGCTTGGATGACCAATCCTTGCAAACGGTCTTCCTGTATTAGCGATAGATAATGCAATGACAATTTCATTTGATTTTGGAGCATCTGGAATGGTAAATGAAACGCTCATGTGATGTCCACGTAGTTTATGATCATCTTTATGTTTAAGTGGTACGGTAACCGTCGCACCAGGTGCACCACGATATTCTGTAGATACAAGTCCTTCTTTACCATTCATTTTTTTCCGAATTGGATTTCCGAATCGAAGATGATGGACAATCGCACAGCCATGCTCTACTTCTATATCTAAGCCAACTACAGCAGCCTTTCCAACTCCTTCAGTAGATTGTAAATCCCAACCTGTTGCATTTTCTATTTCATTGATCAATAACTCAGATAAATGATTGCTATACTTATCAATGAGTGGTTGTAAGTCCTCTTGATATTGTGAAGCATATGGGTCATGTATAACCGCTGCAGCAGTAGCAATTATCCATGGTGTGTCAACATTTTTTTCACCTTCTACTAAGGTCTTTTCAATATACGTGACAACTTTTCTAATACTTTTTTCCATGTTAAGACTCCTCCAATTAAATAGTAGTTTTTCCAAATGACGATAAATTCAAAATATACAGATAATTTTATCGAATTTATTATACTTTTGCTTTACCCAGATACGCTTCTATAACGACCTCATTAGATAGAACATCTTCTGTATCACCTTGGGCGATTAATTGACCTTGGTTTAATACAAATAATTTTGTAGCCAATTTTCGGAGCGCACTCAATACATGCTCAACAAGAACTATCTTTATAGAAGATGCAGCAATATTGTGGATGATATTTACTAAACCGTCGACCTCATGTTCATTTAAACCCTCAAACAGTTCATCCAGTAATAACAGTTTTGGATTTGTCATTAAAGCCTTGGCTAATTCTAGCCTTTTACGACCAGCCAGATTTAACTGACCTGCAGTTGCATCTGCAAATCGCTGTAAATCTAATAATTCAAGAATTTCTTTCGATTTTTCCTTTGATTCCTTTAGTTTCAGATTACTTAAACCACTTGTTATTACATTATCTTGAACCGACAATCCGTAAAATGGACGAGGTATCTGGAATGTTCTAGCGATTCCCATATTACTAACAACGTCTGGTGTAAGCCGTTTCGTCATTTGATTCCCCATTATTTCTAATGAACCTTCTGTCATATTTACCTCTCCGGCAATAACCGATAGAAAGGTTGATTTTCCCGCACCGTTCGGACCGATTATTCCACAAATCTCAGAGTCATTTTCAATCGTCAGTGTCACATTACTTAGTGCCTTAATAGCACCAAAGGTAACACTTAAATTATTGGCTTTTATCAACCAAAACCACCTCATTTCTTGTGCTTAAATATAATACTATGGCTATTTATCTTAACTACTTTTAAGATAGTTTTACTATGACTCCTTCTACTTCATCACTTACCGGTGGGAAATACTCCATAACTTTTGGATCATGACCTGGAACAATAACCGAATTACCATCACTTACGTCTCTCACTCGATCAAATGCATGATACATATTCTTTAAGTCGTGTACAACCGAAAACGGACGATCTTCTTCAAGATTTTGATAATAATGGCTAACATCTGACGTTAGAATTACATTCCCTTTCTTTGTCTTTACTTTTACAAATTGTAAACCAGGGGAATGGCCACCTGTTTCATATACAGTGATACCATCTAAGATTTCTTTATCACCAGATACAAAGTCAATACGGCCTTCAAAGTTTTCTTTCACCAAATGAACGACATCCTCCACCTCTATCAAATGACGGTACGCCTTTCGTGAAGCAAATTTTCCGGTCCAGAATGACATTTCTGTTTCCTGTAAAACAAATGTTGAATTTGGAAGTTTATCAAGGTTGCCAACATGGTCATAATGCATGTGTGTAATTATGACGTGCGATACGTCATTTGCATGTACATCGATTTTTTTTAACATTTCAATCGGACATCGTAGGAATGTGCGACCTCTTTGATTAGAAACCTGTTCATTAAATCCGACATCAATCACAACCGTATGCTTATCATTTTTTGCGACCCAAATAAAGTAATCCATTGGCATCGAATAATCTTCATGCGGATCATTACTTCCATGAAAATGCTCAAATGCCTTTGCATCTCTCGTTGCATACTTTATCGCATACACTTCATAAGTATCGTGTGTCATGTCCTGTCCTCCTTTACAAAGATTACTTGCTTGCATCCTCTAAAACAGGCTGAAAATATCTTAAAAATCCAATCGGATTTTCAGACATTGGAAAATGTCCCATTCTTTCCATTTTTATAAATTTACCACCCATTCGTTTCGCAGCTTCTTCGCTCATTTCTGGTGTACAAGAATAATCATATTCACCACATAATATCCAAAGTGGACAATTCGCTTTTCCAATCGTTTTCGATACCTCAGGGAAATCAACACTATAAAAATAGGTGTCGCCTTGATACACACCAGGTCCGCCTTGAGAATACTCCCAAAGTGTTAGGCGACGATAATATTCAGGACTTTCTGGAGACATCAACCCATTAACCCATGATGGGAGGAATTGGCCTGCATGAACTTGAGGATGATTTGTCCACGATACCTTTCTACCTTCTCTTCCAAAACCCCCTTCTAACGAAATAACTCCTTTAAAGAGATCTCCATACTTGTCAGCTAGAAATAATACGATAGCTCCACCCATAGAAGAACCCGAGATAATTGGCTTTTTATCATATAAATTTGTAGCCTTCATGAACTCAAGGATCCATTTTGTATATAAATCTGTTGTTAGTTTATATTGCTTTTTCCACCAGCCTTTAGGAGGTTCTGAGTTTCCGTGATAGGGTAAATCAAACGCAAACATCTGCCATTTCTTTTGAAGGTCTTTATTCCCTAATAAATGCTTATATTGACGTGAGTCTGAACCAGCTGTATGTAAAAAGATAACAGGTTGACCCTGACCTGCAACTTCATAATAGGTCACATATTCTTCACCATCTACGTTCATCGTGACATAGTGGCCATTGATCGTTTCGGGATAGAAGTCAATTTCACCATCAACAGCTTCAACCTCGAATTCTCGTGCTAATAATAGGATTCTCTCAATAATATTAATAGATTGTGCCCAAACTAGTCGGTTCCCTTCAATCGAAACTCCTTCTTGTGTAAAAATCATAGCTTGAAGGGTGTTATGAAATGCTGGTGCAACAGGTGATAAAAAGTTCTCCCAAGCTTGTTCAGGAATTGTAATCGAAAAATCCCAAACATCATCAATTGTAATCTCATTCTTAAATTTTACTGACTTATCTTGTACGCTACATAATAGTTTTTCATCTGCCAATTTCAGCAGAACTGAGAACGAATGCGTACCAATAAGTGATTGTAGTTCTTCGTCTTGTTGAAGCTTTTGTTCCCAATTTGGAATAATTGTTTTCGTGATTGTCTTCATTAAATTGTTCATCCTCCTTCGAAATAACTGATTAAAAATGAATATTAATTATTCGTATTTCATGTTTTCATAGTTTCTAATTCAACACATTGTAGCTAGATAACGTTACTCATATCTTAATGTAACTACTATATTTGTCGATTTAATCCCCTATTTTTGAATTAACATTTTGTTCTTCATTTTTCTTTCTATTCATTTCATTTGGGATGTCAACCATATCTTCTAAATATTGAATGATGGTTGTAAAATCTCTCTTTTCGCCACCCTTTGTCACAACATACTTCCACAATTGCATTACACTTGAACCAAGAAACATTGGAACACGATTATTTTCAGCTAATTCCATACAAAGCTTTAAGTCCTTATACATAAGTTCAGTTGTAAAACCATAATCAAATGTTCTAGGTAACACCGATTTAGGAAATTTATCAGTTGTAGCCGTATTCCTTCCGCTACTAGCATTAAAAATTGTGATTAATACTTCGGGGTCAATCCCCGCCTTCTGACCAAATACAACTGCTTCCGATGTTATTGCAACTGCTGTACCTGATAATAAATTATTTAATAGTTTTACAATTTGTCCTTGACCAATCTCTTCTCCCACATAAAAAATATTTTTGCCGAGCAGCTCCAAAATTGGAAGTACATATTCAAATACTTCTTTTTTACCGGAGGCCATAATAGCCAGGGAGCCCTTTTCAGCACCTTGGATACCACCGCTAACAGGTGAATCCAATACCTTAATCCCTTTTTCTTGTAAGCTGTTAGCATTTTCAATAGCGACTTTTTGCCCCGTAGTTGATAAATCCACAAATATTTCAATTTTCCTTCCCCATTTGAGGCCATTTTCACCATTAATAACAGCCTTTACGATAGGAGGAGTGGGCAGTGATACGAATACAATCTCCGCAAGGTCTGCTACCTCCCTAGGTGAGTTAACAATATATGCATTGTCATAATCTATAAATGAACTCAAAGCAGTTTGGTTTTTATCATAAATTACAAGTTTATGTCCATGATCCAACATACGTTTAGCAAAGTGATAGCCCATATTTCCAACACCAACAATACCTAAATGGCCAAAACTTCCCATCTAATCCCCCCATAACACCTATTAACACTTACATATTTCGGACAATTTTTTCTAAGATTGCTAAGCCTCTATATTTTTTTATATTTAATTTTTCAAGTACTAAATCAATGTCTTTTTCTTCAATCCCTTTAATTATTTCCTTATATTCTTGAATGGATTGGATTAAACTATCAGGATGAGATAACGTTAGATATCTAAACGTTGTCCACTGCTTATTTAATCGATCATACAAATCCTCTATAACCGTATTATTCGATAATTGGAAGATGTTAAGCTGGAGTTCTTCAATTAAATGAAAACAAGACTTAAAGTTTTGATCATTAAACGACTCTTCCGTCTCTGCGATAATAAATTTTAGTTTTGCAATCTGCTCTTTCGTACATGTTAAAATCCCACATTTTAAGACAAATTCTTGAATGCCATACACGGTATCATATAAATCAAAGATTTCCTTTTTTGTGTGCCTCTTTACCATCACACCTTTTCGCGGGATTCGTTCCGCAATTCCTTGGTTTTCAAGTAAATACAAGGCTTCCCTTACTGGAGAGCGACTTATACCGTATTGTTCTGTTAATTCGGTTTCAATTAATCGTTCACCGGGTTTGAGGGTTCCGTCTACGATTTTGCTTGCTATATCTTTCGCTATTTTTTGAGATAAAGTCAGTGTTTCAATCTTTGGCATTCCCTTCCCCTTTCTAATATCGACTTCATTTGGAACATTAAGGAAATCCTTAATGTTCCAAATGAGTGATCAAATCAGCATCTGTTATAAATTAATAACTACCATCTTCATTTCTGTCATTTGTTCGATTGAATAACGAGGACCTTCTTTACCTATACCACTTGCTTTAATTCCTCCATAAGGCATTAAGTCTACTCTAAATGTGGATGCATCATTAATAACAACTCCACCAGTTTCTAATCGCTTCACTGCATACATCGCAGTGTTCAGATTTGTTGTGAAGATGGCAGACTGAAGACCATATGGAGTATCATTTGATTGGTCAATCGCCTGATCAAGATCCTCATATGTTAAGACTGTTAGAACAGGACCAAAAATTTCTTGGCAAACAACCTTCATTTCAGATGTTACAGCGTCTAAAATTGTTGGCGAAATAAATGCTCCATCTCTATCCCCACCACAAACTAGCTTTGCACCTTGATCTACTGCTTCATCAATCCATTGCTTCACACGTTCTGCTTCTTTCAAATTGATTAGCGGCCCTATATCAGTTGAATCGTCTAATGGATCCCCTACTTTGAATTCAGACGTATATTTTACAAGTTTATTGAGAAACTCATCCTTTACATCTTTGTGAACATAGATTCGTTGAACGGATACGCATGTTTGGCCTGCATTTGTATATCCACGTAATGTACACATTTTTGCAGCAAGGTCTAAATCAGCATCATGGTGTACGATATTTGGAGAGTTGTTTCCTAGTTCAAGAGATACACTTCGCAGTCCACTATTTTCTTTTATATGTCTGCCAACAGCAGAACTTCCAGTAAATGTATACTTTCCAATTCTCTCATCCTCTAGTAACCAATTCCCCACCTTTGAGCCTGAACCACACACTAAGTTGACATATCCAACAGGAAGACCTGCATCTTTTAAAACTTCCATTAATAAATAAGCGGATAATGGAGTCTCTGAAGCCGGCTTCCAAACAACTGTATTTCCGGAGGCAATTGCAGGGCCAATTTTGTGACAAGATAAACTTAATGGAAGGTTGAAAGGCGTGATTGCACATATAACACCAATTGGGCATCTAACATAATATCCCATTCTATTTTGATTACCAGGACTCGCTTCAATTGGAACCATTTCGCCTGCAATTCTTTTTGCTTCTTCTGCAGACAAAATTAAGATTTGAACGGAACGGTCAGTTTCTACCCTTGCCTCCGTAATCGTTTTGCCAACCTCTGAAGCAATTGTTCTTGCAAACTCTTCTTTTCTTTCCTGTAGAAGCATAGCCGCGTTATGTAAAATCTCATAACGTTGATAAGGAGTGAGTTGGTCCTTTTTAAATGTTTCTTGTGCAATAGTAACTGCTTGTTCGACATGCTGTTTTTCAGCACTTGCAATGTTGGCTATTACTTCGCCTGAAAATTTATGGTAAACCGGAAAGTCAGTATCTGTGAATATTTCTTGACCACCTATAATGAGACCTTTCTTTGTCAATTCATTTTCCTCCATTCTAAATTTAGAATCTTCTATTTTAAAATATATTTGCGAGGTAGTAGAGAGATGGATTGTGCAACGACAGAAAGTAGAAATAAAGTAGAATTGTATGTGGTATTGTATGTAAGTAATGAAGTTCCACCTCTAGAATTCTATTGGCATCTAGTTTTAGTTTTGTTTACGCTTACATTTTAATGAAAAATATAAAAGACTTAATGTGTGTAACTGTTGTCTTTATTCTTAACCTCAACACCAGCCCATTGTTCGATATATTTAATTACAGCGGTATTGTCTTCTTTTTCCCCCCCTTGTGATAGGACATAATTCCAAAAATTTATGATAGGTCCTCCTACAAGTGTTGGTACTTTTAACTTTTCAGCTAGATCAAGATAAAACTTCATATCTTTGTAAGCTAGGCCAGTTTTAAAACCATAATCAAATTTCCTACTTAAGATTGAACTTTTCACTTTATCCTCTGTAGCAGAATTTCTTCCACTACTTACATTAAGTACATCTACCATTATATTTGGATCTAACCCTGCCTTGACCCCAAGAACTAATGCTTCAGAAGTAAGTGCTAGTGCAGCAGACGAAAGTAAGTTGTTAATGACCTTCATTGCCTGACCCTGCCCTACTTTATCTCCCACATAAAAGATCTTCTTACCAATATGAGAGAGGATCGAAGTGCATTTGTCATAAGTATCTTTGTCACCACCAACCATTATGGCTAATGTACCATTTTTCGCACCAATGACGCCTCCACTGACTGGAGAATCAAGAACTTGTATCCCCTTTGCAAGTAAGGATTCTCCAATTTCACTTGCTACAATTTCTCCGGTCGTTGACAAATCAATATACACTTTTACACGATTACCATAAATAATCCCATTGTCCCCAAGAGCTACTTCCTTTGCTACATTAGGTGAAGGTAAACTTACCAAAACGACTTCTGCATGATTTGCAACTTCAAGAGGTGAAGTCTCAACCAATACATCATCACCTTGGAAAGAATGCAAGACATCCTTATTAATATCAAAAATTGCGAGTGGTAGACCGGCATTTGCTAACCTAGTAGCCATTTGGAAGCCCATTGCCCCTAAGCCGATAAATCCAATTCTCGAAGTATTCAATTTTGTAACTCCCCTTTTAATTTTCGACTTTTGCTTCTTCGATTACTTCCTTTGCAATTCTAAAACTATCTACTGCTGCAGGGACACCTACATAAATGGCTACTTGTAAAAACACCTCTTGAATTTCTTCTGGTGTACAACCATTTCGGAGAGCACCTGCGGTATGAATTTTCAATTCATGTGGGCGATTTAGAGCTGATAACATTGCTAAGTTTAGTAAACTACGAGTCTTTTTTTCTAAGCCTGGCCTAGTCCATACCTCTCCCCAGCAATACTCTGTTACTAATTGTTGAAGAGGTCTTGTAAAATCCGTCGCATTATTTATGGAATTATTTACGTACTCTTCTCCCAATACACTTTTTCTTACTTTTAAACCTTCTTCAAATCTTTCATTCATCAATATCACCTTTCCTATTAAAAGTATTTGTATATTACACATTGTATACATTGTACAGTAGCCCGTCAACAGATTATTTTTAATTTTAAAAATTTTTCAAATAGTTACATAATTAGATTTTTTTCCTTATATTTCTACAAAATAAACAAGAAAAAAAAGAACTTAGTTAGTCTTACTAACCAAGTTCCCTTTATATACACTTCCTTCTTTCTTACGAGTACTAATATGAATTCTTTATTATTTAAATTGTTGCTTCCCCTTCTTATACAAATCATTACCATATGAATCATTAATCACAATCACTGGAAGATCAACAACTTCAATTTTTCGAATGGCTTCTGGGCCAAGATCGTCGTATGCGATTACCTCAACACTTTTTATCGTTTCCGAGATTACCGCTGCAGAACCACCAATAGCACCAAAGTAAATACTTTTATTTTTCTTGATTGATTGAATGACTTCTTCATTTCGGGATCCTTTACCGATCATGCCTTTTAATCCTAAATCTAGTAATGTAGGAGTATATTTATCCATTCTTTCACTGGTTGTTGGGCCAGCTGATCCAATTATCTGCCCGGGCTTTGCGGGTGTTGGACCAACATAATATATTACTTGATCTTCAATGGGCATTGGCAGTTGATCATTCTTTTCCAATGATTCTATCATTCTTTTATGTGCGGCATCCCTGGCTGTATATAATGTACCCGTGAGTAAAACACGATCACCAGCAATTAATGTTTGGAGGACTCCATCCCCAAATGGAACTTTTATTTTTTTGACTGACATTTTCGCTTTCTCCTTAAAGTATAGCTTCTTTGTGTCGACTCGCATGGCAATTCAGATTCACTGCAACTGGAAGTGCAGCAATATGACAAGGAGCAATTTCAATTTTTACATCAAGTGCTGTTGTAGAACCTCCATATCCCTGTGGCCCAATTCCTAACTTATTTATTTCTACGATTAAATATTCCTCTAATTCAGCAATCTCTGGCAGTTTACTTCTTTCACCAATTGGTCTGAATAAAGCTTTCTTAGCAAGATATGCACAATACTCAAAATTGCCGCCAATTCCAATACCAACTACTAAAGGTGGGCACGCATTGGGTCCTGCCTCCTCAACTGTTTCTAAGATAAACTTTTTTACTCCCTCTATGCCATCTGCGGGCATAAGCATTTCCAACCGGCTCATATTTTCCGCACCGCCGCCTTTGGCAGTCATCATAATCTTTAATTGGTTTCCTGGAACAAATTCTACATGGATTACAGCAGGTGTGTTGTCACCTGTATTTTTTCTTTCTAATGGATGGCTAACAATAGAGTTTCGTAAAAATCCATCTCTATACCCCTTCTTCACTCCCTCATTTATAGCATCTTGAAGGGTTCCACCTTCAACGATGACTTCTTGTCCATATTCAACAATAAATACCGCAACACCAGTATCTTGGCACATTGGAACACGATTAGAAGTAGCTAAATCTGCATTTCGAATGAGTTGTTTAAGCACGTCTTTCCCAATTTCTGAACGTTCTTTATTTATGGCGTCTTTAAATGCACCTAATACATCTTTGCCTAAATCGTAGTTTGCGCTGATACATAATTCAGCTACTTTTTCGACAATATCTTGATAAAGAATCTTCTTCATATTTGCCCTACTTTCCTTTATCCATATCAATAAAAGAAAAGAAATACAATTTCCTCCATGCAGAAAATTGTATTTCTTTTTTATCTTTTAACTTAGCACCTCATTTGTAGAGAAAAACGTCTCCACATTTGGGACTTCATTTACATTCATTATTTTTTGAACCATCGATTCTTGTTCATTTATAGACAATGCACTGGCAAGCGTTCGAAATTTCCTTATTATTTCGTCGGCAGTAATACCCACTTCAGGATCACCTTTTGGATAATTCGTTTCTAAAGATAACAAGTTTCCATTGTTCAGTTCAATTTCAACTTTTGAACCCCATTTTTCCGGATATGCCTCAGTAATAGCAGAATCCGCGGAAACTTCGATTTTCTCCATAATTTGACGGATTTCCTGATCTTCTAAAGCCTCCTGAGTAAAATCATATAGTCCTGCACTTCCGTTTTTTAATGCTAAGGCAACACAATATTGCACGCTAAATTTCGCTGCATAAATGGTAGTTGGATTAGGATTATCTGTAATATCTAGTACAACTTGGTACGTTTTCACTCTAATTTTCTTTATATCTTTAGATTGAAGCTGGTGTCCATTTTTTAAATCGATTATTAAATCGACTGAAGGATGCGTATGTCGACATGAAGCATGAATCTTGAATGAGTTCTCGATAATTTTAAAAGTTTCTCCTAAACCATCAGTTATTCGAGATTCATCAAATTCAGAGGACATGGCATGAAAGAATCCTCTTTTTCCTTCTAGGATTTTACTTGCTGAAGTAAAACCTTTCTCAGCTAATAGAGCTGCGGTTACACCATTAGCTGCCGCCTTCGCAGTGTGAAGCTGTTTAGACATCGCCCCGTCTTCAATGAATTCCCACAATCCAGCAGCTTGTGTTCCTGCACTACCGAGTGAATAAATAATTTGGTCCTCGTTTAATTCTAATAGTTTCGCAGCTGCCACAGCGGCACCAAAAGTTCCACAAGTTGCAGTATTATGCCAATAAAAATAGTGTGACGGAGAAACTGCTTCCCCGATTCGGTAACAAACATCATATCCTAATGCTACAGCTGTAATTAAGTCTTTACCGCTCTTTCCTTTCGCCTCAGCGATACTTAATGCAGCAGGAATAACTACTGTACCAGCATGTACAATCGATTGTTTATGAATATCATCTAATTCGACAATATGGCTAGCGGCACCATTAAGCAAGGCAGCATTTACCATCGACGACTTTCCACCTGTTACGAGAGAAGATTGATGTTTTCCACCCATTTCATCCACAAACTCAGCAATCATCTGAATCGGTACTTTATCCTTTCCCGCTACTGCTGAACCGTACCAATCTAGAATACATAGTTTTGTAAACTCTACAACTTCAGAAGACAAATCTTCATATGTGGTATTCTTAATAAACTTCGCCAAAGCTTCACTTAGCATCTTAATTTCACTCCCATTTCACTTATACTGTTAATCCGAGTAATTTAGCCTTTGCGTAAAGCTTTTGGGCCCTTTTAACTACAGGATAATCTATCATTTTACCATTTAATTGGATAGCAGCTTTTCCTTCCTTATTTGCTCTATTAAAAGCTGAAATCACTTCTTTCGCTTCCATAATTTCAGCTTCACTCGGAGTAAATACCTCATTTATTATTGAGATTTGGTTAGGATGGATTGACAATTTCCCTTGAAAACCTAACTCTTTGACAAATTTAGACTCATGTTTTAATGACGTATTATCATTAACATCCATAAAAACAGTATCTATTGGGGCTTCAATACCTGCTACTCTTGAAGCAATAACTAATTGTGAGCGGGCATATAGTAACTCCATACCTGATGGAGTTACTGTTGCGTTAATATCAAGTGTATAATCGATTGCGCCAAAGGCTAAATGATTAATTCTTGTCGAAGATTTTGCTATTTCAACAGAATAATAAATTCCTAGTGCTGACTCAATAAGTGGAACAATACTAGTAGAGCCTTTCATAATTCCATGGATATCTTCAAATTCATCTAGAATCGTTTCAACACGTAGTATATCTTCCGGACCATTTACTATAGGAAGGACGATACCTTTTAAACCCTTTACAAAAACTGATTGGATATCCTTTACAAAATACTCTGTATTTATATCATTTACCCGTACAAAGTTTTGCAAATGACTATATTCTAGAATACTATTTGCAACAATCTGTCGTGCTCGATCCTTTTCTGTGTATGGGACTGAATCCTCAAGATCATAGATGTAAACGTCTGCATCTAGTTCTTTTACTTTTCTGACCCTTCTATGCCGATTTCCAGGAATGAACATCCATGATCGAAATATTGTCATTTATCTATTCCTCGCTAGCGTTTCTCAAGAATTTTTCCAACAAGACTGTTTCCTGTTCTTTCAATATGCATTCCTAGCAATATAGATGCCTTTTCGCTATCCTTATTAAGGATTGCGGTTAATATTTCTTTATGCTCAGCATTGGATTTTTGTACTTGTTCAGGTAGTAAATGAGGTGTGTGCTGTGGGAATCCATTCCACAACGTTTCGATAAAAGAAAGTAGCCTATTCCATCGACAACCTTTAATCATTAAACGGTGAAATTCTATATTTGCTGAAACAAAGTCTTCTACATTTTCACTTTGTTCCATTTCTGAAAGCTTTTCTTTTAATTGATTTAGATCCGATTCTGATAATCTAGGAATACTCAGAGAAAGAGCAAGTTTTTCTAATTCTGCTCTAAGTGTATAAATCTCCTTTATATCCTCGATGGTGATTGATTTAACAATCGCACCTCTGTGAGGTTCAATCGTCACTAACCCCTCTAACTCTAACTTTTTCAAAGCCTCCCTAATAGGCATTCGACTAACACCTAATTGTTCTGCTAAAGTCGATTGGACCAATTTTTCATCTGGTTGATATTCCCCATTTAATATTTTATTACGCAATATATTTACTACCTTCGTGGGTAACATGTCTTGATTACTTAATCGCAATGGCATTTTTTCCATCATTAAGCACCTCAAACCTTTCGTTTAGCAAAAAGGGATATTGTTAATGTGCTTTACTACTATCTTTTTCTTTCTGGATAATCCCTCTCATTAATAGCTGGTTTATTTTGTCTTGACTATAGCCAAGACTCTCCATTATGTTTCTTGTATCTTCACCCAATGACGGTGGAGCTTTTATGATTTTGACCTCTGAAGTACTTAATTCAAAAGGCAATCTTGGAAGCTTTAAATCTGGTATGTTTGAATGTGAAATTTCACTCCACATGTTTAATGCATTCACTTGTTCATCCTCTGCAACTTCGGAAATCTTCTTTACTTTTGAGCTTGGAACTCCTGCATCAGCCAATAAATCAATCCACTCATCTGCTGACCTAGATTGTAAAATATTTTCAATAGCCTCTTTTAATTCCTCTTGGTTTTCAACACGCTTTGAATTACTCGAAAACCGTGGTTCTGTTATCCACTTTTCTTTCCCTATAACCTTGCATAACTTAGCAAACAATGAGTTATTTGAAATACCAATCATAATATGAGTATCACTTGCAAGGAACGCTCCATATGGTGCAAAAGCTGTATGACCTGCCCCATTCTTTTTAGGTTCATTACCTGTTGCAAGCCAAGAAAGCATATGATATCCGACCCAGAAAACACCTGTTTCATATAAAGATGTCGTAACTAATTGGCCTTCTCCAGTTTTTTCCTTGTGAAGTAGAGCTGAAATAATACCGATTGCCCCCCACATCGCACTACCTTGATCGAGTACAGAAACTGGAACCCGTGCTAAATCAGAACCTTCTGTTCCATTAATTCCAATAATACCTGCATCCGCTTGTGCAATTGCGTCATATCCAGGTTGGTTCCGCATTGGACCGTCCTGGCCATATGCCGAAAGTGAGCAATAGATTAAAGAAGGATTCATCTGCTTTAACTTTTCATATCCTAATCCCATCTTTTCAGCCTTCGAATATCGGAAGTTTTCCACAAATACATCCGCGTCTTTTACCAAATCATAAACAATTTCTCGACCTTCTTCTTGTTTAAGGTCGATTGCAGTTGATTTCTTATTCCGGTTAATGTAGAGGAAATAAACTCCTTCGCCTTCCATAAACGGGCCCATTCCTCTAGAATCGTCCCCTGTATTCGGACGTTCTATTTTAATAATTTCAGCACCTAGATCCGCCAAAATCATAGTTAATGTAGGACCAGAAATATTTGTTGTTACATCTACTACCTTTATTCCGTTCAATGGCCCAGCCATTCTTAGTTCCTCCCTCCATCCAGTGGACCTGTTAGGCCCACTGGGTAAATTTAAGGTTTAATATGAGCGTGGTAATCCAAGAACATGCTGACCAACAAAGCTAACGACTAGATTATTTGAAATTGGTGCAACAATGAAGAGACGAGCTTCCCTGAACTTTCTCTCAATATTGTATTCTTTTGCAAAGCCATACCCACCGTACGTGTCCATTGCAGCATTTGCTGCACGCCAAGTCGCTTCAGAAGTAAGATATTTAGCCATATTGGCCTCTTCACCACAATTAATTCCAGCGTCAAACATTTCAGCCGCTTTATCTCTCATCAATTTTGCAGCTTGGATATCCATATATGCCTTAGCTATAGGGAATTGAACACCCTGGTTTTGTCCAATCGGTCTATTAAATACAACACGTTCGTTTGCATACTGTACAGACTTATCAATAAAGTAAAGGCCATCACCTACAGATTCAGAAGCGATGAGAATACGTTCTGCATTCATTCCACTTAATACATATTTGAATCCTTTCCCTTCTTCACCAATTAAGTTCTCAACTGGGATCTCTACATTTTCGAAAAATACCTCTGTTGTTGCATGGTTAATCATGGCATCAATTGGACGAATATCAATGTTGGCAGCTTGCTCCTTCATATCTAGTAAAAAGAGACTTAAGCCATCTGTTTTCTTTTTCACCTGGTCCTTTGGCGTTGTTCTTGCTAGTAAAAGCATTAAATCTGAGTGCTCTGCTCTTGATGTCCATATTTTTTGACCGTTTACAATGTACTTATCTCCTCTACGTTCTGCAAATGTTTCTATGCTTGTTGTATCACTTCCTGCCGTTGGCTCTGTAATTCCAAAGGCTTGTAGGCGAAGTTCACCACTAGCAATCTTAGGAAGATAACGTTGCTTTTGACCCTCATTCCCATGTCTAAGAACTGCGCCCATTGTATACATTTGAGCGTGACAAGCACCTGAATTCCCACCAGAACGATTGATTTCTTCTAAAATAATTCCGGCTTCCTTCATCCCAAGACCAGCACCACCGTATTCTTCGGGAATTAATACTGAAAGCCATCCTTCCTCTGTCAGCGCCTTAACAAATGCAGTTGGGTATGCATCCCTTTCATCTAATTCTCTCCAGTAGTCTTCTGGAAAGCGCTCACATAAAGCTCGAACACTCTTACGAATCAATTCCTGTTCATCTGTTTCAGCTACAAATGTTTTTACCATATTAGTACCCTCCAAAAATATTCGTTTTTATTAAAATGATATTTTTATAGACTCTATATTTTATTTACCCATCCATTGCGGAGCACGTTTTTCATTAAAAGCACGTATTCCTTCCACCCTGTCTTCAGAATTCGCACACTTATAGTACGCTTCAAGCTCTAGTGCAATTCCTGTTGTTAAGTCCGTCTCAGTGCCTTTATTTACCGCTTTTTTTAATGAAATTAACGATAATGGCGCGTTTTTAGCGATGCTTTCTGCTAGAACTAACGTTTCTTCGAGAAGATTGTTAACTGAGCAGACTTTATTTACTAAGCCCCATTGTTTTGCTTCATTCGAAGTGATTCTTTTACCTGTATATAGAATTTCTTTCGCAATTCCAATTGGAACAAGGCGGGATAATAACTGTGTTCCTCCAATACCGGGAATAATTCCAAGTTTTGACTCAGGCAATCCTAGGCTAGCGTTTTCAGATGCTGTTCTAAGGTCACAGCTCAATGAGATTTCCAAACCACCGCCAAGCGCATAGCCATTAATTGCAGCAATTACCGGAAATGGAAAGTCTCTTAGACTTTCAGTCACTTTTTCAAAAGCATCATGCTGAATTTTCCAGTCCTTTTGAGACATGCCATTCCGTTCTTTCAAATCTGCACCTACGCAGAAGCTTTTTGAACCAGCACCGGTAAGCACTAATACACGAATATTCTCATCATATTTTAAGTCTTGTAGAATATCGATTAACTCTAATGCCATCTTTGTATTCATTGCATTCATAGAATCAGGTCTGTTAAGAGTTAAAATAGCAATATTTTGTTTTTTTTCAAGTTGGATTGTTTCAAACGTTTTTACTGACATAAGATCACTCCTCTATTTTTTGGTCAACTTGGAAGCGGATACATTTTAGAACTCTTTCCAGCTTTGGCTACTTGACCTGGTAGTTCATGTTCTAAAATATCACTCAGCCTTTGAGACGCTTGTATCAATTTATCAAGATCAATAGATGTCTTCACGCCCATTTCTTCGAACATATGTACAACATCCTCAGTACAAACATTCCCAGTAGCTCCCGGTGCAAAAGGACAACCACCTATACCACCTAATGAGGCATCAAACACGGTAATCCCTGATTCAAGTGAAGCAATAATATTTGCTAATCCCATACCACGTGTATTATGAAAATGGCAACCAAATTCAAAATGCTTCCATTCAGACAGTACCCTTTTTGTTAAGAGATATACTTGCTTTGGGTTAGCCATACCAGTTGTATCTGCAAGTGTGATTCGATTGATGTTGTATTGAAGTAAATTTTCTATGATCGTTAAAATGCGTTCTGGGGGAACCGTCCCTTCAAATGGACAGCCAAACGAAGTGCCAATTGTAACATTCATTTTCATATTTTGTTGGGTTGCGTAATCCACTAAGTATTTAAATCCTCCTAGTGATTGTTCAGTTGTTTGTCTTACATTTTGTAAATTATGTGAATCACTCGCTGACAGCACATAATTGACAGATGTAACACCACTGTCATTAGCTAACTCTAATCCTTTACTATTCGGAATAAGAGCAACTAATTTGGGATTACCAAGATGATCCTTTAATCTTGAATAGAATTCTGCAGTATTTGCCATCTGAGGTACAAGTTTTGGGTGAACAAAAGACCCAAATTCAACTTCTGGAATTTTCGATTCCTTTAGTAAATGAAAAATTTCTACTTTCTCTTCGACTGTTAGAATTTTCGGCTCTAATTGAAGACCGTCTCTTAGACCGACTTCATTAATACTTACCTGATTAACTACATTCATTGAATATATTCCTCCAGTAAGCTACTTTATAATTTAACTCCTATAAATAGGATACTGTATCCAATCATGAATTTCAACATTATTTTGAATTTTCTAACATAATTATATCGCTATACTTTATTAAAAAAATACCTCTATCCTTAAAGTTTGTTATTACTTAATAATGATGATTTTGAAGTGTTTTTAATCGATTTTTGATATATACTTGCTTGTATAATCAATTACAGCATTTTATAGAGAGAAGGATCTACTTTGCAGCAACAACAAAATACTTCAGATAAGTTATGGACAAAAAACTATTTTCTAGCGTTTATTTATGCGATGTCTACTCAAATTTCCAACAACATGCTAATGACAGGACTGCCATTATACGCAATTTATTTAGGCGGGGATAATTCGATTTCAGGTATGCTTTTTGGTTTTTTCATGTTTGTAGCGATTCTTTTCAGACCTTATTTTGGTAAATTGATAGATGAAAAGAGCCGTAGAATCGTCTTAATTATTGGTGCTGTGATCGCAGCTTTTATTACTTTCTCGTATGTTGTAGCCTTTTCGATTAGTCTACTGATTGTAATGAGAAGTATACACGGTATAGGGTTCAGTGCTACTACCAATGCTTCCGGTACTGTTGTTTCGGACATCGTACCAAAAAGACGGTTAGCAGAAGGGATTGGGTATTTTGGTTTAGCAAATACACTGTCTACAGCAATCGGACCTGCACTTAGCATCTTTTTAATTCAACAGTATAATTATCAAGTTTTATTCATCGTTGCCGGTTTAATCGGTTTGATTTCAATCATTTGTAGCTTGTTTATGACGTATGAAAAAAAGAATCCAAATCTTGTGATAAAATCAACAAAAAAGAATCGAAAAATCTCCGAATTGCTTTTTGAAAAAACAGCACTACCAACAGGTTTAGTAACCGCTTTTGTTTATGTTGGAATGGGCGCATCGTTAACTTTCATTCCAACCTTTGCCCTTTCCTTAGGCATTGAAGACATTGGTTTATATTTTACAGTGTTTTCATTTGCTCTATTATTCACGAGAATTATGGGAGGAAAATTGGCTGATAAATATGGAAGTTCCATCGTGGTAATCCCTGGTTTAGTGATTATGACGATATCATTTGTGGTCTTGGCATACGCCAATTCTCTCGGAGACTTTATTCTAACAGGTATCCTTTATGGATTAGGGTTAGGTTTTGTTGAGCCAGCCTTAAATGCTGTCATGATCAGGCTATGTCCCCCTGATCGAAGAGGAGCAGGGAATTCGACGTTTTTTACAGCAAAGGATTTAGGTAGCGGACTCGGAGCGATTTGTTTAGGTTTCATCTCCCTGAATTCAGGATTCAAAGCTGTTTTCCTTTACAGTGCAGTAAGTATTATTCTCGCATTTTTTGCGTATATATTGATATTGCGAAGACAAATAACTACTGCAAGAAAATCAGAGAGTTCAAATTTACAGGCAAGTGTAAGCTAGATTCATACATTTTAGCATGTCAGGTCCCTTCTTACTTAGGGGTCCTGGCATTTTTATTAACGAAATAACCTAGTCTATTCTCCAAAGAAAAAAGAGCCCCAAATGAGCTCTTTCAATCTAATATTCTACGACTCCAAGATATTCTTCTAATGTAATTTCATGTTCCGTGATATATTTTGCATGCTCGACACCGACATAGCGAATATGCCATGGTTCGTACATATAACCTGTGATGTCTTCATTTCCTAAAGTATAACGAACAATAAAACCAAATTCCGCTGCGTGCTCAGCAACCCATTTGCCTTCAACCGTTTCACCAAATTCCTGTACAAGCTGGTTGTCGACACTATCACTTGTCACGTCCATCGCAAGACCGGTTTGATGCTCACTTTGCCCGGCCTTTGCACTAAAGGTAGAAGCCTCAGTCTCACCATATCCACGTACATAAGAATCATAGATTACTTGTTGTGTTGCATACGAGCGGTAACCCGATTGTGCATGTAACTCAATTCCGTCGACGCTCGCCTGTGCAAATAATTTTTCCAATGCCTCTGCTGCTTCTTTTACCATATGTTTACGTTCTGAAACAGAAGTTGAAAAATCAACATTTGGCACAACAAGGTTTTGCGGTACATAAGTTGCATCCAATACTCCTACTTCTTTGTTGACTAAGAGTAAAAATGGATCATTTGGATCTATGACTGGTTTTACATCCTCTGGCTTCACTACTTCAGTCTGCTCACCAGCTGTTTGGGTTTCTGGTGCCTCTACTTTTTCCGGCAATACTTCCCCATCGTTTTCTTTGCTTAACGCAATTTTCCCAATCACTACTTCTTTAATAGAGGCATAGCTTTCTTGTAAAATATCAGAAAAAGCTTCCCTCGTAAAAAAAATCGAGGACGCCACTAGTACCAGTACCAATCCGATAATGACTTTCTTCAATATAATTCCTCTTCCCTACGTCTATCTCTGTTTTTTTCTCTACCTACCATTCTACTATATTTTACAAGAATCGACACAGGGAATTTAGTTGTAAGTTTTCACCATGAGGAAAGCCCTAGGAGCATGCTAGGACCCGTTTCTGATTTTGTGGGTCACGGGGACAGGTCTGTCCCAGCTTTTAAAAAGATTTGCGTATGCTTTTAGATAGAACGGTAGTGTATTTTCATTCATAAGATCCACATAAAGGTAATAATGAACTAAAAAGTGTTATAAATTGTGAAAATTACCCATTTATGCTTGTTTTATAAGGAAAAGTGCAATAAAAACATACAGAAATATGATTTGCGTATGCTTTTAGATAGATTGGTAGTGTTATTACATTCGTAAGATCCACATAAAGGTAATAATGAACTAAAAAGAGTTATAAATTGTAAAAATTATACATTTGTGCATGTTTTATAAGGAAAAGTGCAATAAAAGCATACAGAAATATGATTTGCGTATGCTTTTAGATAGATTGGTAGTGTTATTACATTCGTAAGATCCACATAAAGGTAATAATGAACTAAAAAGAGTTATAAATTGTAAAAATTATACATTCGCGCATGTTTTATAAGGAAAAATGCAATAAAAGCATACGAAAATATGAATTGCATATGCTTTTAGATAGATCAGTAGTCTATTTACATTCTTAAAATCCAAGAAAAAGGAAAAAGTAATTTCGAAAACGACTATAATTTTATTAAGCAATTCTAATAAAGTTCTTAATCTGTTTTATCCCTAGCTTGTCAAGCGAAAACCAGCTAGCAGGACACGCTCGTCTCTGAGAGGACGTATCGCGAGAGCAGCCAATACTGAAAAATCTGGGACAAGGGACCTCCTGTGTCCCAACCCCAACAAAAAAGGACACGGCACAATACCGCATCCCCTTCAGTTCCCCAACAATTCTCTTGTCTTCTCCAATATCTCCTGGTCCTTCAACCGGAATTTAAATTCGACTCTCCGGGAGGCTTGGCCGTTATAGTTTCCATCGGAGTCGGAGCGGCCATCGGTAAAGGACCTCCCATTTACGGTTAGCTTTGTTTTTAGATGCTCCTGAATGTTTTTATATGGAAACTCACTACTTAGTATATATTCTGCTACACTATATGCCCGCTGTTGGGAAAGTTCTAGGTTATACAAATATGTGCCATCCCTGTCTGCATGCCCCTCGATAATAATTTCTGAAATATACTCTTCATATCCATTTTCAAGGAGTACATCTAAGTAAGCTGGAACGAATTCATCCAAAAACGTAAAAGCTTCCGGTTTCAGTACAGATGAGTCATACTCAAACAGGATATCTGTATTAAAAATCAAGGCCCCAGTTTTCTCATCAATTTCAATGCTAGCGTCGCTGAATTTTTGATTGAGATCCTCTATAAGCCCCACTCTGACACCCATGATTTGATCGATTGTTTTTTTCATTTCTTGAATTTGAAAGGATTTAATTACCATCATGATGATAAAAATCAAAATAAAACACAGCAGTACTGATGTCAGTAAATCGGTGAATGACGGCCAAAATGAACTTTCCTCTTGTTCACGGTGAAAAAGCCTTTGGTATTTACTAATCATTGGTTCCAATCCTTACCCGGCTGTTTTCTTGAACCGTACTCTGAGCAATTGATTGAAGTTGCCGATTCAACTGCTGAAATTCCTGACCAATATCACCCAAAGTTTGCTGCAATTGGCGAGCATTTCTCTGGCCCACATCCCCTGTTATTTCACCAATTTGTTTAAACTCTCTTTTCACAGCCTCATTCATTTCCAGCATGTACTCATTAATATTTCGACTTACTTTATCGAGTTTTTCTCCAAGTGTTCCCTCGAGATTTGTTACATATTTCGAAAGCGTATCCCGTAAAGCATTCACACTTGAGTCAATCTGGTTTTCTTTATATTGGAAGGAATCCCCCATTTGTGTAATGGTCCGGTTGATTTCATTTAATAACTTCATATATTTCATGCCTACCTGCTCATTTGAACGCGAGGCTTCACTCAGGTAACTTTCAATCGCCTGGGCATTTGTCAAATGAACCTGCAGATGCGAATTAAATTCATGGGTAAACTGTGTCAATTCATCAAAACGGTAGGTTAAAAGATTTTTATATTCACTTTGGGCTTTGTTAATCGAATCAAGCGCATGAGGCAAGCGACCTATCGAGTTGCCAAGGGCCTTAAAATCATTGCGGACGTCACGTATTGAAGAAATAATATCGGTTAACTTAGAACTTACATCCGTTCCAAACACTCGCTCAAACTGTAGATTGTTCTCCTTCATTAAATTAATAGAGTGCTCACTTTGTTCATTCATTTTATCAAACGCACCATAAATTGCTTCCTGCCTCTGGGCAATGGAAGAAAAATACTCTCGTATATCAACCACTGACTGCTGAAAATGATTCATCGTTTCCTTTTGATCAGCTGTTAATTCCGCTACCTTTTTATAGGTTTCTGTAAAAGCACTTCTCATTTTTTCATTGCGCTGGTCCATATTCTGAAAGTAAATAAACAATTGATCAAAGTTTTGGTTCAACTTTTTCACGCCTTGATCAAAGCCTTCCGTTAATTCCTGCACACCATGAAAAATAGCCGAAAACTGTTTTAGATTTTCCGTAAGCCCTTCATTAAATTTCGCCAAATCCTTCGCAGATTGCTGCAAACCAACTGTATACTCCTGAAACCCTTTAAACGAATTTACAATACTCTGTAGGGATTCTTGATTCGAGTTACGTAATTCAAGAATAGAGGTATTAATGGTTTCCGAAACAGCAATAAGACGCCCCATTCCATCCTGTTCATTTCCTTCTAGAATGGACTCAGTCTTAAGCATAATATCGGTTATCATAAATTCCGTATTCGCAACCCGAGTAACAATCGTCATAATCAACGAAAGTCCCATCCCAGCAATACTTGTGTAAAATGCGACGTCAATTCCTGCAAGGACGGTTGCGACATTCTCCACTAGCATGTCACCGGTTGTGTCTATGCTGCCGAGTGACATTGCAAGCCCAATGAACGTCCCGAGTACACCTATTAAAATAAAAATGGAAACCGTCATCTGAACAATTTTAATCAGATTGATAACTGGCACATTAAACACACGCCAGCCGGAAATTTTATTCTGAACAAAAGTCTCCACCTTCACCGATTCCTTTTGTTTCATTTGTTCAAAATCCGTCTGAATTCGATTCAGTGGGTCAATCTCTAACGAATTGGTGTCACGGATATAATTACGAATTCTCCTAAGTTTGCTGTACAACGTAAAATGAACCAGGATTGCCACCACAAATCCCACAAAAAGCGCCATAAAAATTAATTCAATCAGTGGACTAGTCAAGACAGCCTCTGCCTGCTGCTCACTCACAAACAACCTCAAGATTGCTTCAACCATTCATTCTCCTCCTTCATTGCACGTCCATTTTTCACCTTGTTTATAGCTATTCGAAAAATGGACAAATCATGCATTTGAATGAAAAAAGAGATGTGATATCAAACCAATTAGAACGATACAATTTTAATAAGGTAATAGCTTTGCAATAATTTGAATTTTACGTTACTTTATAATTAATGATACAAATGGGGATGATACAGATGGAACAAAATGACTTATTACATATCTATAAAAAATTGCATACAGAAATCGGAAATACAAAAAAACACTTGTGTTCTCGATTAAATCATAGTTTAAAGCTGATTCCTACTTTTATTGACACCATTAGAGAAGTACTTTTACCAGAATACTATTGTACAAGTAAAGAACGGAATATGGAGTACGAATTAAACAATCTGGAAAAGCTTCAAAGCCTGTTACAGGAAATCTTATCACATAAAAACGACGAGGATGTCGTTAATCAAGACACGTATACCTTTCTTGAATTATTACCATCATTAAGATCAATCATTATGAAGGATGTCGATGCAGCATTTCGAAAAGACCCTGCAGCGAAAAGCTATGAAGAAATTGCGCTCACTTATCCAGGTGTTCTCTCAATCATTGTTCATCGAATTTCTCATGAACTTCATAAAATGGGATATACGTTAGTATCTCGTGGTATTTCTGAATATGCACATGGTAAAACAGGAATTGACATCCACCCTGGTGCAACAATTGGTCATAGTTTTTTTATGGACCATGGAACTGGCATTGTTGTCGGGGAAACTACCCTGATTGGTAACGATGTAACTCTTTATCAAGGTGTGACACTCGGTGCCTTTTCGTTTGACCGCGATAAAAATGGCGAAATCATCAAAGGTGGCAAAAGGCGTCATCCGGTCATCGAAGATAATGTGACCATTTATGCAGGGGCTACGATTCTTGGAGGAGAAACCGTGATTGGAAGAGATTCCATTATTGGCGGAAACGTCTGGCTTACTCGGAGCATTCCAGCTGGAAGTAAGGTCGTAACAGTTATTCAAAATAAAATGCTATAGATTACTTTTTTGAGGAAATTGTTTATAAAAGGCAATTTCCTTTTTTTCACACTCTTTTCCTTTAAGAATATGATATGGAAAAAAGGACTGTGATGTATGCCTATTTCATTTCCAGTTAGTATAAGAACACAAGCTGTCAGATTTGGCCCTCAAAAAAGAGTCTATTATCCTCAAGTTGAAAGGATGCGGAATCAAAAACTCCAGCAATTAATTAACCAGTCGATTCTACAACAAGCCCAAGGACTGATTTCATTTCAGGTTGGAAATATGCCCTCTACCGTGGCAGAGATGCTCGGATATTACGAAATTAAAAATAACCAGCGACAGGTTTTAAGCCTTACACAAACAAACTATACCTACCATGATAGGGCCGCCCACGGCATGACGTTTATCCGATCATTAACATTTGATCTTAAAAAGGGGAAACGCTGCGATCTCAAGGATCTATTTAAACCAGGCAGTGATTATGTAAAAAGATTATCCACCCTTGTTTCCGAACAAATCAAAGAGCGTAATATTGATTTACTATCTGAATTCACAACGATAAGCCCAAACCAAGAATTTTATATCGCTGACAAAACGCTAGTCCTCTATTTTCAACTGTATGACCTGACACCATATGTATTCGGTTTCCCGATGTTTCCAATATCCGTCTATGACATTCAAGATATTATTGATGAAGATGGACCCCTTGGGAGAATGGCGACAAATGATTGATAGATTTAATAAAGCTTAAATGGGGAATGTTCCTTTCCTCCATTTAAGCTTTTACCATTTATTGCACTCTACAACAGAAAGATATTCTGTTTTTTGCATTCAGTTCTGATTTTTTCATTCCATACCGAAGCTTGAACTTCGCCTATATGTGCCTTTTTTAGCAGAAACATAGATAATCGTGACTGCCCAATTCCTCCCCCAATTGTATAAGGGAGCTTCTTTTCGAGGATTGCTTTATGATAAGGTAATCCTTTCCGGTCTTCATAAAAAGATGACCTTAACTGTTTGAGGAGGGCTTTTTCATCGACTCGTATCCCCATTGAAGAAATTTCAATCGCGGTTTGTAATAATGGACTCCAAAAGAGCATATCCCCATTCAAGGCCCAGTCATCATAATCTGGAGAACGTCCGTCATGTCGCTCGCCTGAACGTAACACTCCACCAATTTGCATTATGAAAACCGCACCATGTTTTTTGGCTATGATAAATTCTCGTTCCTTTGTTGTGTTATAGGGGTACATATCCTCAAGCTCTTGGGCTGTAATGAAGAAAATGTCATTAGGTAATTTCGGGGTCAGTTGCGAATGCAGACCAAACATGTGGAGTTCGGTCGACTTGATTGCCTGATAAATTTTTCTAACTTCTTGCTTCAGCGTCCCCAGATTGCGCTCTTCTTTGGAAATGACCTTCTCCCAATCCCACTGATCCACAAAAATCGAATGGAGATTATCTAGCTTTTCATCTCTTCGAATCGCATGCATATTAGTATATAGCCCAGTTCCTTTTGCAAACCCATATCTGCTTAGAGCTACTCTTTTCCATTTCGCAAGCGATTGAACCACTTCAATGTTTTTATTTTTAATATCAGCCGCATCAAATGACAGGACACGCTCATACCCATTTAAATCATCGTTGATTCCCTCGCCATTCTGAACCAGCAATGGGGCTGATACCTTTAATAAACGCATTGACTTCGAAAACGTATTCTCAAAATAATTCTTTAATTCATTAATGGCAGCTTGTGTATGAAGAATATCCAACACTGATTTGTATTCACCTTGTAATGATATAGAAGTAATTGTCCATTCACCTCCGAGAATGTAAGCAGGAGTCCGCGTTTTTTAGTAGACTCCTCCATTTATTAGACTTATTACCCTATGTGCTAGCGCCCTAAAGTGTTACAGTAATGCTCTATAATTCTATAATGTATGGGGAAAGTGCAAAAAAATGTGTAAGTTACATCACAACAAACATAAAAAAGCTTGGATATATAATATTCTAATCCAAGCTTTTCCTGTAAATATAAATTCTCTTATTGTGATACGATTTCTTTATCTATTGATGGGTTAATTTGATGAAGAATAAACGCACCAATCCCTTGTATAATTGTTTTCACTAGAACTTGACCAATAATAGCGGCTGGAACAGCTTCCCATGGCAAAAAGTTAGCACCAAGTGGACTTAAACCAATGATGACAAAGACTGCTGAGTCGAGTAATCCACCCACTAAGCCACTGTAAAAAACTCTCCAACTCATTGGCAACTTAAGTCGTGTATAAATTTCAGTGTCCGTTGTTTCTGCAAGTAAAAATGAAATCGCAGATGCAAAGACAATCAATAATGTATCACCTAATAAAAATGATACAAGCGCTGATAATAACAAGGCAATACATATAAAGACGTAAGTCAACTTTCTCCCATAACGATTTTGAACAAAGTCTCTAAAAATAAATGTTGCTCCGATTAGAAGTGTCCCCATCGGTACGATGAAAACACCTAGTGTCATCGGTTGAAAAGCTGCTGTTATCACATTCGCTAGAATAATAGATAAAAGATATAAAATGACTCTCATGATAATCCCCCTAAGTTACATTCTTGTTGTTTTACATAAATTGTATATTATTTGAATTCCTCAACTCTCTTACGTGATTCAAGGTAAAGAGTTAATCCATTTTTTCTTAATTTGCAGGAAGGGCATTCACCACAGCCGTCTCCAATGACACCCTCATAACAAGTCAATGTCTTTTCACGAATAAAATCCAAGACACCGAGATCATCAGAAAGCTTCCATGTTTGTGCCTTATCCAACCACATTAACGGAGTATGGATGACAAACTGTTGATCCATTGATAAATTAATCGTTACATTTAAAGATTTAATAAACGAATCGCGACAATCCGGGTACCCACTAAAATCAGTTTCGGAAACACCGGTAATGATGTGTTTCGCACCGACTTGACTTGCTAAAACAGCAGCAAATGATAAAAAGAGTAGATTACGGCCAGGTACAAATGTAGATGGTAACCCGCCTTCTTCTCCTTCCTTTATCTCCAGATCATTTCGAGTTAACGCATTTGGAGCAAGTTGATTTAAAAGCTGCATATCCAAAATATGCTGGGTAACACTTATCTCACTCGCTATCGCCTTTGCACACTCAATCTCCTGCTTATGTCGTTGGTTGTAATTAAAAGTCACAACCTCAACTTCTTTAAAAGTTTCTAAGGCCCAAAATAAACACGTGGTACTGTCTTGCCCACCACTAAATACCACTACCGCCTTTTCATCTTTTAACATGTTTAAAACTCCTTCCGACAAAAGAAAAAACAGTACCCCAAGAGAAGTACTGCTTCATCTTAGTTTTTTTAAAGAGGGGTGCTAGAACCTCTACCGCTAAAAAACGGATTTTTCTATTCAACTAAAAATTATAGTATCACAAAAGTCAATACAGTGGTACAAAAATTTTGGGTCACAGGGACAGGCCCCTTGTCCCACCATATATTTCCATACATAACATTTTAAACAAAACACACCCCCCGACATTGTCATACTATTTCAGACAACAATGGGGGGAAATGACGTTCTTGGTATAATTCTCTTTTAACAGTTAATTAGATATACGAATAGGTCGACAAGTCGAATTTTTTCGGTTTCTCGCACGTGCTCTCCAGTTGATAATGCTGTCCACTATCCGAAGAATCATGAAAACCATGCATGGCTTCTAAAACATGATAAGCTAACTCACCATTTGCACGGAAAGATTCATTATGTAGAATCGCGTTTGCCATATCAGCGACACCCATGCCTCGGTTATTAGTAGGATTTTCAAAAGCGAGTGGAATTTCTACAAATTCCTTTTCATCTTTTCTTCTGATTTTGACTGGACCGCCAAATGTATTTGGATTTGGGACAAGTAGTGTTCCCTCACTTCCATATACCTCAATCGGTGGTAAAGACGTTCCTCCAAAAGCATCAAAGCTTGTCGTAATCGTCGCAATAGCACCTGAAGCAAAATCAACGGTTCCTGCAATATGAGTTGGTGTTACAACATCAATTGTTGTCCCCTTCTTAGGTTCGCTTAATATCGTTCGCTCCGGATAACTGATTCTTGTTGTACCCGCTATCCGCTTCATTGGACCTAATAATGCCACCAATGCCGTTAAATAATAGGGCCCCATATCAAACATCGGCCCGCCACCATGATCATAGTAGAATGCTGGATCGGGATGCCAATGTTCGTGGCCTCGGTTAATCATAAATGCAGATGCCCCAATCGGAACACCAATTTCACCCTTCTCAATCAGATCAATGGCAGTTTGAATACCAGCACCTAAAAAAGTATCTGGAGCACCACCAACGAGTAAATTATAGTTTCTGGCTACTTCTAAAATTTGTTTCCCTTCTTCGCGAGACACAGTAAGGGGCTTTTCCGTATACACATGCTTACCTGCTTCTAATGCCTTGAGACTAACTGACGCGTGCGCCCGAGGAATTGTTAAATTAACCACCAACTGAATTTCATCGTCCGCCAATAGCTCCTCAACAGAAAATGCATTAGGCACTCCAAATTTTTCTGCTTGCTGCTTTGCGCGGGCCACATCTAAATCGGCACAAGCCACTAGCTCAAGATGTTCATATTTTTGAAGATTTTCCAAATAGATCGAACTAATGGTTCCACATCCGATAATGCCAAGTTTCAATTTACTCATATTCTTCCCCCTTACGCTCTGTACGTGATTTCCCTTTTACTGACTATCTCCCATACCTGTATATGTCCGCACATCTCCTGAATCTGCTCGTTCATTAGCCAGTTGCTTTCCTTCTGCTGCCCATAAAAATCCACGACGCATAATAAGAGACACTTCCGGCATTTCAATGATATCGGCATGGTGACCTAAAGAACTATAAAAAACTCTTCCCTGCCCCCACCGTTTTGTCCAAACAACAGGCATGTCGACTGCTTTATTAGTCGCATGTGGTCCATCTACAACCGGGAATCTCGTTGTGGCTAATACTTCCACAGCTGGATCGAAGTGAAGATAATATTGTTCACTCACGACTTTAAAATCAGACAAGCCCTCAAGCAATGGGCTTGAACTATGTTTGATATTCACCATATACTCAACCCCATCATTACCGGGGTGAGCCACCCAATTTCCCCCCGTCATAAACTGCCAATCGACATTATTACGGAATGAGTCACACATTCCCCCATGACAACCAGCAATGCCAACTCCACTGGCTACCGCTTGAGAAATATTTAGAACATATTTCTTCTCAATCTCCCCCATTGTCCAATGAGGAACCAATAAGTCTAGTGATTGTAGTTTTTCAGCATCAGCATATGTATCTAGTGAATGTGAGACCTCAACTTGGAAGTTTTCTTCTACCAACATGTTTTTAAAAAGCTGGGCAACCTGTTCCGGCTCATGACCATCCCAGCCACCCCAAACAATTAATGCTTTTTTTTGCATAGATGAACGCTCCTTACTCATTCAGATATTGTAATCCATTGGCGTTTTTCAATTGACTTTTCCACTGCCTCTAAGACCGCTTGGCATTTAACACCATCTTCAAAATTAGGCACTGGCTGACGATCTTCTTGAATCGCATCCATAAATTCTACGATTTCATGAATAAATGTATGCTCATAGCCAATCGTGTGCCCTGCTGGCCAATAGCGGTCAATATAGTCGTGACTCGGTTCTGTTGCTAAAACACGACGGAAACCTTGAGCATCCTCTCTGTCATCCGTAAAATAAACCTGAAGCTCATTCAATCTTTCAAAATCAAAAATAACGCTCCCTTTACTACCATTAATTTCGAACGAATTCGTACTGCGATGCCCTGTTGCAAAACGAGTTGCCTCAAAACTACCTAATGCACCATTAGCGAATCGCGCCATAAATAATGTGGCATCGTCGACTGTTACTGGACCTTTTTTCCCTTGGGTACTCCCTGTTGCTGATAGCCCTGTCATATTGGTTGGTAATGGTCTTTCTTTAATAAAAGTTTCACTCATACCAATCACCTCAGTGATATCACCGATTAGGTAATGGGACAAATCAATGAGATGAGCGCCTAAGTCTCCATGTGAACCAGAACCCGCAATCTCTTTTTGAAGTCTCCAAGCAAGTGGAAAATTCGGATCCACTAACCAATCCTGAAGAAACCAAGCACGAAAATGATAAATGTCCCCTAATGCACCTTCGTCAATCAGTTTCTTCGCAAGTCTAACAGCCGGAGTAAAACGGTAATTGAAGCCAATCATATGCTTGACACCCGCGTCTTTTACAGCCGCCAGCATTTCCTTAGAATCTTGTAGTGTAAGCGCTAACGGTTTTTCGCAAAAAACGTGTTTCCCCGCTTCAGCAGCAGCAATCGCAATCTCTTTATGTACATCACTTGGTGCATTAATATCGATCAAATCAATATCATCACGTTCAACAAGTGCGCGCCAATCACTCTTATACTCTTCCCAACCAAACTGTGCAGCTGCCTTTGCAACCGCTTCTTGATTTCTGCCACATATCACTTTCATTTCAGGACGAAGCCGATCTGGAAAAAACAACGGAAGATCACGATAGGCGTGACTATGTGCTTTCCCCATAAACTTATAACCTATCATACCGATATTTACTTGTTTCATAGTTTCCTCCCTTTCAGACATATACTTTGTAAGTCTACTCTACTTTATTTAAACATATCTTTACAATTACATATACAATCATTTGCTAAGGAAATGTATAAATATAACAAAAGTTAATATTGAAAAAGTTAATAAAAGAACTTTTTAAATAAAAAATTAGAAAATAAAAGGAAATCTAATCAAAAAATAGAAACAAATAAGAGCTTTTGTATTTTATTAACAAGTAGATATTTGAAGGTGAAACCATTTTTAATATGGATCGTAATATAAATAAGATTCCCTAGCAAATAATTAAGGAGGTTCTTAGATGAAGCAATTTGAATATAAAATCGAAAACATCCAGATTCAGTTGAATAACGATATTGATTTTAATACAGCAATGACTAAAAAGTTGAATTCACTTGGTAAAGAAGGTTGGGAATTAACAGGTGTTAATGGAACAATTTTTTACTTTAAGAGAGAAATTTCTTAGCTCTTAGTGTTTGACCTTACTATCACTTCTTATGCTAACATTGCGAAATATTTATAAAAAGCAAAGTATATATTGTAAGTATTTAAGGGGGATGGATATGGTTTTCTTTAATTTAGTAGATGTTTATATAGGATTTTCAATGGAAGAATTACTAAAAATAAGAGCAATACTTAAAAGAGAAAACATTAAATATACCTATAAAATTTTTGACCCTTCAGAAAATTGGTTGGGTCCTGGTACCATAAGAGGAAACTTTGGAAGTTTCGGAATGAATAAAAATTACGAAAAACAATATATTGTTTCTGTAAGAAAAAAAGACGCAGAGAATGCAAAATATTTTATCCATTGTGTTTTGCATTCATAGTCTTAGTATACTAACAATAGAATATCTAAAATAAATGAAGATGCATTTTTCTAAATGATCTGGGTGCGTTTGTTGAACAAAAAAACGATTAGGTTACTATTATATGTCAGTATAAAATGAAGGTCCTCCCCCAAAAAAGCTACTCTTATTGAGAGCAGTTCTAAAAAAATTATTTTACTCACTGATCATGATTTCGAATTTATATGCTTTAATCCTACATTTGTTGATCCACATCTAATACTTCTTTCTCGAATTTAATACACTTGTGTTACCAAAAACTGCCTTTATCTTTTAGTAGTATCAATAAACTCACACCCCTTTTCAAGAAGCGCTGCATCCACCCACGTTCTGTCCCATGTACTTTTTGATTGCCACCATTATTTCAGCCTCTTTTGCTACCGTTTTACGGGTTTTCTCAAGGATTTCAGGTGCATCATTAGGATTGATGACCACAATACCATCGTCATCACCAACCAAAATATCACCTGGGTGGACGGTTACACCATCACAAGAAATCGGAATACTGATTTCACCCGGGCCATCCTTATACGGACCAGCCGGCGTTACACCCACTGCGTACACTGGAATCGTCATTTGTTTAATAACTCCCACATCGCGAATCGCTCCGTTGATAATAAACCCGGCGATTCCTCGCTTTTGTGCCCAGGTAATCATTAATTCACCAATTAGGGCATTAGTGATATCGCCCTGCCCATCAACCACAATGACATCGCCAGGAGAGGCTAAGTCAATTGCTTTATGTAGCAGCAAATTATCACCTGGTCTAGTTTTAACTGTAAAAGCACATCCAATGAGTGGTGCTGAATTGTATGGCCTTATTTTTCTACCAATACAGGATGTCCGGTTCATGTTATCTGCAATATTTGAAACCGGAATCCCTTTAAAGGCAACAACTAGTCTACGAGGTGGTCTATCAAACTCACCCTGAATCCGAAATCCTACATTTCCCATACAAGTTCCTTCTCCCTTCATCTATAGTCCGTATTTCACAACCATTTAATAGATAATATTTAGGACTTGTATGATTTATACGAAAAAAGGCGTTAAACCATGTTGAATATACTTCGTACTCGTTTTATCCCTTACTAACATATGCATAATTTGGTAACACAAACAAATCCTAACAGCATCGGGAATTAATTTGGTGGTGTTAAGAATGTATTTCTCACGTACTCAGTTATTATTTGTCCTTATTCTTTTTATTGGAATTTCTAATCATGTGCTCATCATGCCTCATTTGCTTAGTACGGGAAGACGGGATGCCTGGCTATGTGCAATTGTTGCCTATGTCTTATTACTGTTTTGGGGATATATTCTTTATTTGATTATGAAAAAAAACGAACAACGAATATGTCTTTATGACTGGATTACGGAACGTGCAGGCGCCGCTATATCTCGTGTCTTAATAGCCTTCCTTTGGGTTTATGTTTTCACGATAACTGCCATTTCTTTTTATGATCTGATCCAATCTATTAATATTTATTTTCTGCCGAGAACACCATCGTTTATCGTGATGCTCCCTTTCCTTTTGATTTGTATTTGGTCCGCCTATACTGGCTTAAAATCAATTATTTATACTTCCGCGGTTTTATTGCCGGTTGTTTGGATGCTTGGAATTTTTGTAGCAACTTTTACTCTTAAAGAAAAAGATTATTCGTATCTATTCCCTGTTCTTATTGAAGGATATCAACCCGTTATTAAAGGAAGCATTATTATTCTTGGAGGAAGTGCAGATTTCCTTGTATTGTTGCTCATTCAACACCACTTAAAAAAGTCGTTTACAAAAGGTAACCTTTTTTTATTGATTACCATTTTAGTTATTCTGATCCTTGGCCCTACCATGGGATCTTTGTCTTCATTTGGCCCAGCAGTTGCATCAGATATGCGGTTCCCCGCTTTTGAACAATGGAGACTTATTACCTTGGGGAATTATATTTCACATGTAGATTTTTTAGCGGTGTTTCAATTATTAAGCGGTGAACTCATCCGTGTTTCATTAGGATTATTTCTTCTTTCAGATATGGTGAAAGGTCATTTACAACCAGTGAAAAAAAAGCATATATTCATCGTTGCTTCGCTTTCATTAGGATTACTGACATTAATTCCGTTAAGTGACATGTGGGTTCAAACATTAATCGGACGGTACTTTTATCCCGCTGCTTTTATTAGTGCGGTGTTCATGTTAACTGCTTTATTCATTATTAGCTATTTGCCGAAGAAGAAAGGAACCCTGCGGATATGAACATGACACAATTAGACGAATTGTTAGAAAACGGAATATTGACTAGCCGTGTGATTAAATGTTTTTTCAGTCATTATGCTGATATTGAATTTATTCCAATCGAAAATAATGAGTATATTCAAGCTTTTTATTGTAAAGGTATGCTGGATTCCAAACAGTTAAATGAATACTTTAATCGAATTCTACTGAGCATCCAAAAAAAAGAATCTCGCAGTCATTCTGAAGATCTTC
Organism: Ferdinandcohnia sp. GQ5; assembly: GCF_059759275.1. Lineage (NCBI taxonomy): Bacteria > Bacillati > Bacillota > Bacilli > Caryophanales > Bacillaceae > Ferdinandcohnia > Ferdinandcohnia sp. GQ5. The sequence continues at coordinate 143,723 of NZ_JCAXEW010000015.1, forward strand.
CACCAGTCCAACATATAAAAACCATGAAGGAAATGGTCAATCTTGTGTTTTCTGGTTCTTTAATTGTTTATCGGGAAGGTACCCCGTTTTTTCATGTATTCGATATTAGCAATGTGCCACAACGAAAACCGCAAGAATCAACGACAGAGGTTTCGATTAAGGGTCCTAAAGATAGCTTTACTGAAGAGATGAATGTCAACATCTCATTGATTCGTAAAAGAATGAAGACCGATCAGCTCTATTCCGAATCTTTCACCCTTGGTTCGCTAAGTAAAACAGAGGTTTCTCTGCTTTATTTGAATGATAAAGCCAACCCGGAAATCATTGAGGAAGTCAGGAAGCGACTCGAGGACTTTCAAAGCGAAAGCGTGGTCAGCAGTGGTCAATTAGAGCAATGGCTATCTGATCGTTCGTTCTCTTTGTTTCCTTTATTTGATTATGTGACACGTCCTGACTATGTCATTGAATGTATGTTACGCGGAAGATTCCTTCTTATTGTAAATGGTTCACCCTCTGTATTGATTGGTCCAATAAATGTTTTTGAATTAATAAAATCACCTGAAGATGTGCATTTTCCATACTATTTTGTTCTCTTTGGACGGCTTATTCGGATCATTGGCTTAATCGTCGCTATTTTCCTACCGGGCTTTTGGGTTTCGTTATCTTCTGTCAATATTGACCAACTACCGTTTGCCCTATTAGCAACCGTCGTAGTCTCCCGTGAAGGTTTGCCATTGCCACTTGGACTGGAAGCAATATTTATTCTTGGGTTGTTTGAGATATTAAGAGAAGCAGGAGTTCGGATGCCAACTGTTCTTGGACAAACAGTTTCGATTGTCGGGGGTATCATTATCGGTGATGCAGCGATTCGAGCTGGTCTTGCTTCCCCCACGATGATTGTAGTCATTGCGTTAACAGCAGTCGCAAGCTACACACTTGTGAATCAATCATTGGTTGGAACCGTCAGTATCCTAAGGGTGTATAACTTGTTACTTTCTATTTTTTTAGGAATATACGGACTTTTTATAGGATTTTTTAGCGTTCTTATTTATCTATCAACATTAGAGTCTTTAAAAGTAGCCTATCTTGAACCCGTTGCTTCGTTAACATTCAAAGAATACTTAGCAGCCCTGTTTTTGAATCCACTTGACCGAAAAAAATTTGGAATCTCATTCATTCAGAAGCGGAGAAAATAGCATGAAACTTAAAACAATGATAGTTTGCTTAATAAAAATTGTACTATGTCTTTTCGTTTTAACAGCTTGTGAAAATGACATAGGAGAAATTGAAAATCAAAACTTTGCTACTGCTATTGGTGTTGATTACCGAGATGGGGAGTATTATGTCTCGATTCAGATGATTGGATTAACCTCTGTCGCAAAAACAGAAAACGGTGATAGAGGGGCACCTCAAGTGTATGTCTCTCAAACAAGCGGAAAAACCTTTATTGATGCATTCTTCAAAGCATATCATACTTCGCAAGAACGGTTTCTTTGGGCACATGTGACAGCTGTTGTTCTGAGTGAAAATGCACTTGAACAAGGGATGGATAGTATCTTTGATGGTTTAACACGATATTATGAGTTTCGCCCAACTCCATGGATTTTTGGGACAAAGAACTCCATATTGGATATTTTATCGACAAATGGATTCTTTAATCAAAATTCATTAAATACGATTCTTCATAGTCCAGAAAGTTCATACGAACAAAGATCGACCATTAGGCCGCTAAAGTTAAATCAATTTGCACGTGAGTTTTTTGATCCTGGTCGTACTACATATATTCCATCACTCACGATCGATGACCAACAATGGAAGAAAAATAAAAAAGATGAGGCAAAACTAGCGATTGATGGAGCATTTTTTCTCGATAACCAGAAATATAAAGGCTATTTTCCGTATGAGAAACTAAAAGGCATGCGGTGGATAGCTCCTGAAACTGTACGTGCCTCCTTACTTTTACCAAATGAAAGAAATCCAGAATTTATTGCGGTACTTGAAGACCAATCGGTAAATATCATTCCCGAAGAACAAAACGGAAACTTTCGCTTTACAGTCCTTTTTCTGGCTAACGCGATTGTCAGCAATCGCATTAAAAACAACACACTTCATGTAAATGCCATGGAAGAATACGTACAAAAAGCCATCATTTCTGAAATCAGACAATTATATCGATTAGGTTTGGAGCATGATATCGATTTTTTAAACTTCGAACATCAGCTTTTCCGAAAGTATAATGCTGATTGGAAAAAGCTAAAAAGTCAAGATACATTACTTCGCGAGGATAGTATAAAATCGATTGAAGCACATATCATATTAGAGCATTCAGGTTCATTTAAAAATCGTAAAATTGAGATTAAGGAATGATTCAAAAAATTTACTCACCGTTTTTGGTGAGTTTTTGTATTTTTGGGTTGTAATTCTATATAAAATCTTAAAAATCAAATCAATTAAACAAATATTTCTGTTCAATAAACAACACGCATTCTATATAATATACTGTAAGAATTACATATCTGACCTTAATAAGAATGGGGATAAGGAAATGGAAAACTTTTATCTGTTTGTTCTTATGTGTATTTTTCTAATTATATTACCTGGTCCTGATACTGCCGTTGCTACAAAGAATACTCTTACAGTTGGGAGAATTGGAGGCCTAAAAACGGCTTTAGGCACATGTTGTGCCCTCCTTATCCATACTTCTGCTGCTGTATTCGGACTTTCAGCCATCATTGTGAAGTCCGCATTGTTATTCTCTGCATTCAAATATGTAGGGGCTATTTACTTAATTTATCTAGGGATTAAAACGTTATGGTCATTGAGGAAGAAGGAAGAAGCTGCCACCATTGATTCCAACGCAAAAAGACCGTTTGCAAATACATCTTGTTTTAAACAAGGGTTCCTAACCAATATCCTAAATCCCAAAGTTGCTGTCTTTTTCTTAACCTTTTTACCTCAATTCGTAGACGCAGGAAACCACACGTTCATTCCATTTCTCCTGATGGGAATTACGTATACTGTATTGACCGCTATCTGGTTTTTTCTCTATGTCTTACTAATCAACCAGGTCAGTGCCTTTATGAAAAAACCTAAATCACAGAAGATCATTGAAGCAATCACTGGTACGATCTTGATTGGATTCGGAATCAAACTCGCCCTAGAAAAGGCTCATAATTAGAGTGCCATACTTCTTTTAAAGTATGGTACTTTTTAGCTAGTTAAAATTCACCTTTTCAATTCGATCGATATTTTCTCACAAAGGGATCCACTCATTACCTTCGAAACAATACATGGAATCACTATTTATTAATGTATGTCCCTTTTCTTAAAGTTGCCACCCTTAACTTCCGCTACATCATATACAACAACAAAGGCATGCTTATCAATTTGATAAATGATTTCTTTCATTTTACTGTCTTCTAAACGGTTAATAATACAAGTAATTTCTTTGATTTTTTCGTTTGAATAACCGCCTTCAGCTAGGTTATATGTTGCGCTTCGACCTAAACGGTCACGTATGGTTTCTACCATTAATTCAGGCTCACTTGTAATAATTTTATAGCTTTTAGAACCACTTAACCCCTCTTCAACAGTTTCGATCACCTTGGAAGCAATAAAATATGCAATTCCCGATAGGAAGGCGCCTTGTAGCCCAAAAACAGTCGAAACGATGATAAATACAAATAAATTTAAGAATAAAATGAGGTCACTTGTCCCAAAAGGTAATTTTCTTGATAGCAATACAGCTAACATATCAATGCCATCTAATGCACCGCCATTTCGTAAAGCCAATCCCATACCGAAACCGATGATAATACCACCAAAGACAGTTACTAACAGTGTATCTCCCTCAATAATGGTTGGAATATGATGCATAATACTTGTCCCGTAAGCTAATGAAGCAATTCCAATAACAGAATAAATAGCAAAACTTTTCCCAATTTGTTTATAACCTAGGAATATGAATGGAATATTTAATACTGCAATTAATAGGCCTAAAGGAATTCCCATTAATTGTGATCCAACGATACTTAGGCCAGTTACACCGCCATCTGAAACGTTGTTTGGGATTAATATCGCTTCCAGTCCATATGCAGTTATAAATGCCCCGATCATAACGGTTAATGCTCGCGCAACCGTCTTAAGCCCTTTCATTCCTCTTTGCTTAGAATTGGTTTCCATATTATGTCCTCTTTCCCAATTAATCTCTTATTTTTCAATTAACGTACATTATGGGCTACTTTTCTAAACCATATTCACTCACAATGTAGTGACACAGTGTCATTTACAATAAAAATTTTATATGACACCATGTCACTTGTCAATAAAAATATGACATCGTGTCATATTATATGAATTGATAAAGCCTTTTTTCTAAGGACATTGGATAAAATTTACTAATTTATCGTGTAGATACTGTGATCGGAACGATTACATTTTGGGTGTATTTGGTATCTATAATTACGGATTAGCGTTTCGAAGGAGATTCCTATTAATAACCCTGCCTTTTTCGAAAGACTTTTAAAAACCTTCAATTGTTGCCTTTAGGTACTCGAATCATTTCCGGGTAATAAGAATATATTATTCTTTGACAATCGGAATATAGATATCAAAATGCGGATCAATAGGGTCACGATCAACTGGATAACGTTCATGTTTTATTGGCATATATGGATCATAGTAATCTACACCCTCTTCCCTAAATGGGATATACTCACTATCAAATAACCATTTATGTAGATCCGTATATGTCTGTTCTATATCTTCCCCTTTGTTATGTGTGGTCTTCACATACGTTAGTTCAGGAACTTCTATTTCGATCATCCCTTTAGGAAGTTCCTGCTTATCACTTACTTCATACATTGCATAGTGCACAAATCCATTTTCAATTACATGATAAGATAGACCTAATTGAACATTTGGATTCACCTTGTGATCTATCTCCTTAACACGTTCTTCAACTTGTCGAATCACGTTTTTCAAACTAGGTACAATCTCAGAAAATGTACCCTCCCATCTTAATCCTACTGCCCGATAGCCTGGTAATGTAATAATTTCATAGCTCACTATATCTACAACCTTTCCCAAAAGCATCATAATTCTCCTATAACATAAAATGCTTCTTTTTAATCCCGTTCTGTAGTATAAATATTTCCACATAAAAGGCGTTAATCCCTCCTTGGATCAACGCCTTCCGTACTTTTATGTACATATTTTCTAATTATCATCCAAGGTTCGTTATTTCCCCTACGACTTATTCATTCCCCTTTATAATTTCTGCTCTGTTCTCTGTTTGGGGAGGTTCTTCAAACCAACCGTTTTTTATCTTAAGTTCGATTCCCTCTCTTGCATATAAGTAGATATCTTTAGCAATTATCATTGATTTCATGGCAATGTCATTCCGTAAACTGAAAAAAACACCACTTCCTGATCCAACAATTGAAAATCCGTTGAGAATATAAATGCAGTGCATCATTAACTTATCCGAAAAAGGAGGTACCGTTGACTTCGTGACCGTTGCACCAGAGTTAGCAGAAAGGTGAATATCTGCTTTTAGTAACATATCTTCCATGAATTTGATTTGCTTCTTTGCAAGTTCCTTCCCTTTCAGAAAGTATTGTTTCACCTCTTTGTTTTGAGCGCATTGGGCAAACCCTGTAATCAGCTGCATCCCTATATTATTAGATTCGAGCGTGTGATGAAGGAATCCGACTTCGAGGCTATTAAATGCTCGTTTATCACCGGTAATCTTAAAGCCCTCTAAGTACTTCTTTGTTTCAATGAATTCTACTTCTTTCGGCATGGTAACGAATGGAGGTGGAGAAAGTATCCCATTTTCAAGTAAATATGCAGTTGCAAGTTTATAAATTTTTTGGGTGATCGATGTAAGACCTTCATAGATAGCCATCACTCTTTTATTGTAAGACATGTTCATATTTAAAGTATATAAACCCATGCTAACTTCCTTTAAAACCCGAACAAACATAATATCAAATCCGTGGTCATACAGCTTAGGCGCATCCAAATGGACATCTGCAGCTGTAAACCCTGCAGGTTTTACCATACCTTGTTCCTTAAAAACTTCCTCCATCTCTTTCACATAAAAATCTAGCTCTTGCCACAGACCTCCTAGTATATTCCGAGCTTGATGATCATCCGCTTTTTCAATAAAGTATTCCAAAACCCTCATAATAAGCGTCTTTTCTAGGTATGTCTGCCAAAGGGTGCCTACTTCTGAAACATTAATAGGATTTTTCTGACTCAATGCTTATACCTCCAATTATTCTAAATATCCCACTTGTGTAATCCTATTAATACACTGCCCAGATTATAGGAAAGAATACCCAAATTTTTCATCAAAACAAGTTACAGCTAGCATTCAAGATTCCTTCGTTATTTATGATTGAATCTATAAAACATATCAAATTGCTTAATGTTTGCAAGTGGCCTCAATAATTTCAACGTATTGTGTATCCCCCAACCCATAATGTTTAAAGTGTTGGATTAGTAGTTGAACGAGTTCATTTGTTGGGATATCTTGATGCTTTTGAATATACATCATCAGATCACTATTACTAGTAAGATAACTGAAATATAATCCAATCCCCTTCTGTAGAGAATTTGGGTAAACACCCTGAGGAAGTTTTTTGTCGATTACTACCTGTTTGTAGAGTTTATAATATCCATTCGGCGTTAATGTAAAGGAATCCACAGCTTGAAAAGCATCACCGACGATATGAATTTCGATTGCTCCTTTATAATCAGTTAGGTCTAACCAAGCCAAAATGGTGAGAACATTAATCTGGCAAAACATATCTTCATCAAACCATAATATGATCCGATTAAAATCTCCATCAAAAAGAGGCTGCAATGGGTTTAGGGTAATTTCAGCATATTGTGAAGGTGTAACATGATGAACTTTCGACCTTATCTCAGTAAATTTTTCAGAAAATAATTCTTCACAGGTGTTTCCATAGCACATTGCTTCGTTAAACGGGATCATTAACTCGTCTTCTAAGAATGAAGTCCTTTTAAAATATGTATACATTTCCATTCCATTTAAAATATGTAACGTCTTTTGTTGATTCACATGGACACCTCCTGTCATTCTACAATAACATGTTTGGCTAAATATTATTATGGATTCTAAAATATGTTGCCATTTAATAGAAACTCCTTTTGCCTGCTTTGACTAGTAGCCAGTGTAGACAAGACGAATAAAAGCTGTCTATTACAAATTTGCCTGTTTGTTACTCTCAACAAACCTACATTTTGGATAGCTGCTGCAACCCAAAAAAGTTCCGTATTTTCCCTTTCTTTCGACCAGTTCCGAACCACATTTTGGGCACATATTTGCGTTAATTTTATATTGATAAAATCGTTGTGAATCTTTAATGTTTTTAACATGCTGCTTTTTCTTGTCTCCATCAGCATTCAATGTTTTCTCAAGTTTATTAACAATCTTCTTGGTTTCTCCTGCAGACAAATGTACTTGTTTATGTTCCAGGATAGTACCTACAAGGCGTGAAGAATACACGACACTTACATTTGAACTACTAGTTTCAATTTTTTTTAGTTTAGCCCGGTTACTAAAGGAAATAATAGAATGATAGGGTTCTTCGTTCTCCATTCCTAAGTATTCTTGCAATGCCTTAATATGGCCATAGTTTTGCCAAATAGGATTATAAAGCTTCTCTTTGCGTTTATAAATGACCTGAGTCCAATATTTGCTCTTAGAATCACCATAAATCCACCCTTTGTAATTTTTCGTTTCAATTACAAAAATTCCATAAGGAGACACTACAACATGATCAATTTGTGACGATTTTCTGTTTTTTAACGGAATGAGAACATCATTGAACACCTGGTATTTCTCTTTATCTAGTTTGTTTAAATAAAGACGCACTGATGCTTCTCCTAGGAACCCTTTTACTTTTGGTATTCCTAGGATGAATAGGATTGCAACTGTAAAAATTAATAAAAATTCAAGCATATTTCACCTCAAGTATAGTTGATACAGTAAATTCCCAAAACAAATTTTCCCTATTTTTCAAGATTATATCACAATATTTTACAAAAAAATGCAAAAATATGGTAAAATATTACTGTAAAAAAAGAAGAGCTACTTGGCCCTTCTTACTTCTTCGGCTTTCCGTTTCAATTGAAATTGACCAATTAAAAGGTTGATTCATTAACACCTTCATTCATCTTGTAATCAAAACAAAGTTCATATAATTCAATAATTTCTTCTTCTGTAGGAATTCTTGGATTGTTTCCAGGACTACCACTTGTAATAGCATCTCTCGCCATTTTTCCAACTACTTTATCTAATTCTTGTTTGTCTATCCCCCACCCCTTCATATTAGGGATATTCAAATTCAAACAAAGTTGCTTTATTTTTCGTACAACGATATTTGCAATTTCTTCATTTGAGTAACCATTTAACTCTGGTCTAATAAACAGTCCGATATTAGCTAATCTATCAATGCAAGCTGATTTACTATATTCTAATATTGCAGGTAGTAACATTGCATTTGAAACTCCGTGTGGTACATGAAACAAAGCTCCAACTGGTCTGGACATTCCATGAACTAAACAAACAGATGCATTTGAAAATGCGATGCCAGCTTTTAAGGCTCCTAAAGACATTTTTTCTCTTGCTAATATATTGTTACCATTCTTATAAGCTACTTCAATGTTATCGTAAATCATTTTGATCGCCGATAATGCAAGGGTATCTGTGAATGGATGTGAGCGTCTTGAAATGTATGCTTCGATTGCATGTGTTAGGGCATCTATCCCGGTTGCTGAAGTAATATGTTTTGGAGAAGAAAGTGTAAGCAAAGGATCAACTATAGCGACTTCTGGTAAAAAAGCCGGTTGTTTAATCATCATTTTAACATCATTTTTAGTATTTGTTATGACTGTAACATCTGTTGCTTCAGATCCAGTACCCGCAGTGGTCGGAATTGCAATTAGTGGAACAGCCTTCTTATCAGCGATTTTTTTATTCCCTATAAAATCACTAATACTTCCCCCATTTGTAGCAATTACTGAAACAGCTTTTGCTGTGTCAATACAACTTCCTCCACCTAGTGCAATAATGACATCACAATTATTTTGTTTAAATACTTTCAAAGCTTCATGAACGAATATGTCAGTCGGTTCGGATGTAATATCCAAATAGGTTGAATGCTCAATTCCTTCTTCATTGCATATATTTTTACATTCATTAACATACCCAATATCCTCCATCACCCTATCACTAATGATAAGAGCTCTAGTTCCTAGTTTCCTAGTTTCAATCCCTAATTGTTTAAAGGAATCTGATCCATAAAAAATAGCTTTAGGCATATAAACACTTGATATTGAACTCATGTCTTCCCCTCCCTATTATTATTACTGAGTATGGTTGAACTAATTGCACGTCCTAATTTCCTATCCGCTGATTTTAACAATTATTTACGTATTGCCATTTTATTCATTAATTATTATTAAAAGACTACTAGAAATTTGAAAAGCTAAATCTAGTTTCTTTTTTTAAGCAAATATGACGTCCAATCGCCACCCCAACAAATTCCAACCGAATTTTTTTGCAGGATACACAGGCTGGAGTTCATCGTTATAATTCATCAAATGATGAATTTGAAGGAGTCCATTTGCCAATAAAGATGTAGAAAGTATGTACCGAAGATATTGACAAGATTTATAAAAAAAATGGGGATTGAAAACAGTATTAATCTAGAAGAATTAATTCAGACTGCATTTTGGTGGAGGCAAATGAAACGGAAACTTGCTGGAATGCTGATGAAGATTTTTGACAAACCATTAAACTCCTCCCAGCATGCTACCTTCTTCAATGTGACAATACCCAAACCTCGAATTATTTTTGGAAGTATTTTCCTCATAGGGAGTAAGTCCTTTTCTAGCCACTTTGAAGTATAAATATGAGTTTAAGACTATGTTTGTCTAAGGATTCCTACACTTATTAGAATTTTCCAAATGATATAAACTTTACCTTGTACTATGAATCTAGTAAAAGGAGGAATTTCATGAAAAAACTAGTAGTATCGTTTGGACTCACTACAACACTTGCATTTGGTGCCATTGCTACACCTGCAGTATTTGCAAAACCAATCGAAGTGACGCAATCTCAGAAGGAGAAGTTCTTTGATCACAAGGTGATTAATCAACTTAATGTAGACAATATTTATAACAATATTTCATACCTTTCTGAAACACCACGCGTCGCAGGGACTGAAGCAGAACACAACGCTGTTCAATACATAAAAGAACAATTCGAATCCTATGGTTACGAAACTGAAATTCAACCATTTACCTTCTATGGCTATACACCTCCAAGTGCAATTGAACTTTCAGTTAATGGCTATGATGGTACCCTCAACCCAAGTTCTTTCACCTATACTGTAAATGGAAATGTCTCAGGGGAACTAGTTTATGCAGGATTAGGGACAGTTGCTGAACTTCAAAACACTGACCTTACTGGAAAAATTGCGCTTATTCAGCGTGGCGAGATCTCGTTTGGGGAGAAAGTCTTAAATGCTGCTGAAAAAGGAGCAATAGGAGTTATTATTTTCAACAATACTTCAGGAGCAGTTAATGGAACACTTGGAGAAGCGAACGACAAGTATGTACCTGCTGTTGCGCTAACGAAAGCAGAAGGTGATGCACTGCATGAAGCACTTATAAGTGGAGAGGTCCTACATACTTCACTCCAAGTTGAAGGTGCTAGAGCAGGTGAGAGTATTTCTCATAATGTAATTGCAACGAAAAAGCCAACCAATAAGAAAAAAGATACGGATGATGTCATTGTTGTTGGGGCTCACCACGATTCCGTTGCTGGTGCACCTGGAGCAAATGACGATGCTTCAGGGACCGCTATGACACTTGAGCTCGCTCGTGTCTTTAAAAACCTACCTACAGATACTGAAATTCGTTTCATAACATTTGGTGCTGAGGAGAATGGGCTACTTGGCTCCGCACACTATGTAGCAAACCTACCTGAAGACGACCTCAATCGTATTATCGCAAACTTTAATCTAGATATGGTCGGAAGTCGTGATGCCGGAAATCTAACAATGGCGACACTTGATGGTAAACCAAATCTAGTAACTGAGCTTGCCCAAGCATCAAGTACAAGACTGAATGGCGAACCTACTCCATATTATGCTGGTGGTAGAAGTGACCATGTTCCATTTGCTGAAGCTGGAATCCCAGCTGCATTATTCATTCACAGTCCAACAGAACCTTGGTATCATACACCTGAAGATTCCATAGACAAAATAAGTAAGGAAAAACTCCAAGATGTTGCTGAAATCGTAGGTTCTGCCATCTATGATCAAGCCCGTTTTGACAATATGGGGCCAAAACCTAAAAAAGGACCGAAAGTGAAAGCAGACCCTGAGTTATATCATGAGCAGTCTTTAAAATAAGAGAAAATTAAACAACAAGCAAGGCCCTTTGGCCTTGCTTGTTCATTTTTCAGTTAAAGAAAGATACTCCAAAGAGACTTATTGAAATCAAGTCATACAATATCTCCACCCCTCATACCTTTTGTAGTAAAAAGGAGGGATGAAAATGTTAAACAGAGTGTCAGAACGTTTTTCACGTGTAATTCAACGGTATTTGCCTGATGCGTTTGTTATTGCTGTGTTGATGACTTTGCTTGTGTTTGTCTTGGCCTTTTTTACAGCTCCTGCTGATCCGGCTAATTTGTTTCAGTCATATGGAGATGGATTTTGGACTTATTTAGCGTTTACGATGCAAATGGTACTCCTGCTCATGACAGGGATGGTTCTTGCTTCGGTTCCTTTTGTTCGAAAGGGTTTAGAGACTATCTCAGCTAAAGCTAATACGGCAACAAAGGCGTATTTATTCACGTTCTTAATTTCGGCTGCTGCGTATTATGTCAACTGGGGGCTCGCTGTTGTTGTTGGTGCCATCGTCGCTCGTGAGGTAGGAAAAAGGAATAAAAACGCTCATTTCCCACTTTTGGTCGCTTGTGCCTATGCTCCTACTGTACTTTATACAGCTGGTCTTTCGAGCTCAATCCTTCTAACGATTGCAACAGAAGATCACTTTCTCGCCGATGTTATGGGCGTTATCCCGACCTCTGAAACTATCTTCCATCCGGGTACTGTAATCATTTTCTTTGCACTACTTATTACAATTCCTATCTTTATCCTATTAATGGCTCCAAAAAAGAATATCATTCCATATACAGCAAAAGTGGAACCACCACAAGCAGAAGTTGTTACCAAAGAAGACACTAATTCACCAGCCATACGTTTAGAAAACACACCAATTTTGGGGATTTTAATTGGCTTAGTTGGTATCGTCTATGTGTTATTACAATTTGCTAAAAGTGTGGACCTCAACTTGAACCTTATTAATATTTTATTTTTATCTTTAGGACTGCTCTTCCATCGCTCGCTTGCGCAATATGGAAATGCATTTAAGGAAGCTGCCGGATCGATTTCACCTATCATTCTCCAATTTCCTTTCTATGCGGGGATTATCGCACTACTTGGTAGCTCCGGACTTGCTGATACAATTATTAGGGGTATGACATCTATTTCAAGTGCAGAATCATTCGGTGTCTTTACGTATTGGACCGCTGGACTCGTCAATATCTTAGCTCCATCAGGTGGCGGACAGTGGGCACTACAAGGTCCACTTCAAGTACCTGCGGGGATGGAACTAGGTGCCGATCCTGCCGTTATCGCGATGGCGGTCGGCTGGGGAGATGCATGGACGAACCTCATCCAACCATTCTGGGCATTGCCTATCTTAAGTATTGTTGGTCTTCATATACGCCATATTATGGGCTATTGCATTTTACTAAGTGTGTGGATTGGGATTGTGACTTCGATTTTGATTTATTTTGTGTACTAATAAAAAAACAGGCGCAAGCTCTATTAAAAGAGCTGCGCCTTTTTTATAAAGTGGTAACAGTATAGGATTAGCTGCTTTTCTTAATAATTCTATAACCATGATTTATAACAACAAGTGCACACAATATATAACCATTGTATGAACACATATAATTAAAGCTGTATATAATAGGTTCCATTTCAAGATAATTTCGTATACATCAACTTTAATTATATTTGAAGTAACTACATTTGTAGGGGTTATTGGTGATACAGTACCCGCAACTGCCCAAGAACTTAGTAAAATCATCGCAAACGTAATATCATGCAAACCTAAATTCGTTGGTGAAACGCTAGAAAGAATTGAGGTTATTACTACAATTTGATGAATACCAACAAATGATAAAACACCAACGAGTGTGATCGTAATTAGAATCAATAACAAAATAGATAGATGAGAAATGTGAGTCCACAAATCACTAACAAAATCGGAAATAGCTGTTTTGGACAGTACAACTCCAAAGAAACCAGCAGATAAAAACAAGGAAATCTCGTTTGCCTGGGATGGCATTATATTTTTACGAAAAAGGATCGCTTCTTTTATAAATCGTCTAAATTCTTTTAAATATTTTCCCCAAATGAAAGAATATACGATTGCCGCAATTATTATTATTACACTTACATTAATTGCACTTTTAGCCTCCAGAAAAAGGATTGTTCCACTTAATAAAAGAAGGAAGAAAAGTAGTTCATATAGTTTTTCTGTATAAATATTGGCTTTCGATTCTATAGCCTCAAAAATAATAGTGTGTTTTTCTTTATATGAAAATACGATGTTTGCTGTCCAGAATTGAAAAAAGCTGAGCAACAATCCAAATGGTAAGAAATATAGCATGGGTATATTCAAATAATAAACAACTAAAAAAACGGATGCGAAATAAGGGGACCAAGTATTAATTGAAGAAAACCCTCTAATATATAATCTGCCTAAAAATTCTACTGGAAGGTTCAATCTTTTTACTATGGAATGAATAATATGGATGGATCCTAAATTGGTTATTGGGCCTAAAATATAGAATGTGCTTGATAAAAATATATAAAGCAATTGTGGTTTACCATTAAACTTTGAAGCAAATTGTTTAATACAGTCATCGTATTTCCCTATTTCAATAGGAATAATTAAAATTGGAACGACAATTATTAAGCACACAAGTGGTAGGTTTTTTGTAATGCTCTCTGCCCAAACTTCAAAACCAGCCTTTTGTACATACAAAATAATAATACCAATGCCTACCATAATACCACTAAATATACGAGGGAGATTCTTGCTAAATATCATACTAACTAACATCACTAAAGTTGTTAAAATTACGGTAACAATATAAAGTACAGGAGGTGAATAAAATTGGGTGATAATATAGGTAATAATAAGTAGTAAAATGATACGATTACTCCACTCTTGCAAGATAAATACTCCTTTATAAATTTGAAAGAGCTCCGTAAGAGGACGAAGCCCTTATTCATATTTAACTTTCTCTCTACGTGAATGTACGCTGATTTGCAGTAACGGCTCTTCGTACTGCAAAAAGACTTTTCTCTGGTGTAGCCTGGTCTATTACACAACCTGGACCTATAATTAACCCCTTTCCATCAACCTCTTCTATAGCCTCTTTTACATGGTTTTCTACTTCATTTACAGTACCATCAATTAATAAGCTATTTCTTATCATTCTATTATTCTCACCATAATATGGAACTTCCCTTACTCCACCAAGTAAGCACTTATTAGTCAGTGTTCGCGCTTTAGCTAACGAAGGAGCAGTCCAACGATCGTGCCAATTCAAACAATTAACTGGATAATCCTTAATTATGTCAAACATAATTTTATCACCATGAATGTGCACAATATTTAAAAACGTTTCCTTGTTATAGCTTTCTATTACCTTTAAATCAAAAGGTTCGCCAAATATTTTGTATTCTTCTTCTGTCAAAAGATCGTACGATGCACATTGAGTCGCAAAAAAGAATCCATCTACACCTGCTTCTATATTTGCTTTAACAAAATTAATTGTCGTTTCTGTTATTATTTCAAGCGCATTTTTAATTAGTTCAGGTCTTTCTTTCATATCCAACAGTATTCGATCCCCAGCAAGTTTTCTTGCAACAGTTAACGGACTAAATATAGTTTGAACAAATGGTATTTCACCTTTCACTTTATCGCTAACAAATTGTGCCAATTGAAGTTGTTTTCCATAGGTCCCATAGAATGCTGGTAAGACCTTTAATCTCCCCCAATCTTCAATTGAGTGAATTCCGTATTTTTTGATGATTGGAGGACGATTCGTTCTTGTAAAATATTGTACCTGAGCTCCCCAATCCTCCACGCAATATAAACCGAAGGGCATCAATTTTATAAAATCAAAGTCGTATTTCTTAGTAAATTCTATTTGAGATTCTGCCAAAATACCTGGGTTGATATCATCCTTCGACAAATGCATCCACAAACTAACTGGTACTCGATCTACTTCCTTTGAATTCAATGCTGATTTAATACGCTCAAATTTATTCATATTACAGATCTCCTTCACTAAGTATATTTAACCATTTGATATATAGTTTTTTTACAGAATAATAGAATTAGTGCCCCTTTCTTAGACTAATCTCATATCTACTTACAAGATAAGTTAATAGTGCACTAATGCACCAATATATCAGAGCTGCAGCAACAAATGCTTCTAAATACCTGAATGTCATTGCTCCTACTATTTTCGCTTTAGCAAAAATGTCTACTACAGTAATCAAAAAAGCAAGCGAAAGCGCTTTAATGATAACCATATAAGAATTCAAGAAATCTGGCAGGGCTTCGGTTAATGCTTGTGGGACGATGACTCTCCAAAGAGTCTGTAAAAAGTTATATCCTAATGAATATGCTGCTTCGATCTGCCCATAATTTACTGAAAGAAATGCACCTCTAATAATTTCTGACTGAAATGCAGATAAAGTTAATGAAAAGGTAACGATAACTGTGATTACTGGGTTTAAATTATTTGGATTAAATTCTATTCCTATCAACGATAATAGAAGATGACTGATTTGAGGCAAGGCGTAATACATAATATAAAGTAATACCACCGCTGGGGTGCCCCTTAAAAACGATTTAAATACCGTGATTAACTGGGAAATTATAGGGATTTTATATTGTTGAATGATTGCAATGATTCCCCCCAGGAGCGTTGAGATTAGGAGTATAGCTAAAGCTAATAATAATGTCTTAGGGACAACTGTTAAAATCCCTACAAAATCCTCTACAAGAATATCAAATTTGAACATCATCCCCCCCCTTACTGTTTGATTCCACTACCTATTTGAGAATACTTGACTCTCTTTTCAAGGAAACGGACAATATTATCTGATATAAGGCATAGAATCCAAAATAATATGGCTATTGTTAAGAAAATTTCTACTTGATTAGATCCATAGGATTGAGAAATTAATAAATTTGCAACACCCATAATGTCGAGGACTCCGATAACAAATATTAGTGAGGTATCATGAATGAGATAAATCAAAGCATTTCCCCAACCTGGTAAAGCTATTGGTACGACTTGAGGTGCAATAATTCTTATGAATTTTTGAAATGGGGTATAGCCTAAGCTTAGCGCAGCTTCATGTTGACCTCGTTCAACCGCTAAATAAGCAGGACGTATAACTTCAGCCAAATAACCTCCATTATACAGAGTTAACGCAATGATTGTGGCTATCACAGCACTAATATTACTAATATTAATTCCTACCAGTGAAAAAAGGACTGGAAGAGCATAATAGACCAAGAATAATTGAAGGACGATTGGCACACTTCTTGTAAAAGAAATATACAAAGTCATAATTTTACTAATATATTTTATCTCTTTTATTCGTATTATTGTTACAAAAACACTTAAAATTAATCCTAATGTTGAGGATGCAAAGATGATCAAAATGGTTACATGAAGGACACTTAAAAATTCCGGAAGTATTTCAATCATAAATTTATAATCCATTGTATCTACAACCCTTCTCTCTTTAGATTAGAACAATGGTAGATTCTATGTTGGTATATTTGAAACTTAAAAAATTGTTACATAGACCTCATATCATTCCTAATAAGTTCTTCATTTTGTCTCTTCACAATAGGGTCCAGTTATTTTTCCCTTAAGTCTACTTTATTCATATATAAATACATCTTCGTCATAATATTTAATTGATATTTCAGATAGTTTACCTTCTTCTTTTAGCTCCTTTAATGCATTGCCTACTTCTTCAGCCAATTTATTATTTTCTTCTGTTTTATAGATTAAAAAATATGTTGGGAAAACCTTAACCGGATCAGTTACATGAATATTCAAGTTCTCATTTTCAATAATTTTGCTTTGCCCCAAATTTGATGGAAGTATTAAAGCATCGTATTTTCCCGAATCAACTTCTTTTAAACGATCAGCATACGATAAACCTGCGTCTGACGTCTGGAACTTAATTTCATGTTCAGGATTTTCTTCATTCCAGGCCATTAAGAAGTTGAAAACTCCTCCTGTAGGTGTTGTAGGAACTATTTTTTTACCAACTAGATCCTTCATATCTTTAATATCTTTATTGTTCGTATATATTTTCATTAAACTAGCACCATTGTTTTCAGAAGGTAATAGATATTTTTCTTCACGTTCCGCACTTTTAAATAATCCTTGAGCAATCATGTCGTACTTACCTGTATCAAGACCTATTTCAGCTGCACTATCAGCAACACCTACTAGGTTAAACTCATAATCTGCTAATTTTTCATCTACAAGCCTAAGAATGTCAGGTTCATATCCTACTAGTTTTCCATTTTCCTCCCAACTTAATGGTTTTGAAGTCGGAGGAACAGCAACCTCAATTGTTCTAACACCTGATTCTGATTTTTCCGATGAGGCTTCACCGCTACATGCTGCTAATAATAGGACTAAGCCTAAAAAAATAAGTAACTTCGTTCTTTTAATCATCTTGTTTCATCCCCTTTTCATCCATTATTTGAAATTAAATTTTCCTCATAAAAACTCTTTAAAAATTCTCTTGTTCTTATGTTGTTTGAGTTTTCAAATATTTGGGAGGGCGGACCTTCTTCTGCGATATGCCCCTTATCCATAAATACAACTTTTGTAGAAATATTTTTTGCAAACCTCATTTCATGAGTTACCAAAAGGATTGTTACACCAGATTTCGCAACATTTTCGATTACCTTCAAAACTTCATCTACCAATTCAGGATCAAGTGCAGAAGTAGGTTCATCAAATAAAATAACCTCTGGTTCTAAAGCTAACGCCCTAGCAATGCTTACTCTTTGTTGCTGACCTCCAGATAAACGTGAGGGATACATATCCTTTTTATCGAGTAACCCTACGCGTTCTAATTCCAAAAGACTTTTTTCATATGCATCTTTTTTAGAATTTTTTTGTACCACTATCTGAGCATCCATTATATTTTCAATGACTGTTTTATGTTTAAATAGATTAAATTGTTGAAAAACCATCGCTGTTTTTCTTCGAAGTTTAAGGATATCCTTTTTATGCACTGATTTATAATCTATATGAAGTCCTGAAAGAATCACCTCCCCATCATTTGGCTTTTCTAAATAATTTAAGCATCTCAACAATGTTGTTTTTCCAGTTCCACTAGGTCCAATAAAAGTTACAACATCCCCTTTATTAACTGTTAGATTTATCCCCTTTAGAATCTCGTTATTATCAAATGATATCCGAAGATTTTTTAAGGTTAGCATCAAGTTATCCTCCCTTTCATTAGAAATTTACGCGTCGATTTGTATACAATAACTGTACACAAGATGGAATATTCAGAAATTTTATAATAAAAAAATATATCATTCATTTATGATAAAGCATATCTCTCATTTATTACTTATTAACAGTAACAGTAATAGACGTTAACGCTTGCTCTATGTCTGCAATTATATCCTCGACATCCTCTAGACCAACAGATAATCTAATTAGGCCTTTTGCAATACCAAAATCTGCAAGTCTTTCTTCCGGAATTGATGAATGAGTCATTGAAGCTGGGTGTTGTACTAATGTCTCCGGATCTCCTAGACTAAAAGAGATCATGGCAATTTTCAAGGTACTAATAAACTCTTTTCCTGCTTTAACACCTCCCTTAACCTCAAATGATACAATCCCCCCCATACCTTTCATTTGTTGTTTTGCTAGTTCATGTTGAGGATGAGATTTTAAGCCTGGATAGTAAACTTTTTCTACAGATGGATGGCTTTCAAGAAATTCTGCTACTTTTTGTGCATTATGACAATGTTGTTTTAGACGTATTCCGAGTGTTTTTATTCCTCTTAAGATTAGAAATGATTCCCAAGCATTCAGATTTTGTCCTAAGTCTCCCATAATATCCTTTCGCATAAAATCAATCATTTCTTTTTTTCCACAAATAATCCCTGCAATAACATCACCATGCCCATTTAAATATTTTGTAGCACTGTGAACAACTACATCTGCTCCTAGTTCCAACGGTTTTTGTAAATATGGTGTCATAAACGTATTGTCTACTATTAAAACAAGGTTGTATCTTCTAGTAATATCTGAGACCTTTTTAATATCAATCATAGTAAGGCTTGGGTTCGAAGGTGTTTCAATATAAACAGCACGTGTGTTTACTCTGATAGCGCTTTCAACGTTAGCTAAATTAGTACAATCTACAAAATCGTATTCAATACCGTACCTGCTAGCAATAGTTGATAAAAATTTGTGAGTCCCTCCATATACATCCTTAGTTACAATAACATGATCACCTGAACAAAGATGAGCCATTAATGCCACACTTATCGCTGCCATGCCACTACTAACTCCCAAGGCATCTTCAGCTCCTTCTAAAGAGGCTATTTTTTTCTCTAATGTTCTAGTAGTTGGATTGCCATATCGACCATAATATCTTCCTTCTTTTTTCCCTGTAACAACTTCAACTGCAGATTCTGCATTTTCAAATGAGTATGCTACGGCTGGTATTATTGCCTGTGATACTGCTCCAGACATTTCATCTGGTTGTTGTTCATTGTGAACAGCTTGAGTGTTAAATTTCCATGGTTTCATCATACCTTTTTATACCCCTCTCAATTGTGTTTAATTTCAAGTCATTTGTAAGCAAAAGTAGTTGGAAAACTAAATTACCATGTAGAGTTATTTTTTTCATATATACCAATTGCCGTTATAGCAGAAGATAAACTATTTTCTATATGTTTTTTCATTGCTAACTCAGCTCCT